>JANYKR010000263.1 GCA_025358155.1 Betaproteobacteria bacterium
CCTGGCCGATGTTCATCGCATGCATGTCCTTCTCCTCAAGCCGACACAGGACGGGGTTGTCCGGTCGGTGCAATGGCCGGAGTTTGATCGGTCGACGAACGCCACCGACGCAACCACAATGCGTTGCCCACCACGCTGACACTGCTGAACGCCATCGAGGCGCCTGCGATGACGGGGCGGTCGGACAAATCGGCGACCACGAGCGACCGCAACGAGCCGCTTGCCGCCACTCAGCGCAGCACCTCACCCACCAGCCCCTGCCGAATGGCGTAGACCGTCAACTCGGCGTTGTTCTGCAAGCCCAGTTTTTCGAGCACACGGGCCCGGTAGACGCTGACGGTCTTGGGACTGAGGGTGAGTTGTTCGGCGATGTCCGACAGCCGCTTGCCCGAGGCGATCATCACCAGGGTCTGCAACTCGCGGTCGCTCAGTTTGTCATGGGCGTGCTCGGGCACGGTGGTGGTCAGGCTCTCGACCAGCATTTGCGCAATCTCGGGCGTAACGTACTTACGGCCTTGCGCCACCGTGCGCACCGCCTGCACGATCAACTGCGGGTCGCCGCCCTTGTTGACGTAGCCGTAGGCGCCGGCACGCAGCGAGCGGATCGCGTACTGGTCCTCGGGGTACATGCTGACCACCAGCACCTTGATCGGCGAGCCCTCGTCCTTGAGCACATGGATCACGTCCAGGCCGCTGCGGCCGGGCAGGTTGATGTCGAGCACCAGCACGTCGCAGCCGATGCCGTGGGTGCTCGGGTGAGTGCCTGTTGCAACGCCGGCCGGTCCCGCGTCGCGCCCGCCACTCGCCAGCCCACGCATCAGGCTGCGCAATTCGCCGTAGTCGCCGGCTTCGCCCACCACTTCAATGTCGGCAGCGTCAGCCAGGGTGTCTCGGATGCCACGGCGGATCAGCGCATGGTCGTCGCAAAGAATCACTTTGATCATAGGGTGCCCCAGGCAGATGGGTCGTGGTCGTCGTCATGGTCAAAGGTGGGCGGCTCAAGCTCGGTGTCGCTGTGGCTGCCGCCTGCGGGCCGCAACCGTACCGGCACCGACAACATCAACACCGTGCCCACGGCACTGCTGGAGATATCGACCCAGCCGCCTAGCGTGCCGGCGCGCTCATGCAGGCCACGCAGGCCAAAACTCTTGGCCTTGTCGAGGTCGCCACTGGCCAGGCCGCAGCCGTTGTCGCTCACTTCCAGCGACAGCACGCCCCGGGTCAAAGACAGGTCGATGGTGACCCGGGTGGCCTGAGCGTGTTTGCTGATGTTGGTCAACGCCTCCTGCGCAAAGCGGTAAGCCAACAGCGGCACGCCGGCCGGCAGTTGCATGCTGTCGCGGCTGGTGCGAAAGACGCAGGTCAGGCCTTCGCGCCGCTCGAAACGGCCGGCCATCCACTGCAGTGCGGCCACCAGGCCCTGCTCCAGGATAGCCGGGCGCAGGTTGTGCATGATGCGCTGGCTGGCTTCGAGCGCCTGGCCCAGCGTCTCCAATGCGCTGGCCACGCGCTGCTGCACCTCGGGGCCTTCGACATGGCGGCCGATCCAGGCCAGGTCAAATTTGATCGCGGTCAGGCTGCCCCCCACGTCGTCATGGATCTCGCGTGCGATGGCCGCGCGCTCCATCTCGATGCTGGTC
The DNA here is from genome assembly GCA_025358155.1 of Betaproteobacteria bacterium. Taxonomy (GTDB): domain Bacteria; phylum Pseudomonadota; class Gammaproteobacteria; order Burkholderiales; family Burkholderiaceae_C; genus Pseudaquabacterium. The sequence goes on from JANYKR010000263.1 coordinate 1,641, forward strand.
TGCAGGTGCTGGGCCAGCGCTGACAAGCGCTGCCGGCCCACCGCCAGCTCGCGGTCGGCTGCCAGCCGGGCCAGCCGGTCGCGGTTGGCCGCAATCGCATGCTCGACCGCCGGGGCCAGCCGGGCCAGGTTGTTCTTGAGCAGGTAGTCGGAGGCGCCGTTGCGCATCGCCGCCACCGCCGTGTCCTCGCCGATCTCGCCCGAGACCAGGATGAAGGGGATCTGCTTACCGCTGTCCTTGAGGATTTGCTGGGCCCGCAGGCCGGTGAAACCCGGCAGGTTGAAGTCTGACAACACGACATCCCACTCGTCGTTGCTCAGTGCCTCGCGGAAGGCTTGCTCGGTCTCGACCCGCAGCACCTCGGTGGCCAGACCGGCGCGCTGCAGGTGGATTGCGGCCAGCGCCTGGTCAAGCTCGTTGTCTTCCAGATGCAGCACCCGCAGGCGTCGCCCGCTGGCATGGGGGTGGGCAATGGCAGGAGCAGGGATGGAAGTAGAGGCCAAAGTATTGACGGTGGCGGGCGGCGTGTTCAATGGAGCAGTCGATGAGGGCAAGGGGTCGGCATGCGCTATCCGCCGAGTATGACAAAGCCCGCAACGCCGCCGGTTTTGACAGGTCTGGCCGCAGCGCTCCAGCATCTGGCACTCAACTCTGGCGCCAATGCGCCGAAACAAGCCCATACCTGCACTGGCCCGGACTTCTCCGAGCCGGTCTTTCACGCCCCACAGCGCGGAGTGACGATGCTCAATGAAGAACCGATCCCGGAGATGGCGCCAGCCACCCTGCCCTTGTTGGCCGCAGCCGACCTGCAGGACAGCCTGATGGTCGCCTCCAACGACCTTGACCGGCTGCAGCGCTTGCTGAGCGATGCCACCGAGACCCTGATGGGCCATTTCTACGGTGCCTCGTCGCAGATCTCCCAGCTCTCACGGCTGGCGGCGCAGCACCCCGAGCTGCCCGAGCGCCATTTGCACGAGACCATGGGCCACCTGGCCGGCGCCGTGACGGCGCTGCAATTCCAGGACATGGCCTCTCAGCTGATCGACCACACGCACCGGCGCTTGCGCAACTGCGCCGACCGGCTGGCGCGTGATGTGATGGGTGACGACGATGAAGACGGCGCGGCGGTGGTTCAAGACGCCCCCTTGCGCCCAAACCCGGTGACACAGGATGAAATGGACGCTGGCTCCGTGGAGCTTTTCTGAATTTCAATCTGTTTCAAGTTTCACGGCCTGCTGCCGAAACCCACCTGATTCCCGGAGATAGCGATGCATTCAATCCTTGCCGTTGACGATTCCGCCTCGATGCGCCAAATGGTCTCGTTCACCCTCAAAAATGCCGGCTTCAACGTCGTCGAAGCCGTGGACGGCCAAGACGCGTTCGAGAAAGCCGGCCAGCGCGACTTCAGCCTGGTGCTGACTGACCAGAACATGCCCCGCATGGACGGCATTTCGCTGACCAGGAAGCTGCGCGAGAACCCCAAGTTCAAGGCCACGCCGATCCTGATCCTGACCACCGAGTCGAGCGACCAGATGAAGATGGCCGGCCGTGCCGCCGGTGCCACCGGCTGGCTGGTCAAGCCGTTCGATCCGGCCAAGCTGATCGAGGTCATTGGCAAGGTGATCCGCTGACCTGCCACCCCCCCAGCCCACGGCCGCTGTTGTCGCTGGCTGCGCGAGCCAAACCCCATCCGGAGACCTCCAGCCATGGCTGAGATGAGCAACGAAGGCGCACACATGTCCGCCGGCATCGACCTGAGTCAGTTTTTCCAGGTCTTTTTTGAAGAAGCCGGCGAGAACCTGCAGACGATGGAGCAGATGCTGATCGAGCTCGATGTCAACGCCGCCGACGACGAAGAGCTCAACGCCATCTTCCGCTGCGCGCACTCGGTCAAGGGCGGCGCGGCCACCTTCGGCTTCAATGACGTGGCCTTGCTGACCCACCAGATGGAGGCCCTGCTCGACAAGCTGCGCCGCCATGAGCTCAACCCCACCACCCAGATGGTGGACGTCCTGCTCAGCGCCGGCGACGCGCTGCGCGCCTTGCTGGCACGCCACCAGGGCACCGGCCAGACCGTGCCCGACACCACCGAGCTGCTGCTGACCATCAAGACCTTGTGCGCCGGCAGCGCGGCGGGTAGCGTGGCCCGCAGCCAGCCCCAGCCGACGGCAGCCAACGCGGCGGCATCGCCGGCCGCCAGCGCAGACCGGGTGCTGGAGCTGACGGTCGGCGTGCTGGCCGACGACAGCCTGGCCGACAGCCTGGTCGAGCTGTTCAAGGAGATCGACGGCCTGGGCCAGATCGAGCCACTCGACGCTGGCCGCGGCGCGGACGGCATGCGCCGATTCAAGATCACCACGACCAGCAGCGACAACGACCTGCTGGACCTGTTTACGTTTCATGTGCCCAGAGAGTCGGTGCGGCTGGCGCCGCTGGGCCTGGGCTACGGCTTCCACGACGGTGCGCCAGGCGCCCCGGCCGACGAGGTGACTGCCCAGCCCGAGACCGGCTACGGCTTTTTTGACGACGCCCCGGGCGCGCCCGGCAAGCCGGGTGCCCGGCCGGCCCCATCGGCCAGCACCGAAGGCGCCTTGCAGGGTGCCGCACCGCTGGCGGCCAAGCCTGCTGCAGCCCGCGCCGAGTCCAAGGCCGGCGCCGCGCTCGACTCGGCCACGCTGCGGGTGTCGGTCGAAAAGGTCGACCAGCTGATCAATCTGGTGGGTGAGTTGGTGATCACCCAGGCCATGCTGGCGCAAAACAGCCTGGGCCTGGACGCCGCACTGCACCAGCAGCTCAGCGCCGGCCTGGCCGATCTGGAGCGCAACACCCGTGACCTTCAAGAAGCGGTGATGTCGATCCGCATGATCCCGATGTCGATGGTGTTCAACCGCTTCCCGCGCATGCTGCGCGACCTGGCCAGCAAGCTGGGCAAGAAGGTCGAGCTGGTGACGCTGGGCGAATCGACCGAACTCGACAAGGGCATGGTCGAAAAGATCACCGACCCGCTGACCCACCTGGTGCGCAACAGCTGCGACCACGGCATCGAGCTGCCGGCCGAGCGCGCCGCCCGCGGCAAGCCCGAGACCGGCACGCTGACGCTGGTGGCCAGCCACCAGGGCGGCAGCATCGTGATCGAGGTGCGCGACGACGGCAAGGGCCTGAACCGGGCCAAGCTGATCAGCAAGGCGCGCGAGAAAGGCATCGACGCGCCCGACTCAATGACCGACAACGAGGTCTGGAACCTGATCTTTGCGCCCGGCTTCTCCACCGCCGAGGTCGTCACCGATGTCTCGGGCCGGGGCGTGGGCATGGACGTGGTCAAGAAAAACATCACCGCGCTGGGCGGCACCGTCGATATCGACTCGGCCGAGGGCTACGGCATGAGCGTCAAGGTGCGGCTGCCGCTGACCCTGGCGATCATGGACGGCATGAGCGTGGGGGTGGGTGAAGAGGTCTACATCCTGCCGCTGGGCTCGGTGGTGGAGTCGTTCCAGGTCAAGGGCGGCATGGTCAAGACGATAGGCGGCACGGGCCGGGTGGTCGAGGTGCGCGACGAGTACATGCCGGTGATCGACCTGGAGAAGGTCTTCGAGGTGCCGCGTTTCGACTTCGAGAACGTCAGCAACATCATGGTGGTGGTCGAGGCCGAAGGCGGCCGGGTCGCGCTGCTGGTGGACGAGTTGCTGGGCCAGCAACAGGTGGTGGTCAAGAACCTGGAGGCCAACTACCGCAAGGTGCCCGATGTCTCGGGCGCCACCATCATGGGTGACGGCCGGGTGGCCCTGATCCTGGACATCGGCGCCCTGGTGCGGCGCAGCCGGCACTGAGCCATCACCCCCCCCAACGCACTTTCCTGCTCCCCAACATCCCTCTGCTCCAGACGCCCGCGAAGAGACTGTATGAACACCCTGCTTCGAAACTTCACGATCCGCACCCGTATGCTGGGTGCCATTGCCTTGGTGCTGGGCCTGCTGGGCCTGGTGGGCGGCGCCGGCCTGTGGGGGCTGGGGCGGGTCAGCGCCAGCAGTGACCGGTTCACCACCATCACCCACGCTGACACCGTGGTGCTGGGCGAATTGCGCACCGCGATGGGCGAAGTGCGCCGGTACGAAAAAGACCTGGTGATCAACTGCGACAGCGCAGCCCAGCAGGCGGCCTTCCGGCCCAAGTGGCAGGGCGCGGTCGATACGGTGCGGGCCCGCGCCCGCCAGCTCGCAGTCTCGGGTGTGCCAGCGCAAGCCGATGCGGCCAAGCGGATTGACGACGGTTTGGCGGGCTACGCTGCCTTGGCGCTGCCGGTGCTCAAGGCAATTGAGATCGGGGGCTTCAACGACGCGCCAGTGGCCAACAAAGCAATCGATCCAGCAAGGAAGCTGGCCCGCGCCGCCGAGCAGCAAATCAACGCGCTGGCCGAGTTGCTGGCGGCACAGACACAGGCCGCTGTGGCCGACCAGCGTCAGGTCGTCCAACTGGCGTGGGCGGTATTCGCTGCTGCGCTGGCCACGGCCGTGCTGCTGGTGGTACCGCTGACGCTGTTCAACATGAGCTCGATCTGTGGCCCGATTGACCAGGCCCGATTGCTGGCCGAGTGCATCGCCAACGGCGACCTGTCCAGCCCGGTAAAAACCAGCGGTGCGGATGAGACCGCCGCGCTGCTGCGGGCGCTTGAGACGATGCAGACCTCACTGCATGCCATCGTCGGCCAGGTGCGGCAGTCGGCCGACTCGATCCAGGTCGCCAGCGCCGAAGTGGCCGCCGGCAACATCGATCTGAGCCAGCGCACCGAGCAGTCGGCCAGCAGCCTGCAGCAGACCGCCAGCTCGCTCGAACAGCTCACCGGCAACGTGCGCCAGAGCGCCGACGCCGCCTCGCAAGCCAACCAGCTCGCGGCCTCGGCCTCCAACGTGGCACGGCGCGGGGGTGAGGTGGTGGCCCAGGTGGTCAGCACGATGGACGAGATCAACGGCTCGTCCAAGCGCATCGCCGACATCATCGGCACGATCGACGGCATCGCCTTCCAGACCAATATCCTGGCGCTCAACGCGGCGGTTGAAGCCGCCCGCGCCGGTGAGCAAGGCCGCGGCTTTGCGGTGGTGGCCAGCGAGGTGCGCAGCCTGGCCCAGCGCAGCGCCGAGGCGGCGCGTGAGATCAAGGGCTTGATCGGCAGCAGTGTCGAGAAGGTCGAGACCGGGGCCCGTCTGGTGCAAGACGCCGGCAGCACGATGGGTGAGATCGTGGCAAGCGTGCAGCGGGTCACCGACATCATTGGCGAGATCACCGCCGCCGCCGCCGAGCAAAGCAGCGGCATCGGCACCGTCAACGGCGCGGTCAACCAGCTCGACCAGATGACCCAGCAGAACGCTGCGCTGGTAGAGCAAAGCGCTGCAGCCGCCGAGAGCCTGAAAGACCAGGCCCAGCGTCTGGCCGAGGTGGTGGGCCGGTTCCAGCTCGGCGGGTCTGCACCTGCCTTGCCACCCGCCTCGCCGGCCTGGCGCGCGCCGGCACCCGCCGCTGCAGCAACGCACCGGCCGGCCGCAGCGCGACCGCCGGTTGCCGCCCTGCGCGCAGCCGCCAGCCGCGCGCCAGCATTTACCCAGACTGTCCAGACCGTCCCTGCGGCCAGCGCCGAGTCGTCTGACTGGGAAAGCTTCTGAGGCCCCCATGCCGCTGCAGAGGCCTGCCGCAACACCCGCACCTGGCCGGCCGGCCGCGCGCTGTCGGCCCAACGCCACCTGAAACTCTTTCCTTCATCGGCGGGTTCTTCCGCCGATAACCCAATGACGGCAACCCGCCGCCCCCACCCACCGTTGCACTGGAGCCCGCACCACCATGGACATGATCACTGAAGCCGCCCAGGTGGCACGCCACGAGACCAACCGCGCCATCGCCGCCGCTGGCGGCCGCGCCGTGGCCAACAAGGCGCCCAACGGCGAGTACCTTACCTTCCGGCTCGGGGCCGAGGAGTACGGCATCGACATCCTGCGGGTGCAGGAGATCCGCAGCTACGAGGCGCCCACCCGCATCGCCAACGCCCCCGCCTTCTTGAAGGGCGTGGTCAACCTGCGCGGCGTGATCGTGCCGATCGTCGACCTGCGCCTCAAGCTGGGCTGCGACACCGCTGAGTACAACCACTTCACCGTGGTGATCGTGCTCAACGTGCGCGGCAGGGTGGTGGGCGCCGTGGTCGATTCGGTCTCGGACGTGCTGGAGCTGGCGGGCGAGACCATCCGCCCGGCGCCGGCCATGAACTCGACCATCGACACCGGCTTCATCACCGGCATCGGCAGCGTGGCCGAACGCATGCTGATCCTGATGGACATCGAGGCGCTGATGAGCAGCACCGACATGGGTCTGATGGACCAGCCCGAGTTCTGAGCACCCCCCGCGCTGCTGCCCGGCGGCACCGGCTCGGTGTGGCCCGAGAGGCACAACCCTGCACTCGGCGGTCGCTCGACAAGTCCTGACCCACCACCCCCAACTTTCGACAACGCGATACCGGGCAGTAACGGCCGGCACCTACCGTTTACCGAGCAGAGCCCATGACCCTCAAGATCGCCACCCGCCTCTGGATCCCCACCGCTGCCATGGCGTGCCTGCTGGCGGTGATGGGCACCACTACCGTGCTGCGCACCGCTGGCCAGATCGCGCAGTCCGACGAGATTGCGCGCAACCAGGAGTCCAAACTCTTTGACGCTGCAACCTGGCAAGGCTTGACCACCGCCAACGCCACCCGGGTCATGACCAGCTTGGTCGGCAGTGATCCGGCGGTAGAGGCCACGCTCAAACCCGAGATCGAAGCAACGACTGCCCGCATCAACGAGATTGCCAAGCGGGTCGAGGTGGCTGCGGTCAGCGATGCTGAGAAGGCCGGGCTGACCCGCATCGCCACAACCCGCAAAACCTACATCGACGCCCGCAACCTGGCCAAGGCGACCAAGGCCGCCGGCGATGCCGACGCGGCCAAGACCCAGTTGGCCACCCAGGTGCAGCCCGCTCTGGCCGCCTACCTGGCCAGCCAACAGGCCTACGTCACGCTGCAGCAAGAGCTGGGCAAGGCGCTGCGCAGCCAGGCCGGCCAGGATCGCATGCGCACGGTGTGGGTGGTGGTGGGTTTGATGGCACTGTCGGTGCTGGGCCTGGCGCTGGGCACGGTGCTTTTGGTGCGCTCGGTCTGTCGGCCGATGGCCACCTTGCAGGCCATTGCCAAACGGGTCGGTGACGGCGATCTGGATGTCGAGATCGACTTGCAGCGCAACGATGAGATCGGCGCGGTCAACCACTCGCTGGCCGCCATGCGCGACGCATTGCGTAGCATCGTCGGCCAGGTGCGGCAGGCGGCCGAGTCGATCCAGGTGGCCAGCGCCGAGGTGGCCTCGGGCAACATCGACTTGAGCCAGCGCACTGAGCAGGCTGCCGGCAACCTGCAACAAACCGCCAGTTCGCTGGAGCAACTTACCGGCAATGTGCGCCAAAGTGCCGATGCAGCCTCGCAGGCCAACCAGTTGGCTGCCTCGGCCTCGACGGTGGCTCGGCGCGGCGGTGAGGTGGTGGCCAAGGTGGTCAGCACCATGGACGAGATCAACGGTTCATCCAAACGCATTGCCGACATCATCGGCACGATCGACGGCATCGCGTTCCAGACCAACATCCTGGCGCTCAATGCCGCCGTCGAAGCCGCCCGTGCCGGCGAGCAGGGCCGCGGTTTTGCTGTGGTCGCCGCCGAAGTGCGCAGCCTGGCCCGGCGCAGCGCCGAGGCCGCCCGCGAAATCAAGGGGCTGATCGGCAGCAGCGTCGAAAAGGTCGAGACCGGCGCCCGCCTGGTGCAGGACGCCGGCGCGACCATGGGCGAGATCGTGGCCAGCGTGCAGCGTGTCACCGACATCATCGGCGAGATCAGTGCCGCCGCTGCCGAGCAAAGCCATGGCATCGTCACCGTCAATGGCGCGGTCAGCCAGCTCGACCAGATGACGCAGCAAAACGCCGCCCTGGTCGAGCAAAGCGCCGCCGCCGCCGAGAGCCTGAACGATCAAGCCCAGCGCCTGAGTGCCAGCATGCAAGTGTTCCGCCTGAGCACCGGCGCCGCACCGGCAGCCGCCAACGTCCCGGTCAGCCGCCCGGCCGCCAAGGCTTACACCGCAACAGCCGCAGCGCCGCGCTCGGCAGCAGGCGCTACAGCCCGCCCGCCAGCCCCGGCCACCGCCCGCGCCGCTACGCCGCCCCGGGTGACCGCCAAACCGCCGACGCCGGCCGTCTCCAGCGCTGCGCATGACAGCAGCGACTGGGAATCGTTCTGACCTGGCGCTGGCCTGCATGAGGGCGCCAGCTGCTCAAGCCCAGCCGCTAGCATGGCAGCCCTGGCCTGTGCCAGAGCCATGACGCATCTGGAGCCCTGTGCCGCTTGCCCTTGCCCCCATCCGCCGGTTCAGCCTTCAATTGGCCCCGCACCAGCGTGTGTTTGCCGCGTTTTTTCTCTACGCCTTCGCGCTGGGCGGGCTGTTCCCGCGGTTGGCCGAGTTGCAGCAGGCGATGGGCGTGCGTGAGGGCGCGCTCGGCCTCGGCTTGATCGGGACGGCGTGCGGCACGCTGGTTTCACTCAGCTTTGCAGGCCGGCTGATCGAGCGGATGGGGCATCGACTCACCTTGCTCACGCTGCTGCCTTTGCTGCCCATGTTCTACGCGCTCGCGGCGCATGCCAACGGCGCACTCACCCTGTTTTTGTCCCTGCTGCCGGCGGGGCTGTGTATCGGCGCGATCGAGTTGATCGTGAACCTCGAAGCCGACCGCGTCGAACACCAGGGCCAGCGCCGCATCATGAACCGCGCACATGCGTTCTGGAGTTTCGGATTCTTCGGCGCCGGCTTGCTCGGCGCGCTGGCCGCGTGGCTGGGCATCCCGGTGACCTGGCATCTGGCTGGCGTTGTGCTGCTGTCGGCCGTGCTTGTTTGCCTGCTGCTGGGTGGTTTCGAGGCTGCGCCACACCGCAGCGGCGCCAGCGCAGCGCCGGCGCACCACTTCGCCTGGCCCTCGCCGGCCATCGGGGCACTGGTGCTGTTCACGCTCTCCGGCATGGTGCTTGAAGGCGCAGGTATCGATTGGTCGGCCATCTACATGCGAGACACCTTTGCTGCCACACCCTTCATCAGCGGCGTGGCGGTGGCCGCCGGCGCCTTCACCCAGGGCCTGACACGCTACGTGGCGGACAGTTTTGTCGAACGCCACAGCCCTGTTGCCATCGCCCGCGCGCTGTTGGCGGTGCTCGGCCTGGGCGCGCTGATGGTCAGTTTTGCGACCTCGTCGGCCATGGCGCTGCTGGGATTCGGGCTGATGGGCGTGGGCACCAGTGTGATCTTCCCGTTGGCGATGTCGGCTGCGGCCCAACGCAGCGATCGGCCGGCCGCCACCAACGTGGCCGCGTTGGCGCAGCTCTCGTTCGTCAGCTTCCTGCTGGCTCCGCCGCTGCTGGGTTGGGCGGCCGAGCATCTCGGCATCCGCTGGGCCTTTGGGTTGGCGCTGCCGCTGCTGGTGCTGAGCCTGGCCGTGTCGTCGGCGCTGCGCGTGCCGTCGCAGGCGCGCAACTGATCCGCCACGCCCGCCCTGCCCGACACGCCCGGCCGCGCCTACCGCCTACTCCGCCGCCCGCCGCAGCGTGTCCATCACCGGCCGGCGCAGCACCTCGCGCAGGCCCCACCAGCCCGCGCCCCATGCCAGTAGCGCGCCCAAGGCGGTGCCGATCAGCAGCACCCAGGGCGACGGCGCCCAGGCAAAGTCAAACACCTGGCGCGCCAGCAGCCCGCCCAGCAGCACCGCCGCCAGCGCTGCCAGCAGCCCGGCCAGCGCACCCACCCCCAGCAGCTCGGCCCGCTGCACCTGGCGCAGCAGCCGGCTGCCCGCGCCCACCGCCCGCATCACGGCGTACTCACGCGCCCGGCTCTCGCGGGTGGCGCTGACGGCGGCAAACAACACCACCAGCCCGGCCGCCAGCGTGAAGCCGAACAAGAACTCGACCGCCCGCACCACCTGATCCAGCACCTTCTGCACCTGGGCCAGCGACGCCGACAGATCGACCGTTGTCAGGTTGGGAAACTGCCGCGCCAGGTTGCGGTCGAAGCCGGGCATCGCCTCGGGTGCGCGGAAGGCGCTGATGTAGCTCAGCGGCAGGTCGTCCATCCGGGCGCGCGGAAACATCACGAAAAAGTTTACCCGCATCGAGCCCCAATCAACCTTGCGCAAGCTGGTGATGCGGCCCTCGGCGGCGGTGCCGGCGATGTCGAACTTCAGCCGGTCGCCCAGCTTCAGGCCCAGGGTCTGGGCCAACCCGGCCTCGACACTCAGCGCATCGGGCTCTTCGGGTGTCCACTGGCCGGAGCTCAGCAGGTTGTGGCTGGGCAGCAGGGCGGCATGGCTGAGGTTGAACTCGCGCTCCACCATGCGCTGGGCCCGGTCATCGGGGTACTGGCCGGGAGTAACCTCCCTGCCGTTGATGGCCAGCAGGCGGCCCCGGATCATCGGGTACCAGTCATACCGCGTCACGCCGGCGCTCTTGAGCGCGGCCTGAAATGCCCCACTCTGCTCGGGCTGCAGGTTGATGACAAAGCGGTTGGGTGCGTCGGCCGGCGTGGCAGCGCGCCAGGCCGAGATCAGGTCGGTGCGCAGCAGCACCAAGAGCATCAGCGCCAGCAAGCCCACCGCCAGGGTCGAGACCTGCAGCACCGCCAACGCCGGCCGCGCGGCGAGTTGCCGGGTGGCCAGCACCAACCAACGTGGCGCCGCAGCGGCCGAGGGCACGGCACGCCGCAGCAGCAGCACGGCCCCCCAGGCCAGCAGCGCAAAGGCGGCAATCGCACCGGCAAAGCCGCCCACCGCCAGCAGGCCCATCTTGATGTCGGACGAGGCCGCCAGCAGCAGCGCCGAGAACCCCGCCAGGCCGGCGACCAACACCCCGGCCGATGCCGCACGCGGGCTGCCCACATCGCGCCGGATCACCCGCAGCGGCGGAACCTGGGCCAGTTGCAGCACCGGCGGCAGGCCAAAGGCCGCCAGCAGCGTCATGCCCACGCCCAGGCCAAAGGCCGCCGGCAGCCAGCCGGCCGGCGGCAAGTTGGCATCGACCAGGCCGGCCAGCAGACTGACAAACACAAAGTGCACCGCAAAGCCCAGCGCCACGCCGATCATGCTGGCGATCAGGCCGACCCCGCCAAATTCCAGCGCGTAGGCTGCCGCCATCGCACGCTGCGGCGCGCCCAGCACCCGCAGCATGGCGCAATCGTCGAGGTGGCGCTGGGCAAAGTCGCGTGCTGCGATCGCCACCGCCACGGCCGCCAGCAACGCGGCCAACAACGCCACCAGGTTGAGAAAACGCTGCGCCCGGTCCAGCGTCTGGCGCATCTCGGGCCGGCCCGACTCCAGGGACTCGATCCGCAGGCCGCGCAGCTTGGCGCTGGCCACCTCGCTGTCGGCCCAGCGCAAGAATTCACGCACACCGGCCTGGCCCCGCGGGCTGCCATCGGCCGGCGCCGCCACCATCAAACGGTAGGTCACCCGGCTGGCGGGCTGCACCAGGCCGGTGGCGGCCAGGTCATCGGCCTGCAGCATCACCCTCGGCGCAAAGCTCATGAAGCCGGCGCCCCGGTCAGGCTCCTGGCTGATCAGGCGGGCGATGGTCAGGCGCAGCTCGCCCAGCAGCAAGCTGTCGCCCGGTGCGAGTTGCAGGCTGTCAAGCACCGCTGGCTCGACCCACACCGTACCCCGCGCCGGACCGCCGACCACCGGCCGTTCGGGGCCGCCCACCTGGTCTTGCACCCTCAGCCTGCCGCGCAGCGGGTAGCTGGCGCTGACCGCTTTGACGGCCACCAGGCGCGATGCACCGCCCTTGTCGTCGGGCGCGCGGGCCATGCTGGGAAAACTGGCGCTGCTGGCCTGCAGCAAGCCGAGCGTGCTGGCCCGCGCTGCAAACTCGGCCGGTGCAGGCTGATCACTCGCCACCACGGCGTCGCCGCCCAGCAACTGGCCGGCATCCCGGGCCAGCGCCGCCTCAAGCCGGGTGGCAAAAAACCCGACCGCCGTCAATGCCGCCACCGCCAGCACCACGGCCACCATCAGCAGCCGCAATTCGCCAGCCCGAAAGTCGCGCCAGCTCTGGCGCCAGGCCAACGCAAAGACCGAAACCCGCAAAGCATGAGAAGTCATGCGCGGCACGGTACACCAGCGCGGTGCGGTGTCAGGCCAGCGGGGCAATTGGACGGCCGAGCGGCGCGCTGCGCCGGCGAGCCGAGCCGGTGAAATTTGAAGGCAGCATGCAGGCGCCGAGAACCCCGGACGCCGTGCGCACTGCTGTAATCTGCGTCATGACCACCACCGCCCTGCCCATCGCCCCGTTGTTCGTGTCCCACGGCTCACCGATGACCGCACTGGAGCCTGGCGCGGCTGGGGCTTTCTGGCAGCAACTCGGTCCGGCGGTCGAGGCCGCGTCCCGCCGGCCTCAGGCGATCCTGGTGATCTCGGCCCATTCGCTGACCCGCGAGCCGGTGTTGATGGCTGCGGCGCTCCACACCACGGTGCATGACTTTTCAGGCTTTCCGCCCGAGTTGTACCGGCTGCGCTATGACGCACCCGGCGCACCCGGGCTGGCGCCCCGCGTTGCAGCCTTGCTGGCCGGCGCCGGCCTGCCAGTGCACACCAGCACCGAGAGCGGGCTGGACCACGGCATCTGGGCGCCTTTGCGCTTTGTCTGGCCGGCGGCCGACATCCCGGTGCTGCCGCTGGCGTTTCCGCCCGATTGGTCGCCAGCAAAGCTGTTTGCGATGGGCCAGGCACTGGCGCCCTTGACCGGTGAGGCTGTGCTGGTGCTGGGCAGCGGCAGCATCACCCACAACCTGCGCATGCTGTTTGGCGCTGTCCCCAGGCCCGCGCTGGACGCACCGGAGACCCAGGAGTCGGCCGCCTTCCGGCGCTGGTTTGCCGAGCACAGCGCCGCCGCTGATTGGCCCGGGCTGCTGGACTACCGCCAGCAAGCCCCGTTTGCCGCGCTGATGCACCCGACCGACGAGCATTTGCTGCCGTTTTTTGTCGCCGCCGGTGCGGGCCAGACGACGGACAAGGCGTTGCCGCTGTCAGCCGGGCGGCGCTTGCACGACAGCCTGACCTACGGCTGCCTGGGCATGGACGCCTACGCTTTCGGCACCGGCGCCAAGCGCTTGCAGCTGCGGCTGGGCGAGGCCACCCGCAGCGGAGCCGGTTGAGCCTGCCCCCGTTCAGCGACCTGCCGGCACGCTGCCGGTCACGCCCTGCACCAGCCAGTCCATGCCGGCGATCTGCTCATCGCTCAAGATGCCCTGGGCCAGCCGGCTGCGGCCGGTGTTGTCTTGCAGTGGCGCGGCAAACGGCTTGAAGCGGCCGTCGATGATCGCCTGCTGGCGTTGCGCCAGCTCAGCCCTGACGCCAGCCGGCAGAGCCGGGTTGACGGCGCTGAGCTGCACCAACCCGTCCTTCATGCCGCCCCAGACCGCCTGCGGCCGCCAGGCGTTGGCCAGCACCGCTGTGGCCACCTGGGTGTAAAACCCACCCCAGTGGTGGGTCACGGCGGCCAACTGCGCACGCGGGGCGAACCGCACCATGTCGCTCTGGTAGGCCAGCAACATCACGCCTTTTTCTTCGGCCGCCTGGGCCACTGCGGGTGAGCCGCTGTGGTTGGTCAACACGTCGACGCCCTGGCCAATCAGCACCAGCGCGGCTTCGCGCTCACGCACCGGGTCGAACCAGGCGTTCAGCCACACCAGCTTGACCTCGGCCCTGGGGTTGGCCGCGCGCATGCCCAGGGTGAAGGCGTTGATGCCCTGCACCACCTCAGGCACCGGAAAGCCCGCCACGTAGCCCGCCACGCCGGTTTTGCTCTGTTTGCCCGCCAGCCAGCCGGCCAGCCAGCGCGCCTCGTAGTAGCGGGCGTTGTAGGTGCCCAGGTTGGCGGCGGTCTTGTAGCCACCGGCATGCTCGAAGCGCACCTGCGCAAACTCGGCCGCCACCCGCAGCGCCGGCTCCAGGTAGCCAAAACTGGTGGCAAAAATCAGGTTGCAGCCCTGCTGTGCCAGGTCGCGCATCACCCGCTCGCTGTCAGCGCCTTCGGCCACGCCTTCGACAAAGCGGCTGCGCACCAAGTCACCCAGCGCGGCCGACATGGCTTGGCGGCCCAGTTCATGCTGGTAGGTCCAGCCGGCCTGACCGACCGGGCTGACATAGACAAAACAGGCCTGCAGCGGCGCGGCCTGGCTGGCCGTCGGGGTCGCCAACGCCAAGGTTGCGGCCAAAACAGCGACGCCGGGGGCGAGCGAGGCCATCGCGCTGCGCGAGAGGTTTTTGAACATGGTGGTCCTCGACATGGCCCCGTGAATGAAAAACGCCGGCTTCGGGGGCACGAAACCGGCGTCGGGCCGGATTGTCGCAGAGCGGTCCGGCGGCCACGGCAGCGTCCCGCAACCAAGGAAAGTCCTGAGCCGGCGCAGCGCTTGGCCGGGTCTGGGGCGCGCCGCGACGTATTAGCATTGGCGCACCACTTGGAGGCACAGCATGTCACCCCACACTTTCCCGTTGAACCGAACCCACCCGCTGGGCGCCCTCGCCGCCTTGGCGCTGACTGCGACCTTGTGTGCCGCACCTGCGCTACAGGCCAAGACCCTGGTCTATTGCTCAGAGGGCTCGCCCGAGAACTTCACCCCGGCGCTCAACACCACTGGCACCAGTTTTGATGCGGCACGTCCGGTCTATGACAAGCTGACCCAGTTCAGCCGCGGCTCAACCCAGGTCGAGCCGGGTCTGGCCGAGAGCTGGACGGTCTCGCCTGATGGCAAGGTCTTCACCTTCAAGCTGCGCAAGGGGGTCAAGTTCCACTCGGGCGTCAACGGCTTCAAGCCCAGCCGTGAGTTCAATGCCGACGACGTGCTGTTTTCGCTGGAGCGCCAGTGGAAGCCCGATCACCCGTACGCCAAGGTCTCGGGCGGCAAGTACGACTACTTTGCCGACATGGGCCTCAACGACGACGTTGCCGCAATCGACAAGCTCGATGCGATGACCGTCAGGATCACGCTCAAGAAGCCCAACGTGACGATGCTGGCCAACCTGGCGATGGACTTTGCCAGCATCCACTCGGCCGAGTACGCCGACATGCTGACCAAGGCCAACAAGAAAGAGCAATTCGACCAGCAGCCGGTGGGCACCGGACCGTTCTCCTTTGTCACCTACCAGAAGGACGCGGTGATCCGCTACAAGGCCAACAAGGATTTCTGGGGCGCGGCGGCCGACAAGCCGATGGTCGATGATCTGGTCTACGCCATCACGCCCGACCCGACCGCCCGCTACAGCAAGCTCAAGGCGGGCGAATGCCACTTCGTGATCGCGCCGCGGCCGGCCGACCTGCCCGAGATGCAGAAGGATCCGGCGCTCAAGGTCATCAACGCCCCGGGCTTGAACATCGCGTACTGGGCGTTCAACACCCAAAAGCCCCCCTTCGACAAGAAAGAGGTACGGCAAGCCCTGAGCATGGCCATCGACAAGGGCGCGATCATCAAGGACGTCTACCTGGGCGCCGGCCAGACCGCCAAGAACCTGATCCCGCCCACGCTGTGGTCGTACAACGATGCGGTCAAGGACTACCCGTTCGACGCTGCCAAGGCCCGCGCCATGCTGGCCGCAGCAGGCGTCAAGGCGCCGCTCGAGATTGACCTCTGGTACATGCCGGTGCAGCGGCCCTACAACCCCAACGCCAAGCGCATCGCCGAGATGATGCAGGCCGACCTGGCCAAGGTCGGTGTCACCGCCAAGCTGGTCACTTTTGAGTGGGGCGAGTACCGCAAGCGCATGCAGCAGGGTGAGCACATGACCGGCATGCTGGGCTGGACCGGTGACAACGGCGACCCGGACAACTTCTTCTTCCTGCACGGTTGCGATGCAGCCCGCCCGGGCGGCCAGAACCTGAGCAAGTGGTGCAACAAGGCCTTCGATGAGCGCTTGGTGAAGGCCCGCAGCATCGCCGACATCAAGGAGCGCAGCAAGCTCTACCAGGAGATGCAGGTGATCGAGCACGAGGACGCACCCGACTTCAAGATTGCCCACTCGGTTGTTTATGAGGCGATGCGCAAAGAAGTGACCGGCTACAAGCAAAGTCCGTTTGGTTCGCACCAGTTCAACGGGGTGGAGTTGAAGTAAGTCACCTTTGCGCTGCATTGCGATGCATTGCACTACACTGCAATGCAATGCATCACTCTCACGGATCATCCACCATGACGTCCGCCACGACACCCGCCGCCGCCGCCCTTGAGCCCACACCCGGCACCAAGGACAGCCAGGTCAGCCTGCGCCTGCCCGGCGAACTGAAGGACCGGATCGAGCGCTACGCCCAGATGACCGGGCGCAGCAAGAGCTTTGTCGCGATGGAGGCGCTGACCGAGTATCTCGACTGGCGCCTGCCCCAGTTGCAGGACCTGGAACAGGCCATCGCGGCGGCCGACCGGGGTGAATTTGCCACCGATGCCGAGGTTGCGACGGTGTTCAAACGCTACGGCGTTGACACGGATGCAGCCGGTGGGGGGGCCGCACCGGCAACCGCACGCCGGTCGGCCAAGGCCGCTGCGCCAAAACCCAAGCGCGCATGAAATTGCGCTGGAGCAACCGTGCCTTGCTGGACTTGCAACGCCGCGCCGACCGCATTGCGGCGGACGGTAAACCCCTGGCAGCCACGGCATTTGCTACCGAGCTCGTCGAAGCAGCCCAACTGCTGGCCGAGCAACCCCTGATGGGTCGCGCCGGCCGCCGCCACGACACCCGCGAGTGGGTTGTCCACCCCAACCACCTTTTGGTCTACCGGGTTCGCGGTGACGAGGTGCAAATCCTGCAGCTCTGGCACGCCGCACGCCAACTGCTCCGGTGATGCGCGGTTGATGTTCACCTTCTTGCTGCGCCGCCTGGCGCTCACCGTCCCCACCTTCATCGCGCTGATGTTCGTCACCTTCGTGGCGATCCGGCTGGTGCCGGGCGACCCGGTGGAGGTGCGGGTCGGCGAGCGCGGCATCTCGGCCGAGCGGCTGGCGATGTTCCGCCACGACCTGGGCCTGGACCAGCCGGTCTGGAAGCAGTTTGCCGACTACGTCTGGCAACTGCTGCACGGTGACTTCGGCACGTCTCTCGCGACCAACCAGAAGGTGCTGACCGAGTTTGCCGCGCTGTTCCCGGCCACGCTGGAGCTGGCGGCGGCCGGCATGCTGTTTGCCGTGCTGCTGGGCCTGCCGGCCGGCACCATCGCGGCGGCCAAGCGGGGCACCGTGTTTGACCAGGCGCTGATGGGCTTGTCGGTCACCGGCTACTCGATGCCGATCTTCTGGTGGGGCTTGCTCTTGATCATGTTCGTGGCCGAGCGCTGGGGCCTGACGCCGGTGTCGGGCCGCATCGACCTGATCAAGTACTACTTCGAGCCGGTCACCGGCTTCATGGTGATTGATGCCTGGCTGTCCGGCCAGGCCGGCGCCGCCCGGGACGCGCTGCACCACCTGGTGCTTCCGGCCATCGTGCTGGGCACCATCCCGCTGGCTGTGATCGCCCGCATGACCCGCTCGGCGATGCTGGAGGTGCTGGGCGAGGACTACGTACGCACCGCCCGCGCCAAGGGCCTGCCGGCCTGGCGCGTGGTCGGCCTGCACGCACTGCGCAATGCGCTGATCCCGGTGGTCACCATCATCGGCTTGCAGGTGGGCGCGCTGATGGCCGGCGCGGTGCTGACCGAGACCATCTTCTCGTGGCCGGGCGTGGGCAAATGGCTGATCGAGTCGATCTCGCGGCGCGACTACCCTGCGCTGCAAGGCGGCGTGATGCTGATCTCGTCGCTGGTGATCGCCATCAACCTGCTCGTGGACCTGACCTACGGCCTGATCAACCCGCGTATCCGTCATGGCTGACACCGCTGTGCCGGCCGCCACCGAGCCCGCCGGCCCAGCGCCGCGTCCGCCGCTGCGCGCGTTCTGGGACGCCTTCAGCGAAAACCGGGGCGCGGTGGGCGGGTTGGCCGTGGTGTTGCTGATTGTGCTGCTGGCGATCGGGGCTGACTGGGTCTCGCCCTACTCGCCCACCGAACAGTTCCGCGATGCGGTGCGCGCGGTGCCGATGTGGGTCGAGGGTGGCTCGTCGCGTTTTGTGCTGGGCACCGACAGCCTGGGCCGCGACATGCTCACCCGGCTGATCCACGGTGCCCGCATCTCGCTGTTCATCGGTCTGGCGGTGATGTGCGTGTCGTTTGTCATCGGCGTCGGCCTGGGCCTGGCCTGCGTGGCCTTGCGCGGCACCTGGGGCACGGCAGTGGACGTGGCGATCACCCGGGTGATGGACTTGATCATGGCCGTGCCCAGCCTGGTGCTGGCAATCCTGGTGGTGGCGGTGCTGGGCCCCAGCCTGACCAATACCATCGTGGCCGTCACCATCGTCTACCTGCCGCGCTACGTGCGCCTGGTGCGGGCGTCGGCGCTGGCCGAGTTGGAGCGCGACTACGTCACCGCCGCCCGGGTTTCGGGCGTCAAGCCGCTGCGGCTGATGCTGTCTACCGTGCTGCCCAACTGCCTGTCGCCGCTGATCGTGCAGGCCGCACTCGGCGTGTCGGACGCCATCCTGGAGGCCGCAGCACTCGGCTTTCTCGGCCTGGGCGCGCAAGCGCCCACCGCAGAATGGGGCACGATGCTGGCTGATGCCCGCGAGTTCATCCGCTCCGACCCCTGGCTGGTCACGCTGCCGGGGCTCGCGATCCTGGTGACAGTGGTGTCGATCAACCTGGCCGGCGACGGCTTGCGCGATGCGCTGGACCCGAAGATGAGGCGGTCATGAGCCTGGCCGGATCGACCCCGTTGCTCGACATCCGCGGCCTGACGGTGCGCTTCGCCACCCGGGGTGGCGCGTTCACCGCCGTCGATGGCGTTGATCTGCGGGTTGATGCCGACGAGGTGCTGGCCATCGTCGGCGAGTCGGGCTCGGGCAAGTCGGTGGCGATGCTGGCGATCATGGGCCTGCTGCCCTGGACCGCCACCGTCAGCGCCGAACGCCTGGTTTTTGACGGCCAGGATCTGCGCCAGCTCAGTCCAAAGCAACGCCGCGCGCTGATCGGCCGAGACATCGCGATGGTGTTCCAGGAGCCGATGTCTTCGCTCAACCCCTGTTTCACGGTGGGCTGGCAGATCGGTGAATCGCTCAGCGTCCACCTCGGGCTCGACCGAAAAGCCCGCAAGCGCCGGGTCATCGAACTGCTGGAGTTGGTCGGTATCCCCGACCCGGCACGGCGTGCGGGCGCGTTTCCGCACCAGTTGTCAGGCGGCATGAGCCAGCGCGTGATGATCGCGATGGCGTTGGCCTGCCAGCCGCGATTGCTGATCGCCGACGAGCCCACCACGGCGCTGGATGTGACGATCCAGGCGCAGATCCTGGACCTGCTGTTGGCGCTGCGGCGCGGCGCGGCGGGCGGCGCAGTGGGCAAGCCCGCGGCTGCACCGTCCGGCACACCCTCCCGCCCTGGTGGCATGGCGCTGGTACTGATCACCCACGACCTTGGGGTGGTGGCCGAAACCGCCGACCGGGTGGTGGTGCAGTACGCCGGCCGGCAGGTTGAGTCGGCCCGAGTGGACGCGCTGTTTGCCGACCCGCACCATCCCTACACCGCTGCCTTGCTGGCCGCCCTGCCCGAGCAGGCGCACGGCAAGCGGCTGGCAGCCATCCCGGGCCTGGTGCCGGGCCAGTTTGACCGCCCGCCCGGCTGCTTGTTTGCACCGCGCTGCGCCTTTGCCACGTCACTGTGCCAGACCGCACCGCCGCCCGCCAGCGCAGCACTCGGGCTGGCGCTGTGCCACACCCC
>JANYKR010000282.1 GCA_025358155.1 Betaproteobacteria bacterium
GCTGGCCCGCACCGCGCAGTACTTGAACTCGGGGATCTTGGCCACCGGGTCGAGCGCGGGGTTGGTCAGCTGGTTGATCGCTGCCTCGAACCAGCAAAAGGCGACAAACACCGTGCCGGGCGGCGAACTGTCGTCGGCGCGGGCGTACAGCGTGACCTGGCCCCGGCGTGAGGTCAGGGTCACCGTCTGGCCCGGGCTGATGCCCAGCGCGGCCAGGTCTTGCGGATGCATCAGCGCAACCGGGTCGGGCTCGATGGCGTCGAGCACGCCGGATCGGCGGGTCATACTGCCGGTGTGCCAGTGCTCCAGCTGGCGGCCGGTGATCAGCACCAGCGGGTAGTCGGCATCGGGCCGCTCGTTGGCCGGGATGATGTCGGCCGGCACAAACCGCCCCCGGCCGCTGGCGGTGGGGAAGTGCTCGGTGAATACCACCGGCTGGCCCGGGTCGCTCTCGGTCTCGCAGGGGTAGGTCACGGCCTGCTCGGCCTGCAATCGGGCCCAGCTGATGCCGGCAATACTGGGCATGGCGCGCCGCATCTCCTCGAACACCCGGCCGGCGGCGGCTGCGCCGTCACCCTGCACCGGCCCGTAGGCCGACCAGTCCAGGCCGAGTTGCCGGGCCAGATCGATCAAGATCGACAGGTCGAGCCGGGCCTGGCCCGGCGGCTTGAGCACCTGGCGGCCGAGCTGCAAGGTGCGGTCGGTGTTGGTGAAGCTGCCGGTCTTCTCGGCAAAGGCCGAGGCCGGCAGCACCACGTCGGCCAGTGCCGCCGTCTCGGTCAGGAACAGGTCTTGCACGACCAGCATCTGCAGGCTGGCCAGCGCGTGCCGGGCCTGGGTGGCATCCGGGTCGCTCATGGCCGGGTTTTCGCCCATGATCAGCATGCCTTTGACCTGGCCCGCCTCGATGGCGTGCATCACCTCCACCACGGTCAGGCCGGGCTGCGGGTCGAGCCTCGCCAGCGGCACGCCCCAGACGGCGGCAAAGCGGGCCTGCACGGCCGGGTTGTCCACCCGCTGGTAGTCGGGATACATCATTGGGATCAGGCCGGCGTCGCTGGCGCCTTGCACGTTGTTTTGGCCGCGCAAGGGGTGCAGGCCGGTGCCGGGCCGGCCGATCTGGCCGGTCATCAGCGCCAGCGCGATCAGGCAGCGGGCGTTGTCGGTGCCGTGGATGTGCTGGCTGACACCCATGCCCCAGAGGATCATCGACGCCCGGCTGCTGGCGTACAGCCGCGCCACGCTGCGGATCGTCTCGGCCGGGATGCCGCAAATCGGCGCCATCAACTCGGGGCAGTAGCCGCGCAGGTTGTGCACCAGCCCGGCGTAGCCCTCGGTACGGGTCTCGATGAAGCCGGCGTCCACCAGGCCTTCTTCAACGATGACGAACATCATCGCGTTGAGCAGCGCCACATCGGTATCGGGTTTGAAGGCGAGGTGGTGCTTGGCGATGCGCACGAGGTCGCTCTTGCGCGGGTCCAGCACTACCAGCTCGGTGCCGCGCTCGACCGCGTTCTTGATCCAGGTGGCCGCCACCGGGTGGTTGACGCTCGGGTTGGCGCCGATGACGATAACCACCTGGGCCTGCAGCACGTCCATCACCGGGTTGCTGACCGCACCCGACCCCAGCCCTTCGAGCAGCGCGGCGACGCTGGAGGCATGGCAGAGCCGGGTGCAGTGGTCGACGTTGTTGCTGCCAAAGCCCAGCCGCACCAGCTTCTGGAACAAAAAGGCCTCTTCGTTGCTGCCCTTGGCCGAGCCAAAACCGGCCAGTGCCTTGGGGCCACGTTGGTCGCGGATCTGGCGCAGCGTGCCGCCGGCCAGCGCCAGCGCTTCGTCCCAGCTGGCTTCGCGAAAGGCGCTGCGCCAGTCTTGCGGCGCCAGATCGGCACGCTTGGGTACGCCGGGTAGGCGGATCAAGGGGACGGTCAATCGCTGGGGGTGTCGCACGTAGTCAAAACCGTAGCGGCCCTTGACGCACAAGCGGCCCCGGTTGGCCGGGCCGTTGCGGCCTTCGACAAACAGGATTTTTTCGTCCTTGACGTGGTAGATCAGCTGGCAGCCCACGCCGCAGTACGGGCAGAGTGAATCGACGCTGCGGTCGGGCACCTGCGCAGCGGCTCGGGCAGCCGGCGCCAGCGCGCCGGTGGGGCAGGCCTGCACACACTCGCCGCAGCCGACGCAGGTGGACGCGCCGAGAGAGTCGTCCATGTCGAAAACGATCTTGGCCTGGCCGCCGCTGTAGGCCAGGCCGATGACGCCGTTACCCTGGCTCTCGCGGCAGGCACGCACGCAGCGGGTGCACTGGATGCAGGCCGCCAGGTTGACGGCGATGGCGGGGTGCGACAGGTCGGCTGCGGGCTGGGTTTGTGGCAGGAATGGGGGAGTGGATCGGGGCGCGAATTGAGGCGCGGATCGAGGTGCAAACCGAGGTCGGCCCAGGCCCAGATTTTCGGCCCATTCGTCGACCTCGTTGTGCCGGGTCAGCGGTGTCTCGGGCAGGTCGCTCTGCAGCAACTCCAGCACCATCCGCTGCGCCTGGCGGGCCCTGGGGCTGGCGCTGGCCACGACCATGCCGGGCGTGGGCGCACGGCAGCAGGCGGCGGCCAGCACCCTCTCGCCTTCTATCTCGACCATGCAGGCCCGGCAGTTGCCCACCGAGCGCAAGCCGCCGCTGGCGCACAGGCGCGGCACGCTGGCGCCGCTGCGGTCGGCCACGTCGAGCAGGCTCTCGCCTGGCGCTGCCGCTACCGGCTGGCCGTCCAGCAAGAACGGGATCGTCAGCGGGCCGGCGGGGATGTCCGTCTCGTGCAACCCGTCGGTCTTTTGGGTCGTGGGGGTTGAACTCATGGCTGATTCAACTCGTGCGCGAAGTACTGGATCACGCAATCCACCGGGTTCGGCGCGGCCTGGCCCAGCCCGCAGATCGACGCGTCCCGCATCACCTGCGACAGGTCGGCCAGCAGCGCCAGGTCCCACTGCGGCTGCTCGATCAAGGCGCTGGCCTTGACGGTGCCGACCCGGCAAGGCGTGCACTGGCCGCAGCTCTCGTGGGCAAAAAACCGCATCATGCTGCGGGCCGCATCGACGGCCGTGTCCTGGTGGTTTGCGCTGGATGACAGCACGATCACCGCCGCCGAGCCGATGAAGCTGCCGTGCGGCTGCAAGGTGTCAAATTCCAGCGGCACATCGGCCAAGCGCGCCGGCAAGATGCCGCCCGACGCACCGCCCGGCAAGTAGGCGTAGAGCGTGTGGCCGGGCAGCATGCCGCCGCAGTGCTCATCCACCAGTTGCTGCAGCGTGATGCCTGCCGGCGCCAGCTTGACCCCCGGCTGCTGCACCCGGCCCGACACCGAGTAGCGCCGCAAGCCTTTGCGGCCATGGCGGCCGTGGCTGGCAAAGGCCGCCTCGCCCTTGTGCAGCAGCTCAGGCACCCAGAACAGGGTCTCGAAGTTGTGTTGCAGCGTGGGCCGCCCAAACAAGCCCACTTGCGCGAGGTAGGGCGGGCGCAGCCTTGGCAAACCGCGTTTGCCTTCGATCGATTCGATCATGGCCGACTCTTCACCGCAGATGTAGGCGCCAGCACCACGGCGCAGCTCTATCAGGGGCAGTTCGGGCAGCCAGTCGGCCGCGCGCAGCTTGGCCAGCTCGGCCTGCAGCAGGGCACGGCCGGCGTGGTACTCGTCGCGCAGGTAGAGGTAGACGGCTTGCACACCCACCGCCCAGGCCGCGATCAGCATGCCCTCCAGAAACCGGTGCGGGTCGCGCTCCAGCAGCACCCGGTCCTTGAAGGTGCCGGGCTCGCCCTCGTCGATGTTGACGGCCATCAGCCGCGGGCCCGGCTCTGCCCTGACGATGCGCCACTTGCGGCCGGCCGGAAAGCCGGCGCCGCCCAGGCCACGCAGGCCGGCGTCGTCCAAGGCCTGGATCACAGACTCGGCGTCGCGTCGGCCTTCAACACAGTCGCGCAGCAGGCGGTAGCCACCCTCGGCGGTGTAGGCGGCCAGGTCTATGGCCGGCGCGCTACCGGGCTGGGGCCCGGCCTGGGTGCGGCCGGCTTGCACGGTCTCGACCACCTGGTTCACCGTGGCACGCGCCAGCGCATGCTGGTGCACCACCACCGCGGGGGCCTGCTCGCAGCGGCCAACGCAGGGCGCCGGGATCACGCGTACCTCGGGGCCCAGCAGCGCGGGCAGCTTTTGCAGCAATGTTTCAGCGCCGGCCAACTGGCATGACAAGCTGTTGCAGACGCGCACCGTCAGGCGGGGCGCCGGCGGCACACGGCCCTCGGCGTCCTCGTGCACCAGGTCAAAGTGGTGGTAAAAGCTCGCCACCTCAAACACCTCGGTTTGAGGCAGCCGCAGGGCTTGCGCCAGCGCCGCCAGATGCGGCGTGCCCAGCTGGCCGAAGTGGTCTTGCAGGCGGTGCAGGTATTCGATCAGCAGGTCACGCCGGTACGGACCCGGGCCGATCAGGTGCAAGACCTCGGCCAGTGCGCCAGCCGCCACTTGTCGGCCTTTGGGGGCCTGGCGCTTGCGCTGTCGGCTTGCGCCGCCAGCAGCATCAAGGATAGGGATCACCCCCCGGCTCGAGTCGGGTGTGGGGCCTTGCAGCGGACTGTCTTCAATGGGGGTCATGGGCGTCGGTCATGCGCAACTTGCGGCGGCAGGTGGAGGGTGCCAGCCGTTGATCAAACGCCCAGAAACCCGGCCAGCTCAGGCCGATCTGCCAAGGCCTGCGAGCTGCCCGCCAGCACCACCTGGCCTTTTTGCAGCACCACGGCGCGGTCGCTCTGCGCCAGCACCTTGCCGTAGTCGCGGTCCACGATCAGGGTGGCGATGCCGTCCTGGCGGATCTGCCGGATCACCCGCCAGATCTCCACCACGATCAGCGGCGCCAGGCCTTCGGTGGCCTCGTCCAGGATGATCAGCTCGGGCTGGGTCATCAGCGCGCGGCCTATCGACAGCATCTGCTGCTCGCCGCCCGACAACTGGTTGCCCAGGTGGGTCAGGCGCTCGGCCAGCCGAGGGAAGGTGTGCAGCACCCGCTCAAAAGTCCAGGCGCTGGCGGCAGGCTTGCCGGCTTGCTCGGGTGTTCTGGCGGCCATCACCAGGTTTTCACGCACCGTCAGGTTCGGGAACACGCCTCGGCCCTCGGGCACGTAGGCCACACCCCGGCGTGCCACCTCGTGCGGCCTGGCCTTGGACAGGTCAGCACCGAACAAATGGATGCGGCCGTCGCGCTGCGCCACATGGCCCAGCAGCGTGCGGATCAGCGTGCTCTTGCCCATGCCATTGCGACCCAGCAAACCCACGGTCTCGCCCCGGGCAATCGTCAGGTCGACGCCGTGCAACACATGGCTGGAACCGTACCAGGCGTGGATGCCCTGGGCGTCGAGGATCAAGTCTTGCCGCGTCATCTCAGTGCCCACCCAGATAAGCCGATTGCACCTCGGCGCTGTTGCGCACAAAGTCGGGCGTGCCAGAGGCGATGACGGCGCCGTTGACCATCACGGTGATGCAGTCGGCCACCCGGAACACCGCGTCCATGTCGTGCTCCACCAGCAAGATGGCGTGGCGGGTCTTGAGCTCGGCCAGCAAGGCCAGCATGCGTTCGGTCTCTTCGGCGCCCATGCCAGCCAGAGGTTCGTCCAGCAACAACACCAGCGGCTGGGTGGCCAGGCACATCGCGATCTCGAGTTGGCGCTTCTGGCCGTGGCTCAGCAGCCCGGCGGTCTGGTCGAGCAGACCTTGCAGGCCGGCCCGGGAGGCGGCCTCGTGCGCGGCGGCCAGGCTGGTGGCGCAACGCGCAGCGTCTTGCCACCAGTGCCAGGGTTTTTGGGTTTGCGCCTGGGCCGCCAGGCGGCAGTTCTCCAGCACCGTAAAGCTGGGGTAGATTGTGTTGCGCTGGTAGCTGCGGCCCAGGCCGGCGCGCGCGCGCCGGGGCTGGGTCCAGCCGGTCACGTCCTGGCCGAGCAGCTCGACCTGGCCCTCTGACGGCTCGATCTCGCCCGACAAGATGTTGATCAGGGTCGATTTGCCGGCGCCGTTGGTGCCGATCACACCGTGCACGCTGCCGCGTTGCAAGTCCAGTGAAACCTGGTTGACGGCCGTCAGCCCGCCCCAGCGGCGGGTGATGCCACGGCCGCGCAGCAAGATATCGGTGCTCATGACTGGCCCGCGGCCACTTCAGCCACGTCGGCCCGGCGCGACGCGCGCCCGACCCGCCGCTCCCGCCACTGCCCCGGCAAGCCCACCAGCCCGCGCGGCAGCAAGGCCACACTGACGATGATGGCCAAACCCAGGCCCAGGTGCCAATGCTTGGCAAAGTTGCCGAAGATGGCCGCTGACTGGAACAACTCCTGCAGCAGCGCAAACGCAAAGGCACCGATCAGCGCCCCGCGCAAATGGCCGATGCCGCCCAGGATGATCATGATCAGCACTGCGCCGCTGAAATGCCAGCTCATCAGCTCAGGGTTCACAAAGCCGTCCTTGATCGCAAACAAGGCGCCCGCCAGGCCGGCGATACCGCCCGACACCGTGAATGCCGCCAGCTTGTACGGATAGGTCGCAAAGCCGGTGGCCCGCATGCGCTGCTCGTTGACCCGGATGCCGGCCAGCGCCCGCCCAAAACGGGACCGAGACAACAGCGCCAGAAAGCCAAACGCCCCGGCCAGCACAGCCAGGATGAAGCCGTACAGCACCAGCGGCTTGTCCAGGTCGATCAAGCGGCCCAGCACCGGTTTGCTGCCGAGGTAGATGCCGTCGGTGCCACCGCCCAGTGGCGTGTCGTGCACCACGTAGTAGGCCATCTGGGCAAAGGCCAGCGTCACCATGATGAAGTAAACCCCCTTGGTGCGCAGCGACAGCGCGCCCACCACCAGCGCGTAAAGCGCCGCAGCCAGGCTGGCCACCGGCAGCAGCCACAACAACGACGCCGGACCATCGGGCGGCGACATCAGCACCACGGCATAAGCGCCGATGCCAAAAAACGCCGCATGACCAAAACACACCAGGCCCGCGCCGCCCACGAGCAACTCCAGGCTGAGCGCAAACAACGCAAAGATCATCGTCTTGCTCACCAGATCGATGCCAAAGCTGCCGGCCGCCAACGGGTACAGCGCCAGCAGCGTGAACACGGCGAGCACAAAAACCGCCTTGGGGGTGAATTGCGTCGTCATGGTCTCAACCGGCCTTGAACAAACCGTCCGGCTTCCACAGCAGGATCAGGGCCATCAGCACATAGACCAGCACCCCCGCCGCCTGCGGCATCAGCACCTTGCCGAAGGTATCGACAAAGCCAATCAAAAGCGCCGCCACCAGCGCGCCACGGATCGAGCCGATGCCACCGATCACCACCACCACAAAGCAGATTATCAGCACCGAGCTGCCCATGCCCGGGTAGACGCTGCTCACCGGCGCAGCCACCATGCCGGCCAGCGCCGCAATCGCCACGCCGGCCGCAAACACCACCCGGTACAAGAACTTGATGTCGATGCCCAGGCTTTGCACCATCTCGCGGTTGCTGCTGCCCGCCCGGATCATCATGCCCAGCCGGGTGCGGGTGAAGACAAAGAACATGCCCAGCGCCAGCACGATGCAGACCGCCGAGATGAACAAGCGGTACACCGGGTAGGTCATCAACTCGCCCAACGGCAGGCTGCCAGCCAGCAAGGCGGGCACCGCCACGCCGTGCACGTCGTCGCCCACCAGCAGGCTGCGCAACTCCTCGAACACCAGGATCAGGCCGTAGGTCATCAGCACCTGCTGCAAATGCTCACGCTCGTACAAATAGCTGTAAAAAGCCCACTCCAGCCCGTAGCCCAGCAGCACGGCCAACACGGTGCCCACCGCCAGCACCGCAAAAAAGCCGCCACCAAAGCTCGACGCGACGACAGGCGACAGCGCAAACGCCATGTAGGCGCCAATCATGTAGAAGCTGCCGTGCGCGAGGTTGATCACGCCCATGATGCCGAAGATCAGCGTCAGCCCGCTGGCCACCAAAAACAGCAGCAGCCCGTACTGCAGCGAGTTCAGGCATTGGATGAGAAAGGTGGCGAGGTCCATGCGCGTGCTCAGCGGCCAGGGCCGGGGCCAGCACCCGCACCTGCACCTGCACCCGCACCCGCACCCGCACCCGAACCCGAACCCGCACACGCAGGGCTGCAGAAGAAGGTGCTGACGGCCTGGATCAAGGTTTCGCTCTGGTCGCGGTGGGAGGAGTGCCCGCAATTGTCCAGCGCCAGCAGCTCGGTCTGCGGCACGCGGCTTTTGATGCCGTGGATTTGCGCCAGCGTGCCGTACTCGTCGCCGCGGCCTTGCACCGCCAGCAGGGGGCAGCGGATGTTGCCGATCTCATCCTCGATCGACCAGGCCTTGAAGGGTGGGTGCAGCCAGACCCGGTTCCAGCCCCAGAAGGCCGAGTCAGGGTCATCGTGAAAGCGTGCCAGCCGCTGGCGCAGGTCAGACACTTCGTAAGCCTGGCGCGCCAGCGCGATGCTGGTGATGGCCACGTCCTCGACCAGGATGTGCGGCGCCAGCACCACGGCGCCGGCCACCTGATCGGGGAATTGCGCGGCGTAGAGCAGCGCTATCGAGCCACCATCGCTGTGGCCCAGCAGCCAGGGCTTGTCGCGGGCAGCCTCCACGCCCAGCGCCAGCAGCAGGGCCGGCAGCACCTCAAAGGCCTGGCGGTGCAAAAAGTCTGCGTCCCACCACTCATCGGCCGCGCGCGGCGTCGAGCGGCCGTAGCCGGGCCGGGAGTAGACCAGCCCACGGCAGGCCAGCGCATCACACAACTGCTGCGGAAACGCCTTCCACATCGCCAGCGAGCCCAGACCCTCGTGCAAGAACACCATCAAGGGCTGGTCAGCCTGCTCGCGGTTGATCCAGGCATGTTCGATCCGTACCCGGCGCTCGCCCCAAGCGATCTCGGTGAACTCTGGGCTGAGCTTTGCCGTCATGGCCGACCCGACTCCAGCTCGCGCAGCTTGAAGCGCTGGATCTTGCCGGTGGCGGTCTTGGGCAGATCGTCCAGAAACTCGATGAAGCGCGGGTATTTGTAGGGCGCCAAGCGCTCCTTGACAAAGGCCTTGAGCTGATCCTCCGTGACTGATGCGCCGGGCTTGATCACCACAAACGCCTTGGTCTTGACCAGGCCCTCGGCGTCCTCTTTGCCGATCACCGCGGCCTCCAGAACGGCCGGGTGCTGCACCAGCGTGGCCTCGACCTCAAACGGGCTGACATAGATGCCGCTGACCTTGAGCATGTCGTCGCTGCGGCCGCTGTAGGTGTAGCTGCCGTCGGCATTGAGCACGTACTTGTCGCCGCTCTTGGTCCAGCCGCCCTGAAAGGTCTCGCGGGTCTTGGCGCGGTTGCCCCAGTACATCATGGCCGCGCTCGGACCCTGGATGAACAGGTCGCCGGGCTCGCCCTCGGGCACCGCAGCACCGGTTTCGCTGCGCAACTCGACCGCGTAGCCGGGCACCGGCCAGCCGGTGCTGCCGTAGCGCACCCGCTCAGGACGGTTGGACAAGAAGATATGCAGCATCTCGGTCGAACCGATGCCGTCGATGATGTCCACCCCGAAGTGCCGCTTGAAGCGCTCGCCCAGGTCAGCGGGCAACGCCTCGCCAGCCGAGGACACCAGGCGCAGCGATACCGCCGTGCGCGCTGGCAACGCCGGGTTGGCGAGCATGCCGGCAAAGCCGGTCGGTGCGCCAAAAAACACCGTGGGCTTGAGGCCGCCCACCTGACCCAGCCAGCGTTTGAAGGTGGCCTCGGCAGTGGGCCGCTCGGGCATCAGCAAGGTGGTGGCACCCACGCTCATCGGGAAGGTCAGGCCGTTGCCAAGACCGTAGGCAAAAAACAGCTTGGCGGCAGAAAAGCAGACATCGCTCTGCTGCAGCTGCAGCACGGCTTTGCCGTACAGCTCGGCCGTCCAGTACGGGTTGGCATGCGAATGCACCGTGCCCTTGGGCCGGCCGGTGGAGCCGGACGAATACAGCCAGAAGCCCGGGTCGTCCGCGCCCGTGGCCGCAGGTTTGCTGGCCGGCGGGTGGGCTTGCAAAAAGGCCTCGAACTCGATCTCCACCGGCTGGCCGGGCGCAGCGTCGGACAGCGCCCTGCCGCCATGCACCGGCGCCAGGGGCCTGGAAACGATGACCTGCCTGACCTCATGGTCCGAGCGCGTCATGGCCGCTGCCAACGCCGGCAGCAGCGCGCCCGAGACCAGCACGGCCTGGGCGCGTGAGTGCTCCAGCATGTAGGCGTACTCGTCGGCGGTGAGCAAGGTGTTGACTGCCACCGGCACCAGGCCGGCGTAGACCGCGCCCAGAAAACTCACCGGCCAGTCTGTGCAGTCGTGCATCAGCAGCAACACCCGCTCCTCGCGGCGCAGGCCCAGCGAGCGCAGGCCAGCCGCCATCTGCCGCACCCGCTCGTCGAGCACGCCGTAGGTCAAGACACCCTGGTCATCGACAAACGCAGCTTTGCCGGCGCGGCCGGTGTTGAGGCCCAGCAGGTGCTGCGCAAAATTGAAGCGGACCGGCGGCGCGGCAATGCCGCCGGCGGTCGGGGGGGTGTCGGTCATGGCGGGCCTCCGGGACACGGGGAGTCTGCGGCGTCTGGGCTTGTCCAGCGCGCTTGTCAAACTTCAGAAGTTGCAGTATTGTGCGTGTCAGAACTTTATGGACAGTCCGCAGTCATGTCAAGCACTATATTGCAGTCTACGGCGTTTACCCCTAGCCAGACTGGCGCGGTGCTGCAGTCCGAGCCATCGGTCGCCGCCCAGCCTGCCACCGAGCCGACCAAAGGCGACGGCGGGCTCAAGCACCCGTTTCTGGTCGGTCTGGGCGAACGCTTGCGGGCGTTGCGAGCACGGCGCGGCATGACCCGCAAAGCCTTGTCGGTGGCCACCGATGTGTCTGAGCGCCATCTGGCCAACCTCGAATACGGCGTGGGCAATGCCTCGGTGCTGGTGCTGCTGCAGGTGGCGCGTGCGCTCAATTGCAGCCTGGCCGAGTTGCTGGGTGACGCCACCACCCGGTCGCCCGAGTGGCTGATGATCCGCGAGTTGCTCGAGACCTGTGACGAGGCCACGCTGCACCGGGTGCGCGAGACCATTGGCGGCCTGTTGGGCACGGGCGGCGCGCCCCGGCAGGCCTCGGCGCAGCGCAGCACCCGCGTGGCGCTGGTGGGCCTCAGAGGCGCGGGCAAGTCGACGCTGGGTGCAATGCTGGCTGAAGACCTGGGTTTTCCATTTGTGGAACTGAGCCGCCAGATCGAGCAATTTGCCGGCTGCTCGATCAGCGAGATCCAGGCGCTGTACGGCCAAAGCGCATACCGCCGCTACGAGCGTCGCGCCCTGGAAGAAGCGATCCAGATCTATCCCGAGGCGGTGATTGCCACGCCCGGCGGCCTGGTGTCCGACCCGGCCACCTTCAACCAGTTGCTGTCGCACTGCACCACAGTCTGGCTGCAGGCTGATCCCGAAGACCACATGGTCCGCGTCGCAGCGCAAGGCGACATGCGCCCGATGGCCGGCAACCGCGAGGCGATGGCCGACCTCAAAGGCATCCTCGCCGGTCGGGCAGCGTTTTATGCCAAGGCCGAGTTTCAGCTCGACACCAGCGCCGCAGCGCTGGCACCCACCTTTGCGGCGCTGCGCAGCCTGGTGCGTGAGGCGTTGTCCCTGACCGATGAGGCCTCATCACAGGCATGAAACTGCTTGACTGCAGATCAATACTTGCAGTAAAGTGCATTACATCCATCAGCCAATAGCGCACTTTATTGCAATTCAGGAGCCACCATGAGCCAGCCCAACCGCGTTGACTACCAGACCCAGCCCAGCCAGTACCGCCACTGGCAGCTCAAGTTTGAGGGTCCGGTGGCCACGCTGGCGGCCGACTTCAACGAGGACGCGGGCCTGCGGCCGGGCTACAAGCTCAAGCTCAACAGCTACGACCTGGGCGTGGATATCGAACTCAGCGATGCGATCAACCGGGTGCGCTTCGAGCATCCCGAGGTGCGCACTGTGGTGATCACCAGCGCCAAGGAGAAGGTGTTCTGCTCGGGCGCCAACATCTTCATGCTCGGCGTCTCCAGCCACGCCTGGAAGGTGAACTTCTGCAAGTTCACCAACGAGACGCGCAACGGCCTGGAAGACAGCAGCGCGCACAGCGGCCTCAAATTTCTGGCCGCCGTCAACGGTGCCTGCGCCGGCGGTGGCTATGAGCTGGCCCTGGCTTGCGACGAAATCATCCTGGTGGACGACCGCAGCAGCGCCGTCAGCCTGCCCGAGGTGCCACTGCTCGGGGTGTTGCCCGGTACCGGCGGCCTGACCCGTGTCACCGACAAGAAGCGGGTGCGGCACGACCTGGCCGACCTGTTTTGTACCAGCGTTGAAGGCGTGCGTGGCCAAAAAGCCAAGGACTGGCGCCTGGTGGACGACATCGCCAAACCCGCCGCATTTGCCGCCAAGGTTCAAGTTCGCGCCCTGCATCTGGCCGCCGGCAGCGACCGCCCGGCCGATGCCAAAGGCGTGAGCCTGCCGCCCTTGACCCGCGTGATCGGGGCCGATTCACTGCACTACCCGTTTGTCGAGGTCAACATCGACCGCGCCAAGCGCGTGGCGAGCTTCACCGTCAAAGGCCCGGCCTCTGCAGACGGCAGCGCCCAGCCCACCGACATCGCCGGCATCGAAGCCGCCGGCGCCGCCTGGTACCCATTGCAGATGGGCCGCGAACTCGAAGACGCGATCCTGGAGATGCGCACCAACGAGCCAGAAATCGGCACCTGGCTGATCAAGACCCAGGGCGATGCCGCTGCGCTGCTGGCGCTGGACGCCACGCTGGTGGCCCACCAGAAGCACTGGCTGGTGCGCGAGACCATCGGCTTGCTGCGCCGCACTTTCAGCCGGCTTGACCTGTCCTCACGCAGCCTGTTTGCGCTGATCGAGCCCGGCTCATGCTTCGCCGGCCCGCTGCTCGAACTCGCCCTGGCCTGCGACCGCAGCTACCACCTGGCCCTGCCCGATGACGCGGCGCGCGCCCCCAGGATCACGGTGGGCGAGACCAACTGGGGATTGTTTCCGATGGTCACCGGCCAGAGTCGTTTGCAGCGCCGTTTTTATGACGAACAGCCGGCGCTGGCTTCGGTGCGCGCCGTCAGCGGCCAGCCGCTGGATGCCGACGCCGCCTTCGCCGTCGGCCTGGTGACGGCCAACCCTGACGACATCGACTGGGCCGATGAGACCCGCATCGCGATCGAAGAGCGGGTGGCGATGAACCCCGACGCGCTGACCGGCATGGAGGCCAACCTGCGCTTCAACGGGCCCGAAAACATGTTCACCCGTGTTTTTGGCCGCCTGACCGCCTGGCAGAACTGGATCTTCCAGCGCCCCAACGCCGTGGGCGAAAAGGGTGCGCTCAAGGTCTACGGCAAGGGCGACAAAGCCGCCTTTGACTGGCATCGCGTCTGAACACTCTCGCCCTGACACTGCTGTCCAAACACACCCCCGAGGAACTCAAACCATGAGCACCATCAACTACAGCGACAAGATCCCCAACAACGTCAACCTCGCCGAAGACCGCACGCTGCAGCGCGCGCTCGAACAGTGGCAGCCGAGCTTTCTGAGCTGGTGGGACGACATGGGCCCGGACGGCAGCCAAAAGCACGATGTTTATCTGCGCACCGCCACCAGCGTGGACCCGGCGGGCTGGGCCCAGTTTGGCCACGTCAAGATGCCCGATTACCGCTGGGGCATCTTTTTGAACCCGGGCGAGCAAGACCGCAAGATCCACTTTGGTGATCATCTGGGCCAAGCCGCCTGGCAAGACGTGCCCGGCGAATACCGTGCCAACCTGCGCCGCATCATCGTGACGCAAGGCGACACCGAGCCGGCCTCGGTAGAGCAGCAGCGCCACCTGGGCGCCACTGCACCCAGCATGTACGACTTGCGCAATCTGTTCCAGATCAACGTTGAAGAAGGCCGCCACCTGTGGGCGATGGTCTATTTGCTGCACAAGCATTTCGGCCGCGACGGCCGCGAAGAGGGTGAGGCCCTGCTGCAGCGCCGCAGCGGCCAAGAGGACAACCCGCGCATCCTGCAGGCCTTCAATGAAGAAACGCCCGATTGGCTGGCGTTTTTCATGTTCACTTACTTTACTGACCGCGACGGCAAGTTCCAGCTCTGCGCGCTGGCCGAGAGCGCCTTCGACCCGCTGGCCCGCACCACCAAGTTCATGCTGACCGAAGAAGCACACCACATGTTCGTGGGCGAGTCGGGCATCAGCCGGGTCATCAACCGCACCTGCGCGGCCATGAATGAGCTCAAGACTGATGACCCCAAAAAGCTGCGCGCCGCTGGCGTGATCGACCTGCCCACGATCCAGCGCTACCTCAACTTCCACTTCAGCGTCACCATCGATTTGTTTGGTGCCGACGAGTCGAGCAACGCCGCCACCTTCTACTCCACCGGCCTGAAGGGTCGCTTTGAGGAGGGCAAGCGCATGGACGACCACCAGCTGCGCGGCCAGACCTACAAGGTCTTGTCGGTCGTCGACGGCCAACTCAGCGAGCGCGAGGTGCCGATGCTCAACGCCCTCAATGAAGTGCTGCGCGACGACTACATCAAGGACAGCGTGTCGGGGGTGGGCCGCTGGAACAAGGTGATCGAGAAAGCCGGCATCCCGTTCAAACTGTTGACGCCGCACAAGGCCTTCCACCGCAACATCGGCGCGCTCAAGGGCGTGCGGGTCTCGCCCGAAGGACGCGTGGTGAGCGAGGCCGAATGGCAGGCCAAGGTAGACGACTGGCTGCCCAGCGGCGCCGACCGCGCCTACGTGGCCAGCCTGATGGGCAGGGTGGTCGAGCCCGGCAAGTTCGCCAACTGGATCGCGCCGCCCGTGATGGGCATCAACCGCCAGCCGGTCAACTTCGACTACATCCGTTTTGGATAAGCCCCCCCGATGCGGCTTCGCCGCTCCCCGCAGCGGGGCAACGCCAGCGGTCCGGCCGAGCCGGCTCCGCGGCGTTTGTTTGGAGGGGTCAGCGCAACTTCGGCACTGGAGCACGCATGGTCGCGTCTGAAACCACCGCCATCAAGCAGCACTTGATCGACCCCGAAATCTGCATACGCTGCAACACCTGCGAGGCGATCTGCCCGGTCAAGGCGATCACGCATGACTCGAACAACTATGTGGTCGATGCAGCGGTCTGCAACCTGTGCATGGCCTGCATCTCGCCCTGCCCTACCGGCAGCATCGACAACTGGCGCACCATGCCGAGGCTGCGGGCCTACAAGATCGAAGAGCAACTCGGCTGGGACGAACTGCCGCCCGAGTTGAGCAATGAGCAGCTGGCAGAAGCCGGAGTGGCCAGCGGTGCCGGGGTCTTGGACGCAGCGCCATCAGTGGCTGATGCGGCGGCACCCGCCGCCAGCAGCGGCTTGAACAGTGCCCAGCACAGTGCCCAGTACGGTGCCCAGTTGCCGCCCTGGTCGGCGGCGCATGCCTACACCAACCTGTACGGCCCCAACCCCCGCAACCCCAACGCGCAGCGGTTCATCACGGCTACCGTCACCGGCAATGTGCGTGTCACCGAGGTGGGCACCGACTACGACACCCACCACCTCGTGCTGGACTTTGGCAGCACCCCCTTTCCGGTGCTGGAGGGCCAGTCCATCGCCATCGTGCCCCCGGGGCTCGATGCCAACGGCAAGCCGCATCACCCGCGCCAGTACAGCGTTGCCAGCCCGCGCAATGGCGAGCGGCCGGGGTACAACAACCTGTCGCTGACCCTCAAGCGGGTGCTCGAAGACCACCAGGGCCATCCCGTGCGCGGCGTGGCCAGCAACTACCTGTGCAACCTGGGGGTGGGCGACACGGTGCAGGTCATCGGGCCCTTTGGTGCCAGCTTCCTGATGCCCAACCACCCCAAGAGCCACATCGTGATGATCTGCACCGGCACCGGCAGTGCGCCCATGCGGGCGATGACGGAATGGCGGCGCCGCCTGCGGGCTTCAGGCAAGTTTGAAGGCGGCAAGCTGATGCTGTTCTTCGGCGCGCGCACCCAGCAGGAATTGCCCTATTTCGGGCCCTTGCAAAGCCTGCCCAAAGACTTCATCGACACCAGCTTTGCGTTCAGCCGCACGCCCGGCCAGCCCAAGACCTATGTGCAGGACGCGATGCGCTCGCGGGCCGCCGACCTGGCCAAGCTGCTGGTCGACCCCAACAGCTATTTTTATGTCTGCGGCCTCAAGAGCATGGAAGAAGGCGTGGTGCTGGCGCTGCGCGACATCGCGGTCCAGGCCGGCTTGAACTGGGACGAGATCGGCACCACACTCATGCGCGACGGCCGGCTGCACCTCGAAACCTACTGACGCGCCGGGGCACCGGCCCATCACCCAGCGGCTCGGCCGCGCAAAATAGGGCGATGGACGACACCGACCGGCAATTGATCTCGCTGCTGCGCAAGGACGCACGCCTGCCCGTGGCCACGCTGGCTGCCAAGCTGGGCGTGTCACGGGGCACCGTGAGCAACCGGCTGCGCAAGCTCGAAGACGGGCAGACGATCGTCGGTTACACGCTGCGCCTGCGGCCCGATGCCGAGCCCAACCCGATACGGGCCTGGATGTGGGTGCTGGTGGACGGCAACCAGACCCGAGCGGTGATTGCCAGCCTGCTGGGTGAACCTGCGGTGGCCAGCCTGCACGACACCAATGGCCGCTGGGATTTGCTGGCCGAACTGCGGGCCGAGTCCATGACCGAGCTGTCTCGGGTGCTGGAGCGCATCCGGCTGACCGCCGGCATTGCCAACACCGAGACCAGCATCCTGCTCGCGACCTACCGCTGAGCCGCTGCGCTGCGCGCCCGGTTGCCCGGTTGCCCGGTTGCCCGGTTGCCCGGTTGCCCGGTTGCCCGGTTGCCCGGTTGCCCGGTTGCTCGGTTACCCGGTTACCCGTTCAACCGATCGTCATCAGGCTGGCATTGCCACCCGCAGCCGCCGTGTTGATGCTGAGCGAGCGCTCGATCACCAGGCGCTCCAGCGGCACGGACGGGTCTGCCGGTGCCAATGCAGTCAAGATGACGATGGGCCCGGGCCGCGTGGCGAGCCGTTGCAGCACGGCCAGGCGGCTCTCAGCCGGCCCGTGGTGCAGCACGGCATCAAAGGCCACCGCATCAGCCTGCCAGTCCTGCGCCAATGCCACCCGCTCGCGGACGGCATGCGGCAAACGGCGCCATAGCGGCCGGCTCTCGGCCGGCCAGACGGCGCGGCTGCCCACGGCCAGCACGGCAGCGAGTTGCACCAGCCGGTCGCGATCGGTGTCGCGATCAGGGTCGCGATCAGGGTCGCGATCAAGGTCGCGATCAGGTTCGCCGACGGTCTCGCTGTCGATGTCGGTGCCGGCCTCGGACTCGACCAGGCACAACACGGCCTCGCGCGGCCGCAGCGCATACAGGTTGGCTTCGCCGGTGGGCCCGGCCAGGTTGCGCCAGGCGCCATTGGGGGCCAGCCTGGCAAAACGATCACAAACCCCGGCCAGGTCGGCCAGACCTTGCGCCTGGGCCCACTGCAGCAAGGCGCTGCGGGCGGCCTGGGCATCGAGTTCGTCGGCAGGGGCCGCCCAGCCACGCAAGGGCGGCAGGGTCGCATCGCCGGCGCCCTGCACTGCAAGGCGTGCCGCGTCAGTCGGCCGGCTGGCCAGCAGGCGCAGCAGGTACAGCGGTCCGCCGGCCTTGGGGCCGGTGCCCGACAGACCTTCACCGCCAAAAGGTTGCACCCCTACCACCGCGCCGACGATGTTGCGGTTGGCGTAGAGGTTGCCGGCATGCGCGGCATGCACCACCTGGATCAGGGTTTCGTCGATGCGGGTGTGCACGCCCATCGTCAGGCCGTAGCCGGTGTCACGAACGGCGTCGAGCAGGTCGGCCAGCTCGCGCCGGTCATAGCGCAGCACATGCAGCACCGGGCCAAAAACTTCGCGCTGCAGTTCGTTGATGTGTTCGATCTCGATCACGGCAGGCGGCACAAAACTGCCCTGGCTCAGGGCGTCGGCGTCTACCGCCGCGGGTCGGGTGATGCGCCGGCCTTTGGCGCGCATCGCAGCGATGTGGCGCTCGACGGTGCCTTGCGCGTCCGCGTCGATCACCGGGCCGACGTCGACCGCGAGCAGGCGCGGATCACCCACCCGCAGCTCGCGCACCGCGCCTTCGAGCATCGCGATCAGGCGGTCGGCCCCATCGCGCTGCACACACAAGACCCGCAGCGCCGAGCAGCGCTGGCCGGCGCTGTCAAACGCCGAGGCCACCACGTCGGCCACCACCTGCTCGGCCAGCGCCGACGAGTCGACGATCAAGGTGTTCTGGCCGCCGGTCTCGGCGATCAAGGGCACAGGCTGGCCGGCGTTGCCGAGCCGTCCTGCCAGGCTGCGTTGCAGCAAGCGGGCCACTTCGGTCGAGCCGGTGAACAGCACGCCCTGCACCCGAACGTCGGCCACCAGCGGCGCGCCCACGGTCTCGCCGGGGCCTGGCAACAGTTGCAGTGTCGCGCGCGGCACGCCGGCGGCCCACAACGCCCGCACGGCTGCGGCCGCCACCAGCGGTGTTTGCTCGGCCGGCTTGGCCAGCACGGTGTTGCCAGCGGCCAGCGCCGCCGCCACCTGGCCGGTGAAGATGGCCAGCGGAAAGTTCCAGGGGCTGATGCAGACCACCGGCCCGAGCGGAGGGTGGGTGGCGTTGTCAAAGCTGGACGCAACCTGGTTGGCGTAGTAGCGCAAGAAGTCCACTGCCTCGCGCACTTCGGCCACGGCGTTGGCACAGGTCTTGCCGGCCTCGCGAACCAGCAGCGCGACCAGGGCCTCGGTGTCGGCCTCCAGGCGGTCGGCCCCCGCTTGCAGCAGCGCTGCGCGCTCGACAGGCGGCGTCGCGGCCCAGCCCGGCGCCGCCTGCAGCGCGCAAGCCAGCGCGGTTTGCACATCGGCCGCTGTGGCGTCGCGTACCGAGCCGACCGTATCGCAGCGGTCAGCGGGGTTGGGCACCGGCCGGGCTGTGCCGGGCGGGTTGGGGGCGGCGGCTGCGCCCAGCAAGGGCTCGGCAGACCATGGCGGCGAAGCGCCCGGGGCCAAGGCCCGGGTCAGTGCGCCCAGCGTGGCCTCATCGGCCAAATCCAGCCCGCGTGAATTGGCGCGCGCTGCGCCGTACAAGGCATTGGGCAGCGGGATGGCCGGGTGCGGCAAGCCCACGGCGCCCTCGGCAGCGGCCAGCGCCAACACGGTGCGCACCGGGTCTTCGACCAAGTCGGCCAGTGGCACCGCGTCGTCGGCGATGCGGTTCACAAACGAGGTGTTGGCGCCGTTCTCCAGCAGCCGCCGCACCAGGTAAGCCAGCAAGGTCTCGTGGGTGCCCACCGGGGCGTAGATGCGACAGGCGCGGCCCAGCTTGCCATCGGCCACTGCACCCACCACCTGGCTGTAGAGCGGCTCGCCCATGCCGTGCAGGCACTGGAACTCGTAGGCGTTTTCATCCATCAGGTCAGCCGCCAGGGTGTAAATCGCGGCCAGCGTGTGCGCGTTGTGGGTGGCGAACTGCGGGTACACCGCCGCAGGCGCAGCCAGCAGCTTGCGAGCGCAGGCGATGTAGGCCACGTCGGTGTAGGCCTTGCGGGTGTAGACCGGGTAGCCGTCCTGGCCGTCGAGCTGGGCGCGCTTGATCTCGCTGTCCCAGTACGCGCCTTTGACCAGCCGCACCATCAGCCGGTGGCCGCTGCGTTTACCGAGGTCGATGATGAAATCCACCACTGCGGGGCAGCGTTTCTGGTAGGCCTGGATCACAAAGCCGATGCCGCTCCAACCCGCCAGCGCGGGCTCGAAGCAAAGCTGCTCCAGCAACTCCAGCGACAGCGCCAACCGCTCGGACTCCTCGGCGTCGATGTTGAGGCCGATGTC
This sequence comes from Betaproteobacteria bacterium, assembly GCA_025358155.1. Taxonomy (GTDB): domain Bacteria; phylum Pseudomonadota; class Gammaproteobacteria; order Burkholderiales; family Burkholderiaceae_C; genus Pseudaquabacterium. Next base: position 19,945 of record JANYKR010000282.1, read on the forward strand.
GTAGCGCCGTGCCAGCTGCGCCAGCTGGAACAGCCGCGGGTACAGCTCGGCCATCACCCGCTCGAGCTTGGCGCGGCTGTAGCGCGGATGCAGGGCCGACAACTTGATGGAGATGCCCGGCCCGGCGTACACCCCGCGCCCGGCGGACGCCCGGCCGATGGCATGGATGGCCGCCTCGTAGGCCGCGAGGTAGGCCTGGGCGTCAGTGGCCGTCATCGCCGCCTCGCCCAGCATGTCGTAGGAGTAGCGAAAGCCCTGGTCCTCACGCGGGCGGGCGTTGTCCAGCGCCTGGGCGATCGTCTCGCCGGTCACGAACTGCTCGCCCATCAGCCGCATGGCCATGTCCACGCCCTTGCGGATCAGGGGCTCGCCGCCTCGCGCCACCAGCTTGCGCAGGGCGGCCGAGAGCCCCGAGTCACTGTGCGTGGCCACCAGCTTGCCGGTCAACAGCAGGCCCCAGGTGGCGGCATTGACAAACAACGACGCGCTTTGCCCCAGGTGGGCTTGCCAATTGCTGCTGCCGATCTTGTCGCGGATCAGCGCGTCCCGGGTGGCGGCATCGGGAATGCGCAGCAACGCCTCGGCCAGGCACATCAAGGCCACGCCTTCTTGTGAGCTGAGCGCAAACTCCTGCAGCAGGCCTTGCACCAGGCCGGCACGGCCGCTGGCACGCGCGTGCTCACGCACGTTGCCAGCGATGCGCAGCGCCAGGGTCTCGGCCTGCTGGGCCTGCGCCGGGCTCAGCCGGGCCTGCGCCAGCAGCGCGGGCAGCAGCTCGGGCTCGGGCGGGCGGGTGGCGGCGCTGATCGCCGCACGCAGCGGAGACGTTGCCAGGGCGGGGGTCAAGATGGGCGTCGGGGTGGGCGTCGGGGTGGGCGGCATGGGCGTGCTTGAGCAATCAATGGCGATCCGCCCGCATTTTGGTCAGGCGGGCAAGCGGGCTGGCGGGACCGGCCCGAGGCTGGGGGCCATGTTGCCCGCATCGGGCGCCACCGCCGTCAGCAGGCCGAAGAGATTTTTTGGGTTCGCCGACTGAGGCACCAGTTCAACGCAGTCGCCAATGCCGAGTTCAGCGGCAGCATCACGCACAAAGCCCAGCGCGGCGTGGTCCTCCAGCGCAAAGCCGACCGAGTCGAACACCGTCACCTGCGCCGCGTGGCTGCGGCCCGGCTGCTCACCCGACAGCACACGCCAGAACTCGGTGACCGGAAAGTCGGCGGGCATCTGCTGGATGTCGCCCTCGATGCGGGTCTGCGGCTCGAACTCGACAAACACGCTGGCCGCTGCCAGCACGCCCCGGTGCAGCTCGGTCTTGCCCGGGCAGTCACCGCCCACGGCGTTGAAGTGCATGCCAGGCTCGACCATCTCGGGCGTGATGATGGTGGCCAGGCTCTTGTCGGCCGTCACGGTGGTGACGATGTCGGCGCCGCGCACCGCATCTGCAGTGCTGGCGCAGATCACCACGGCCAGGCCCTGGCCTGCCAGGTTGGCGGCCAGCTTGAGGCTGGCGGCACGGTCCAGATCAAACAAGCGCAGCTCGCGGATGCCGACCAGGTCCCGGAAAGCGATCGCCTGGAACTCGCTTTGCGCACCGTTGCCGATCAACGCCATGCAGCGGCTGCCGGGCCGGGCCAGGCGCTGCGCCGCCAGCGCCGAGGTGGCGGCCGTGCGGATGGCGGTGACCAGGGTCAGCTCGCACAACAAGCGGGGCAGGCCGGTGTCGACATCGGCCAGCACCCCAAAAGCCATCACCGTGGGCAGGCCCAGGCGGGTGTTACCGGGGTGACCGTTGACGTACTTGAAGGCAAATTCATGGGCGTCGGCAATCGGCATCAGCTCGATCACGCCGGCGGTCGAGTGGCAGGCCAGGCGGGCCGACTTGTCAAACTGCGTCCAGCGCAAGAAGTGGGCCTCGATGCGCTCGGCCACCTCGGCAATGCAGGCCGACAAGCCCAAGTGCCGAATGATCCGGACCATGTCGGGCACGCCGATGTAGACGGTGGTTGGCTGCGGCTGGCGGGTCATTGGCGCGACCGTGGGGGCAGTGATGGCGGCGTTGGCGGGGGCGGTCATGGCGAGGGGCTCCTGTTGCAATGGCAGGAGTCTGGCGTTGGCCGCTGGCAAGCGAAAGCCTGAACCTTGCCAGCAAACCGGGTGAAAACTGACACAGTGACAGGGATCGCTGCCGATCTGCTTAACTGCTGGCCTCAACTCTTGGTGCCGCCGCCGATCTGTATGCTCTGATTCATGAGCCATCATTTGCACGTCTTGCACCGCACACTGGCGCAAGCCTGGCGCGCTTTGTGGGCTTTTGCTTTGGCGCTGCTGGCCTCGGCAGCCCTGGTTCCAATAGCGCTGGCAGCACCGCCCAAGGGCTACCCCAAGGCCTACGGGGCCATCGTTGCTGCAGCGCGCGAGGAGGCCAGTGTGGTGGTGTATTCGACCACCGACCTGTCCACTGCAGCGGCGCTGATCCGCGACTTTGAGCTGTGTTACCCCGGCATCAAGGTCGATTACCAGGATCTCAACAGCGCAGAACTGCACCGCCGCTTTCTGGCCGAAACCCAGGCCCAGCGGCCGTCGGCCGACGTGCTGTGGAGCTCAGCCATGGACTTGCAAATGAAGCTGGCCAATGATGACTTTGCCCAGCGCTACAAATCGCCCGAGGTGGCCTCACTGCCCGACTGGGCGGTCTGGCGCGACACTGCTTTTGGCACCACCTTCGAGCCGGCGGTCATCGTCTACAACAAGCGCTTCGTGACCGGTGCCGACATCCCTGAAACCCATGCCGACCTGGTGCGGCTGCTGAGCAGCCAGTCTGCCAAATACGCCGGCAACGTCACCACCTACGACATCGAAAAATCCGCCGTAGGCTTTCTTTTTGCCACCCAGGACAGCCGGGCGCAGACCGGCTTTTGGGACCTGGTGCACGAACTGGGCAAGAACGCGGTCGAGCTTGAATCCAACACCTCGGTGATGGTGCAGCGCATTGCTTCAGGCAAGGACTACCTGGGCTACAACCTGATCGGTTCGTACGCGCTGACACGCGCCCGGCGCGACCCCGCCATCGGCGTGGTGCTGCCCAAGGACTACACCCTGGTGATGTCGCGCATCGCCCTGCTGTCCAAGACGGCGCCACACCCCAATGCTGGCAAGCTCTGGCTCGACTTCCTGCTGTCGCAGCGGGGCCAGACCGTGCTGTCGCGGTCGGAGCTGTTCTCGATCCGCAGCGACGTGCCGGGCGAGTTCACCGCCGCAACCTTGCGCCAGACCCTGGGGCCACAGCTGCGGGCGATTGCCGTCGGCCCGCCCTTGCTGGTGTTTCTGGACCAGGCCAAGCAGCAGGAGTTTTTGCGCCGCTGGCGGCGCGAGACCGGAAGCGTCAAGTAGCCGGACCGGGCGCAGCGGCTGCGTCAGGCAGGCCGGATGCCTCAGCCGGGGCTGGCGCAGGCGCAAAGGCCACCCGCACGCACAAGCCCACGCCAGTCGTGGGTGTCAGCAACTCCACGCTGGCAGCGTGGGCGCGGGCGATGTCGCGCACGATGGCCAGGCCCAGCCCGGAGCCTGGCGCGCTGCCGTTGGCCGCGCGGTAGAAGCGCTCGAACACCCGCTCGCGGTCCACCGGCAAAATACCCGGGCCATCGTCTTCCACCTCGAGTTGTGCCCGGCCAGCGCAACCAGGTCGCCAGGCCACACGCACCCGAACCTGGCCGCCGACACGACCATGGGTGATGGCGTTGTCGATCAGGTTGTTGATCAACTCGCGCAGCAACAGGCCATTGCCGCCTACCGTCACCGCCGGCGCCGGCGCCTCGAAGCTGAGGTCCATGGTCTTGCGCCGCGCCGCGCCCACCAGGTCCAGGGATGCGGCCCTGGCCAATTCGACCAGGTCGGCCCGCCCGCTGCGGGGATCGGGCAGGCCGTCGGGGTCCGCGCGGGCCTGCAACAGCAGTTGCGACAGCAGCCGCGCCAGGCGGTCGATGTCGCCGTGCACATCGAGCAAGGTCTGGTGGCTCAACTCGGGCTGGTTCTGGCGCAGGCTGTACTCGATCTGGGTGCGCATCTCGGCCAGCGGCGTGCGCATCTGGTGCGAGGCGTCGGTGATCAGACGTTGCCGGCTGCTCAGCAAGCGTTCGATGCGGGCGGTGTGCAGGTTGAGGGCGTCGATCAGCGGTCGCACCTCGCGCTGGACGCCGGCAGGGTCGATCGGGCTCAGGTCGGACGGTGCACGCTGCGCCACCTGGCGCCGCAGTCGACCCAGGGGCTGCAAACCCCGCAGCATGCCGATCCAGACCAGGCCGCCGGCGGCGACGATCAGCAGGCCCTGGCGCTGCAGGCCGTCCACCAAAATCTGGTGCGACAAGGCGTCGCGGGCCTCGCCGGTTTCAGCGACGATGATGCTGACCGGCGCGCTGGGCCCGGCGCGGTAGAGCCGCTTTTGCAGCAAGGCCAGGTGTACCGTCTCACCCCGGTAGCGAGCGGCATACAGCGTGGGCCCGGCCGCCGGGGAGGGGTTGCTGTCGGCGGGTTGCGCGGACAGCCCGGCTTGCTGCCGGAGGGGCAGTTTTTGCGCGGGAACCGACTGGGGCGGCAGCGGCAAGTCATCGTAGCCGGTCAAGGTCTTGCCATCGGGGGCCACGACCCGGTAAAAAATCCGCTCCTGCAGATTAGTCTCCAGCAGCTCCAGCGCGGCATAGGGCAGATCGACCACGATCTCGCCGTCCTTGACCTCGATATCCTCGGCAATCGCCTGCGCCGAGGCGGTGAGCAGGCGGTCGAAGGCGCCCGCCGCGTTGGCTACCGCAGCCCGGTTGCTGAACCAGGCGTTGACCGACAGCAACAACAGCAGCGGCAGCAGCAGCCAGTGCAGCAGTTGCAGCCGCAGGCTGTCAGACGGCCGGGCTGGCGACTTCGAGGACATAACCCAGGCCGCGCAAGGTGACGATGGCCACGCCGCTGCCCTGCAACTGCTTGCGCAGGCGGTGGATGTAGATCTCCACCACGTCCACGCCGGTGGTGGCGTCGATCGAGAAGACCTTGTCGTAGAGCTGGGTCTTGCTCACCGCCTTGCCAGTGCGGGTCAGCAGCACCTCCAGCACCGCATGTTCCTTGGGCCTCAGCAGCAGGCGCTGGCCACGCAGGCTGAAGACCCGGCCGCTGCGCTCGTAGTCCAGCGGCCCCAGGCTGAGTTGGGGCGCGGCCAGCCCCTGAGTGCGCCGGATCAACGCCTGCAGGCGGGCTTCCAGCTCGCTCAGGTCGAAGGGCTTGGCCAGGTAGTCGTCGGCGCCCAAGTTCAGGCCCCGCACCCGGTCTTCGAGTTCACCACGGGCGGTCAGGATCAGCACCGGGCAAGTGTTGCCCCGGCCGCGCATGCGTTGCAACACGGTCAAGCCGTCCATCGTGGGCAGCGACAAGTCGAGCACGACCGCGTCGTAAGGCTCGGTGCGCAGCAACGCATCGGCGTCGGCGCCGTCATGCGCAGAGTCCACGGCAAAGCCTGCCTGCTGCAGCGCCTTGCCGAGCCAGGTGGCCAACTTGAGACTGTCTTCAACCAGCAGCAGGCGCATGACGACGAGGAGGGGACGGGCAGTGCCAGCAACGGCGGCTGGGCGACGAGTGGATGCATGGGCCGGAGGGTGGATGGAGCGGCAGGCCAATCAGCCAGCGCGCGGCACATTGACCGGCTCGGCCCACAAACGACCGCATTGGGCTGGTGGATGCGGGGCTGCAGACTCAGTGTTTACCCTTGCGCTCGCCGAAGTAAAGCGTCACGAAAGGTGCAAAAAAACACAATCCCGCCGCGTCCAGCCCCTTGCCTGGACACCCTGTTTGCACCCACCCGAGGAGACACCTGCATGAACAAGACCGCGCTGTGCGCCGCCATCCTGGCGATCTACGCATTTTCTACGCCCGCACTGGCCGATGAACTGTCGGACCTGAAGGCTGAAATCGCTGCCCAGCGGCAAGCCGCCGCAGCCCAACAAGCCCGCCTGGACGCGCTGGAGCAAAAACTCAATGGCGTGCAGCAACAACAAGCCGCCGCCCAGGCCGCCCCGGCCATGGCACCGGCCGGTGCTTCGGGCGTGGGCTTCACCCAAGGTGAAGGCCTGAGCTACGTCACCGCCACCGGCAGCGTATCGCTGTACGGCCTGATCGACGTGTCCTACGTGCACGCCAACCACGCCAATGCCAAGGACGCCCAGTTCAGCGGACCCCGAGTGGCCTGGTTCAGCGGCAACCGCTGGGGCATCACCGGCAAGCGTTTGATGGGCGACAGCGACCTGAACGTGATATTCAGGCTCGAGAGCGAGTACGAAAGCCAGACCGGCAACATGGACACTGCCGGCACGCTGTTCAATCGCGACGCCTGGGTCGGTCTCGAGAGCAAAGATCTGGGCAAGTTGACCCTGGGCCGGCAGAACTCGCTGGCACGCGACCCGGCCGCCTCGGCCATCTACGGCGACCCGTACGGCCCGGCGGCGCCCAGCCTGGAAGAAGGCGGTTACACCAACAACAACAACTTTAAGCAACTGATCTTCTATGCCGGCACCGCCACCGGCACCCGCATCGACAACGGCGTGGTCTGGAAGAAGGCTTTCGACAACGGCCTGGTAGCCGGTGCGCAGTACCAGTTCGGCGGCATTGCGGGCGATTTCTCGAACGGCACCACCGAGACGTTCTCGCTGGCCTACAAGGGGGGCGCCTTCAACATCGCGGGCTTCGCGACAGCAGCCAAGGTGGCGGGCCTGGCCGATCGCTCGGTGTCAGTGGGCGGCAACTACCAGATCGGCACGGTGCGGCTCAATGCCGGCTTGTTCCACTACACCGGCGAGCAGGGCGCGCTGGGTGGCCGTACCGACAAGGCCTACACCGTGTCGGCCAAGTGGGCGCCGGCCGGCAAGCTGGACTACGAGCTGGGCTACCAGGACATGAAGGCCAACAATGCGGCAGTCAACGGCAGCGGCAACGTGCTCAATGCCTTTGCCAATGCCAGCACCGCCAAGGCCACCGCCACCGGCAGCCGGTCCACGCTGTATGCCTCGGCCTTTTACCACTTCGACAAGATCACCGAGGTCTACATCGCCGCCGACCACCTGAAGCTGCAGGACGGCTACAAAGTGGCGGCCACCAACGGCGCCAAAGACCAGACCCAGCTGGCGATCGGCCTGCGCACGCGGTTCTGATCCACCGGGGCGGCCGTCGACACGGGCAGCCCGCTGGCCGGCCTTCGGGCGGGCTTTTTGGGCGAGCTTTTGGGCGAACCGGCAAGACGGCCTCCTCCGCAGTTCAACCTCATCCCCTAGACGCTGGCCCCTCTGGCCAGCGTCCTGGCCACGCCATTGCCTGATCACCTTGGGCCTGTACGACATGACAAACACCTCAACCGCCGGCAAGCTGCTGGCCCTGGCCTTGCTGGCCACGCCGCTCGCCAGTTGGGCGGCCGACAAGCTGGTGATGGCCGTTGGCGGCATGGAAAAGCAGATTTACCTGCCCGCCAAACTGGCCGAACAGCTCGGCTTTTTCAAGGAACAAGACCTGGACGTTGAATTGATCAACACCCGCGCCGGCGTCGAGGCTGAAAACGAACTGATTGCCGGCGAGGTTCAGGCGGTGGTCGGGTTTTACGACCACACCATCGACATCCAGAGCAAGGGCAAGTCCATCATCTCGATCGTGCAGCTCAGCCGTGCGCCGGGCGAGGTGGAACTGGTGGCCACCAAGCACGCCAAGACCTTGTTGTCGCCGGCCGACTTCAAGGGCCGCACGCTGGGGATTACCGGTATCGGCTCGTCCACCGACTTTCTCACCCAAGCGCTCGCGGCCAAGGCCGGACTCAAGGCGGGCGACTACTCGACCCTAGGCGTGGGCGCGGGCAACACCTTCATCGCCGCGCTCAAGCAGGGCAAGATCGACGCGGGCATGACCACCGAGCCCACCATCAGCCAGCTGCTGAGCACCGGCGAGGCCAAGATCCTGGTCGATCTGCGCTCAGTCGAATCAACCCAGGCGGCACTCGGCGGCCCCTACCCGGCGGCCTCGCTGTACGTCAACGCGGCCTGGCTGGCCAAGAACCGGCCGCAGGCGCAAAAGCTGGTCAACGCGATGGTCAAGACGCTGCGCTGGATGGCCGCGCACAGCGCCGCCGAGATTGCCGAAAAAATGCCCAAGGAGTACCTGGTCGGCAACCGCGAGCTCTATGTGCAAGGCCTGGCTGAGGGCAAATCGCAATTCACGCTGGACGGCCGCATGCCGGTCAACGGCCCCGAGACCGTACTCAAAGTGATGTCGAGCTTTTCGAAAAACGTGATCGGCAAACCGATCGACCTGTCGCGCACCTACACCACCGAACTGGTCGAGACAGCCTTGAAGGGCCTGAAGTGAGCGCCGTGCTGAACACCCCACCCAGCGCGGGCGTGGCACCAGGCCAGTCGGCCCGTGCGGTGGCAGCCCCTGCCATCCAGATCACCGGTGTGACCCGGCGCTTTCTGACGCCCGAAGGCAGCTTCAACACGGCGATGCACGACTTCAGCCTGACGGTGCAGCGCGGCGAGTTTGTCTGCGTCGTCGGCCCGACTGGCTGCGGCAAATCGACCACGCTGAACCTGGTGACCGGGCTGATCCGGCCCAGTGCCGGCCAGGTGCAGGTGATGGGCCAGCCCGTGACGGGCATAGACCGACGGGTCGGCTTTGTGTTCCAGAGCGACGCGCTGTTCCCCTGGCGCAACGTGCTCGACAACGTGGCCGCCGGTCCGCTGTACCGAGGCATGGCCAAGTCCGAAGCCTATGACCGGGCGCGGGCCTGGGTTGCCCGGGTGGGCCTGGGCAAGTTCGAGACGCTCTACCCCCATCAGTTGTCGGGCGGCATGCGCAAGCGGGTGGCGTTGGCGCAGACCTTCATCAACGAGCCCGAGATCTTGTTGCTCGACGAACCCTTCAGCGCGCTGGACGTGCAGACCCGCACGGTGATGCAGGACGAACTGCTCAGCCTTTGGTCGGGTACCCAGGCCTCGGTGGTGTTTGTCACCCACGACCTGGAAGAGGCGGTGGCGCTGGGCGACTCGGTGGTGGTGCTGACCGCCAGCCCGGCGACGGTAAAGAAGGTCCACCGAATCGACCTGCCCCGGCCCCGGGTGATGTCGGAGATCCGCTACGAGCCGCAATTCATCGAAATTGCACGCCGCATCTGGAACGACCTGCGCGAAGAAGTGCAGATCGGCCAGCGCAGCGCGCTGGCCACGCCGGCCTGAGCCGTCCCCATCAAACCGTCCTGAAGGCACCATGCCCACCGCATCCCCGCTCCTCACCTCAGCGCCCGTCAATCCGGCGGCGTTTTCACTGGCTGCGCTCGAGCGTAAGGCCCTGGCCGCACAGCAGCGGCGCAGCAAACTCGTCATCACGCTGCGGTTCCTGATCTTGTTCCTGGCGCTCGGCAGTTGGGAGGGCGCCACGGCCACAGGCCTTATCGACCCGTTCTTTTTTGGCCGCCCGTCAGGTGTGGCGCTGCAGATCTGGGAGTGGATGACCGAGGGCACGTCACAAGGTTCGCTCTGGGTGCAGATCGGCGTGACGCTGGAAGAAACCGTGCTGGGCTTCCTGATCGGCTCGGCACTCGGCATCGTCTGCGGCATCGCGCTGGGGCGCAACCGCTTCCTGGCCGACGTGTTCAGCATCTACATCAAGATCGCCAACTCGATCCCGCGGGTGGTGCTGGGCTCGATCTTCATCATCTCGCTGGGCCTGGGCATGGCCTCGAAGGTGGCGCTGGCGGTGGTGATGGTGTTTTTTGTGGTCTTCGCCAACGCCTTCCAGGGCGTACGCGAGGCCGACCGGGCGATGATTGCCAACGCCCAGATCCTGGGCGCCTCCCCTTGGCAACTGACCACCAGCGTGGTGATCCCCTCGGCCATGAGCTGGATCCTGGCGAGCCTGCATGTGAGTTTCGGCTTTGCGCTGGTGGGCGCGGTGGTGGGCGAGTTTCTGGGCTCCAAGCAGGGCATCGGCCTGCTGATCTCGACCGCCCAGGGCGCCTTCAATGCCAACGGCGTGTTCGCCGCGATGATCATCCTGGCGGTCATGGCCTTGCTGGCCGAATCCCTCATCACCTTGATCGAGAACCGCCTGGTGCGCTGGAAGCCGGGGCAGGTCATCGAGGCCGGGGCTTGAGTTGGCAGTGTGGCGACGGCGTACCGTCGAGCCGGACGGCGCGCTGCAAACGCCAGGCTTCGTCCGGGTGCCGGCCATCAAACACCTGGTCCGCGGTGCGGGCTGTCTCCTGCAGGTGGCTGTCGAGTGCGATGCGCTTGTCAAACACAAAACACTCGCCCTGCCACTCGCGGTGGGCATCGTCGAGCTGCGCAAAGTAGTTCAGGATGCCGCCGCCCAGTTGCCAGACCTCCAGGCCCAGGCTGCGCAACCATGGCGCAGTCTTGTCGCAGCGGATACCGCCGGTGCAGTACATCGCCACCGGCCGGCCGGCAGCACGCCAGGCCGGCGCCTCAGCCTGGACGTAGGCCACAAAGTCCCGAAAGTTGTGGACCTGTGGGTCTACAGCGTCCACAAAATGCCCCAGCCGGTACTCGAAGTGGTTGCGGTTGTCGAGCAACACCAGGTCGCTGCGCGCCAGCAGCGCACGCCAGGCCAGCGGCGACAGGTGGCTCGCGTCTTGGCTGGCGGCGTGCAGGTCGTGCGCACCGGGCTCGTGTTGGGCGTCGGCGCTGGGTGGCGACAAGGGCCGGTCTGAGGCCAGTGCAGGCAAATCCAGTGCCACCGTTTGCGGCTTGACGCTGACCTTGAGCCGGCCAAAAGGCGCGGTGACGCAAGCGCTGTGCTTGAACGTCATGCCGGCAAAAGCACCACCGGCCACTGCGGGATGCTGCAGCGCCAGCTCAAAGGCCAGCACTGCCTCGGGCGCACCCGCCAACGTGCCATTGATGCCCTCGGTCGCCAGCACGATGCTGCCTTGCAGCCCCTGCGCCAGCCGCCGCAGCGTATCCGCTACCGCCGCCGGCTCAGCCAAGGGCACAAAGCGATAAAACGCGCTGTGCAACAGCGGCGCGGGGCGGGTGGGCGTCATGGGTCGGGATTGTGCCGCTGGCAAATCTCGGCCTGATCCTCAAACCGCCTCACCGGCTGGCGGTCTGGCCGCTGCGGAGCAGCCATCGGGTCGTTCGGCTGCTGTGCCGGCGCCGACCAGGCCGCAAGCTACAGTCTCGCCCATGGCATATGAACTCCACTACTGGCCTGGCATCCAAGGGCGCGGCGAATTTGTTCGGCTGGCGCTCGAAGCTGCCGGCGCACCCTACATCGATGTGGCGCGCGGGCCAGAAGCCGCCGGCCAGGGCACACCGGCGCTGCTGCGCTGCTTGGCCGATAGCCACCTGAGCCACCCGCCGTTTGCGCCGCCTTTCATCAAGGACGGCAACGCGGTGATCGGCCAGACGGCCGCGATCCTGCAGTACCTCGCGCCGACCCTCAAGCTGGTGGCCCGCAGCGAGCAGCTGCGCACCTGGACGCTGCAGGTCCAGCTCACCATCGCCGACATCGTCACCGAGGCGCACGACAGCCACCACCCGCTGGGCATGGACTTGTTTTACGAGGACCAGAAGCCCGAGGCTTTGCGCCGGGCGCAGGCGTTTTGCCGGGCCCGCATGCCCAAGTACCTGCAGTGGCTGGAACACATCGTGCAGCGCAACCCGGCGGGCTCGCGGCACCTGGTGGGCGGCAAGCTGAGTTATGCCGACCTGTCGCTGTTTCAGTTGATCGAAGGTCTGCGCTACACCTTCCCGCAGGCTGCTGGCCGGGCCCTGAGCCAAACCCCGCTGCTGCTGCAATTGCATGCGCGGGTCGCGGCGCTGCCCAAGGTGGCAGCCTATCTGCGCAGCGAGCGCCGCCTGCCGTTCAACGAGCAGGGCATCTTCCGCCACTACCCCGAGCTGGACCTGGCCTGATCACGCGGCGGGCGGGGCTGGCACGTCAGGCCCGTCAAGCCGGTCAGGCCCAGCTCGGCCCGGCAAGCCGAGGTGCTCGCCGACCCGGGGCGCGGCGGGGTAAGCCTCATCATCCCAGTCGGTGATGTAGGGCACGGCCGGCACTTGCACCGTCCGGCCATTGACCGGCATGGCGCGGGTGCGCAGCTGCGGATGGCCGATCAAATCGTCCACCGAGTTGATGGCGCCGTAGGCGGTCTGCGCCTCGGTCAACCGGGCCACCGCCTCGGCGTAGCTGAGCTGGCTGAAAACGGCTTGAATCCTGGCCTCCAGCTCAACCCGGTTGGCGGTGCGAACCCGGTTGTTGCAAAACAAGGCGTCGCCCGCCAAGTCGGGCAGCCGCAGCACGCTGTCGCAAAAGCCGGCCCACTCGCGCTCGTTCTGGATGGACAACACCAGTTCTCGGCCGTCGGCGCAACTGAAGGCACCGTAGGGCGCGATGCTGGGGTGCTTGAGCCCCACCCGCGCCGGTGCCCCTGCGCCGTAGCGGGCCTGCAGGTAGGGCACGGCCATCAGCTCGGCGGCTGAATCAAACAGCGAGACCCGGATGCCGCTGCCCTGCCCCGTGCGCTCTCGCTGCAGCAGCGCCTGCTGGATGCCGATCAGGGCATTCATGCCGGCGGTGATGTCGCAGATCGACACCCCGATGCGGCCCCAGGGACCAGGCGCGCCACTCACCGCCACCAGGCCGCTTTCGGCCTGCACCAGCAGGTCGTAGGCCTTGAGCGACTGCAAGGGCCCGGTCTCGCCGTAGCCCGAGATGTCGCAGGTGATCAGCCGCGGCAGGCGCGCCCGCAGGGCCGCCGAGCCAAAGCCCAACCGTGCCGCTGCACCCGGCGCCAGGTTCTGGATGAAGACATCGGCAGCGTCGATCAGCGATTGCAGCTGGGCCTTGTCGGCCGCTTGCCGCAGATCGAGCGCCACCGACTCCTTGCCGCGGTTGATCCAAACGAAGTAGGACGACTCGCCGAACACCGCCTGGTCGTAGCCCCGGGCAAAGTCACCCTCGGGCCGTTCGATCTTGATCACACGGGCTCCCGCATCGGCCAAGCGGCTGGAGCAGTAGGGTGCGGCCACCGCTTGCTCCAGCGCCACGACCACGAGTCCTGCCAGGGGTTTGTTGTTCATCGCTGCGGATCTCGGGTTGGGGATGTCCTGCCTCTGGCAGCCCACCGTCTGTCAGGCGCGCGGCCCGTCAAACGGCTCGTGCTGCGGCGCGCCTCAGCGGTAAAACGCCTCGACCTTGCCCTTCAACTGGAGCAGCAGCGGCTGGCCCTTGCGGTTCACGGACTTGCCCGAAGGCACCTTGACCCAGCCCTCGCTGATGCAGTACTCGGCCACGTCCGAACGCTCTTTGCCGTTCAGGCGGATGCCGATGTCATGCGCGAACACCGCTGCGACGCAATGCGGGCTGCGCGGGTCGCTGGAGAGGTGGTCGGGCAGCGGCGGCCGCTCGGGCGCTGGCGATGACTCGGTGGCTGGGGTCGCTTGGGAGGACTCGGGGGCTTGGGCGGCGTCGTTCATGGCATCTCTCTCCAGATCCTGCAATTTTCATCGGCTGACAACGGTCATCACGGCCATCGCGGCCATCAGAACGAGACCGGACAAACTGGGGCGTGACTCGCTGCCAATGGGTCGCGGCAGCGTCAACCGCCCAGGCCGGCAAACACCTGCTGCACGTCTTCGCTGGCATCGAGCGCGGCCAGAAATGACTCGACCTCGTCAAGCTGTTCGGCATCCAGGCTGGCCGGATCGACCGGGTTCTTGGCTTTGTAGCCCAGTTTGGCCGACAACACCGCAAAACCCTGCACCGCCAGCGCACGGCTGACCAGGTCCAGGTCACCGGGGTCGGTCAAGAACAGCGTGACACCTTCGTCGGCGGGCTCAAAGTCTTGGGCACCGGCTTCAATCGCGGCCAGTTCGGGGTCGGCGCCGGCTGTGCTGGGCTCGGCTTCGATCAGGCCGACATGGTCAAAATCCCAGGCCACCGAGCCGGAGCCGCCGAGTTGGCCCTTGCGGAACAGCACCCGCATCTCGGACGCGGCGCGGTTCACGTTGTCGGTCAGGCACTCCACCATCACCGGCACCCGGTGCGGCGCAAAGCCCTCGTAGAGCGCGTATTCAAAATGCACCGCCTCACCCGTCAGGCCAGCGCCTTTTTTGATCGCCCGCTCCAGCGTCTCCTTGGGCATCGAGACCTTGCGCGCCTGCTCGACCACCAGCCGCAGCCTGGAGTTTGCCGCCGGGTCAGCGCCGTGCCGGGCCGCGATCATGATGTCCTTGGCCAGTTTGCCAAACAGCCGGCCCTTGGCATTGGCGGCCAGATCCTTGTGCTTTGCTTTCCACTGCGCGCCCATCGCTCAAGCTCCCTCGGGTTGTCGGCCAGCCTCAAAGCGGCCCCAGAAATGCAAAACCCCAAGCAGGTCCATCACTTGGGGTCGGCATGCGGATCACCCGCTGGAGGGACGGAGGGATTCGAAAGAAAGCCGGAAAGCGAGCATTCACGCGGGTTTCTGATCGGTACTTCCCAGTAATGCCCCCAAAAATGCCCCCAGACTTCAACGGCTGGACCTTCTTTCGCCTCCCCGCGCACCCCTTGCGGCTGTCGGGCAGGCCAGATTCTGCCAGAGGTCGCCGCAGTTGCGCCGATGCCACAGAATCGAGGGCACCCGCTGGGGCCGGTCCGGTGGCCACCAGGTCGAAGGCACCCCCTCCCCTCGTTCTGACACTTTCCAGCGTCGGAATGCTCCCAATAGCCCCCCCTCTCAATTTCGCGGCGTTGCGAACGGAGGTAACTAGGCGGTCTGCACCCCCTGGCCTGCAGCCTTTTGACCCCCCCTCCCCCCGGCGCCTAGGCGCCTCGCCCGGGCCCGTTCGTGTAGGCAGCTCGCAGCTCG
>JANYKR010000290.1 GCA_025358155.1 Betaproteobacteria bacterium
CGGCCTGCGCAGCTGGGTGGCCTCGGCCAACCGGGCCGGCGCCGAGTTTCCGGTGCAAAACCTGCCCTACGGCCGCTTCCGGCGCGCCCGGCCCGACACGCGCACCGGCGTTGACACCGGCGCCGACACCCACCTGTCCGACCCCTGGCGCATTGGCGTTGCGATTGGCGACCAGATCCTCGATCTGGCCGCCGCACAGCAACTCAGCCCACCGGTCTGGCCGGCTGCGCTGGCGCCGCACTTTCAGGCCCTGGCTGCGGGTGACCTGGCCACCGTGATGGCGGCACCCAAGACAGCGCGGTTGGCCTTGCGCCAGGCCTTGTCAGCCGCGCTGGCGGCGGGCAGCCCGCAGCAAGCCGCGCTGACCGGCTGCCTGCTGCCCCAGGCCGAGGCCGAGCTGGCCCTGCCATGCCGGGTGGGTGACTACACCGATTTCTACACCGGCATCCACCATGCCACGGCAGTGGGCAAGCTGTTCCGGCCCGACAACCCACTGCTGCCCAACTACAAATGGGTGCCCATCGGCTACCACGGCCGGGCCTCGTCGCTGGTGGTCAGCGGCACCGCATTGCACCGGCCGCTCGGCCAGACCAAGGCCGCCACCGCTGAGGTGCCCAGCTTCGGCCCCTGCCAGCGACTGGACTGCGAGCTGGAGCTGGGCGCCCTGGTCGGCCCCGGCAATGCGCTGGGCCAACCGGTGCCGATAGCCGAGGCCGAGGACCGGCTGTTTGGCCTGGTCCTGCTCAACGACTGGTCGGCCCGCGACCTGCAAGCCTGGGAGTACCAGCCGCTCGGCCCGTTTTTGGCCAAGAACTTTGGCAGCACGGTCTCGCCCTGGGTTGTGACGATGGAGGCGCTGGCGCCGTTCCGGGTGCCCTTCAGCCGGCCCGAGGGCGACCCCCTGCCGCTGCCCTACCTCGACAGCGCGGCCAACCGCGGGGCCGGCGCCATCAACATCACGCTGGAGGTCTGGCTGCAAACCGCCGCCATGCAACAAGCCGGCACAGCGGCCGTGCGCTTGTCGCACAGCAACTTCAAGGACGCCTACTGGACGCTGGCGCAGTTGCTGACGCACCACGCCAGCAACGGCTGCAACCTGCAGCCGGGCGACCTGCTGGGCACCGGCACCCAGTCGGGGCCGGACGCCGGCCAAGGTGGCTCGCTGCTGGAGCTGTCGGCCGGTGGGCAGCAGCCGATCAGCCTGCCCAACGGCGAGCAGCGGCGGTTTCTGGCCGACGGTGACACGCTGATCCTGCGCGCTTTTTGCGAGCGGCCTGGTGCGGTGCGCATCGGCTTTGGCGACTGCGCCGGCACGCTGTTGCCCGCGCCGCCCGTGCCCGAGCCCGCAACGCCGTAAGGCCGCCCGGATCCCCCCGCTGCCCGCCCCAGGCGGCCGCCGGCAGCAGAATGCCGGCATGACCCCTGCGCTGCTGGCTGCCCTGGCCCTGACCCTCGCACTGAGCGCCTGCGGCAGCACAGCCCCGGCGCGGCCGGCCATGCTGCCCACCGCTGCGGACGGCGGCCCGCCGCTGCTGCTGCTGCTGGGCGAGTTGCACGACAACGCCGCAGGCCAGGCACTTCGCCTGCAGGCGATATCGCGTCTGCTGCAAGACGGCGCCCGGCCGGCCCTGCTGCTGGAGCAGTTTGACCGCGAGCGGCAGGCCGAGATCGATCTCGCGCTGCAAGCCGCCCCCGGCATGCCACCGGGCGACGCCGAGTTCGATACCACGCTCGACACCCTGGTCAAAATTGCCGGCCCGGCCGGTGCCGGCTGGGACTGGGCGCTTTACCGGCCGGTGCTGCGGCTGGCACTGCAGTACCGGCTGCCGGTGGTGGCCGCCAATGTCTCGCGCCCCGACGCCCGCAAGGTGATCGCGCAAGGCCTGGCAGCGGCTGGATTTGATGCCACGGTGCCCACCGATATCGCCAGCGCCCAGGCCGCGCAGATCGTGGCCAGCCACTGCGGCCAGATCGATGCGGCCCAGGCCGACCGCATGGCGCTGGCCCAGGTGGCGCGTGACCAGTTCATGGCGCGCCAGGTCGAGCGCTACGCCAGCCGGGGCGTGCTGCTGCTGGCCGGCAACGGCCATGTGCGCCGCGACCTGGGTGTGCCGCGCTGGCTCACGCCCGCGTCGCAGCAGCGCGCCAGGGCGGTGGGCTACCTTGAGCCGGACGGTCTGCCGCCTGGCGCGTTTGACCTGACCGTCGTCAGCCCGGTCCAGCCGCGCCAAGACCCTTGCGCCAGCCTGCGCGCGCCCGGACCGGCTTGACTTGATCATGGCGCCCGGCGGCCGGCGCCAGGTCTGCCCGGGTAGTCCCGATTCAGGTGTACTGACAAAGCGAACTCGGCAAAGTCGTGAGGTCTCATGTTGTCGAAAAAATCAAGAGTTCCGTGGCGGGGCCGTACCGCTGGACTCATGGACAGCTGGCGGCATGTCGGCCGCCCAGGTTGCCGCAGCCGTGATCCAGAGCTGGCATTTGATCGACGATGGGCTCACGCCCGTGCTGGGTGGGCGCGGCTTGGTGGCGCTGTACCAGCGCACGCTGTTCCTCACCGCCCAGGACTGCAACGGGTTGATGGGGCTGCCGGCGGCGCTTCAGGAACTGCTTGCCTGATGAACACCAAAGTCAAGATCGACCACTTGGCCACCGGTGTACTTGGCCTGGATCAGTTGCTGGGCGGGGGTTTGCCGCGAATCCTTGTCCCGGCTGGTCGCGTCGCTGTCGTGCGCGAAGTCGACACGGTCTGCCGCTACGGCGGCGACGAAATCGACATTCTGCTGAGCGAAATCAGCCAGCCCGACGATGCCTCCCGCGTGGCCAGCAAGTATTGACGCCCGTCCAGCGCCTGCTGGCCGGTGCCGCCTAAGCCGCCCGGATAAAGCCCGGGTAGCCGCTGGCGGCCACTGCCTCGCAGCGCTCGGCATAGGCCGGAAACCCCGGCAAGGGCATGAACATGCGCGGCTTGCCCGGGATGTTGGCGCCCAGGTACCAGGAGTTACAGCTCAGCAGCAGGGTGCTTGCCGCCACCGCGTTGACATGCGCCACCCAGTCGGCCTCGGCCGCTTCGGTGGGTTCGATGGTGGCCAGGCCCGCGGCGTCCAGGTCATGGATGCAGCGGGCGATCCACTCGACATGGTGCTCGATCGAGACAATCACGTTGGTAAAGGCCGATGAGCTGCCCGGCCCGGCGATGTTGAACAGGTTGGGGAAGCCCGCCACCATCAAGCCTAAATAGTTCAGCGGGCCGGCGGACCACTTTTGCTGGATGCTCAGGCCGCCCCGGCCGCGCAGGTCCAGCCGCATCAGGGTGCCGGTCATGGCGTCAAAGCCGGTGGCCAGCACCAGCGCGTCGAAGCGGTAGAAGTTGCCGCCGGTGGTCAGGCCGTCGGACGTGAAGCCGTCGATCGCATGCTGGCTGACATCCACCAGCCGCACGTTGGCGCGGTTGAAGGTTTCGTAGTAGCCGGTGTCCACACACAGCCGCTTGCAGCCGATGGTGTGCTGCGGCGAGAGCAGCTTGGCGGTGGCCGGGTTGTGCACCGCAGCGCGGATCTTGCCGCGCACAAACTCGGCCGCCAGCGCGTTGGACTCGGCGTTCAGCAGCAAGTCGTCAAACGCACCCAGAAAGACAAAGCCGCCCTCTTGCCAGCGCCGCTCGAAACTGGCCTGCAACTCGTCGGGGCTGGCCGCCACTGCGGAGCTTGGATTGGGCGGCCACTCCGACCCGAAACCGCCGCGCATGCGCCGGTTGCGGGCCCGAAAACCGGGGTAGTCGGCCTTGATACGCGCCTCAAAATCCGGGTCGATCGGCCCGTTGTGCGCCGGCACGGCATAGGTGGCGGTGCGCTGGAACACCGTCAGCTCGGCCGCCTGGCGGGCCACCAGCGGGATCAACTGCACCGCCGACGAGCCGGTGCCCACCACCGCCACCTTGAGGCCGCTGAAGTCGATCTCTTGCTGCGGCCAGCGGGCGGTGTGGTAGACCGGCCCGGCAAAGTCGTCGAGCCCCGGAAAGTCCGGCAGGTTGGGCGCCGACAGCGGGCCGCTGGCCATCACCAAATAGCGTGCCGACCAACTGCGGCCGGCCTGGGCGGCACCCGGCAGGGTTTCAGCTTGCACCTGCCAGCGTTTGGCCAGCCCGTCAAACCAGGCGCCGGTGATGCGGGTGTTGAGCAAGATGCCGTCACGCAGCGCAAAGTGGTCGGCCACATGGTTGGCGTAGCGCAGCAGCTCGGGCTGGGCGGCGTAACGCTCGGTCCAGCGCCAGGTTTGCTGCAGCGCCTCATCGAAACCAAAGGAGTACTCCAGGCTCTGGATATCGACCCGCGCCCCGGGGTAGCGGTTGAAGTTCCAGGTGCCGCCCACGCTGTCGGACGCCTCGACCACCTGGGCCGACAAGCCCTGGCCGCGCAGCTTGTGCAGCATGTACAGGCCGGCAAAACCGGCGCCGACGACCAGCACATCGACCGGCTGAGCATGGGCTGGCGCGAGCATGTCAGCGCTCATGACCGCTGCCGCAGCCGCATGCGCAGCCCCACCGGCGTCATCGTGAAGGCCAGGTGCTCCTGGGCTTCGGCGCCGTCGGGGGTGTCCACGGCCTCGATGTCAAAACGGCCCAGCAGCACCGCCATCGCCATCTTCATCTCCAGCAAGGCCAGGTAGCGGCCCGGGCAGATCCGCGGGCCGGCGCCAAACGGCATCGAGATGCGTTTGGCCGAGCTGGCCTGCTGGGCCGGGCCGCCCTCGCTCAGCCAGCGCTCGGGCTCGAATGCGGCGGCGTTGGGCAGGTGCAGGTCGCTGACGCTGTCGCGCCGCAGCAGGCTGATCACCACGGTGCCCTTGGGCACCTGCACATCACCGACGGTGGACTCGCGCAGCGCTTGCAGCGGCAGCACCGGCGCCACCGGTTTCAAGCGCATGGTCTCGTGGGCGCAGGCCTCGACAAAGTCGAGCCGGGCCAGCTGGTCGATCGTCAGCGTGGCCGGGTCGCCGGCAAACTGCCGCACCTCGGCGGTGGCGCGGGCCAGTGCGGCCGGATTGCGCCACAGCAGGTGGATCATCCAGGCGACGGTGTTGGCGGTGGTGTCCTCGCCGGCCAGCAGCATGGTCAGCACATTGCCGGCCACCTGCGCGTCGGTGATGCCGCTGCCGGGCTGCTCGGCGGCCACCACCATCGCCTGCAGCAGGTTCTTGGGCTGCTCGCGCAGGGCCGGGTCGGCCCCCATCTGGGCCCGGGCCTGGGCGATGAAGCCGTCCACCGCCCCCTTGACCTCGACCACACTGCGGTCGAGTGCCCGGTCGGCCGCCGAACGCCAGACCCGCCAGAGCGGGATCGGTGCCAGCAGGCGGCGCGCCAGGGCCGGGAAGATCTTGTCGAGGTGCCGCTGGATCACGTCTTCGTCAGACTGCAGCGTGTTCACATCTGCACCAAAGGCCAGGCCGGCGATCGCATCGACGGTGAAGCGCATCAGGTCGGCCTGCAGGTCGATCTCGGTGCGCTGCGCTGCCGCCTGCTGCCACCGGCCATGCAGCCGCCCCGCCACCCGCAGCATGGCCGGAAAGTAGCCGCGCACATGCGCCGGATCGAATCCCGCCATCACCATGCGGCGCTGCGCCCGCCAGGTGTCGCCATTGGCGCCGAACACACCCGGCAGCAAGCCCATCTCGGTGCCGATTTGTTCCAGCCGGATCGAACGGCGAAAGCCGTCCGGCCGGTCACGCAGCACCGTGGCCACCACCGCATGGTCGGCCACCACCAGGATGCGTACCCGCCCCAGCCGCAGCTGGAAATACGGCCCCAGCTCCCGGCACCACTGCTCGAGTTGCAGATGGAAGCGGGTGGGTTTGACCTGCAGCAGGTTGCCCAGCAGCGGCAAGCCGCTGGGGCTGGGCAGGTCCTGAAGGCGACGCAGCGCCGGGCTGGGGGTCGGCCTTTGGGCGGGCGAGGTGCTGGCCGGGCGAGCGAGTTCAGGCGCAGAAAGGGTCATGAGCGGCACCGTCTTCGGTTAGGCGGAGGGTCGAGGCGCGGATCTGGCCTGGGCAGCAGCGGCGAGCTTGCAGGACGGAGGCGCTGTCTTGTGCATCAGATCACGGCGAAATGTACCCGGCACCTCGCGTGGTGGGTGTCGCGGTGGTGCAGCGGGGGTGCAGCGGGGGTGCAGCGGGGGTGCAGCGGGGGTGCACTGGCCGGGTGTCTCGTCGCTGGCCGTGATGGTCAAATGCAGGCGATTGTGCAAACCCAAACTACCGGGATTTGCCGGAGCCCAACCATGACCCTGCCGCCCTCGCCATCCGTCCCGCGCCGCAAAGCGCTGGTGGCTGACCTGACCGCAAGCCTGGCGGCGCTGCTGGCGCCCAAGCTCTGGACCGGCGTGTACTTTCAGCTGCGCCTGACTGACCAGGGTCTGGACGGCCGGCCCCAGGCGGTGGACCTGAACCGCATCAGCGCACCGCCCGACCAGCCCGCCCTGCCACCTTTCCGGCCAGCGCTGCGCGACGATACCGCGCCCGGTGCGCGGTGGTTCAACCGGCTCACCATCGAGTAAACCAACCGCCCGACCGCCCGACCGCCCGACCGCCCAACCGCCCAACCGCCATGACACCCGACCGCGCATCCCCCCCAACACCCCACAGGACGCCCATGCAAACCCGTGAACTCGGCCGCTCCGGCCTGCACATCGCGCCGCTGGCGTTTGGCGGCAACGTGTTCGGCTGGACCGCCGACCGCGCCACCTCGTTTGACCTGCTCGACGCGTTTGTGGCCGGCGGCTTCAACCTGATCGACACCGCCGATGTCTACTCGCGCTGGGTACCCGGCCACACCGGCGGCGAGTCTGAGAGGGTGATCGGGCAGTGGCTGGCCGCAGGGGGCGCCGCCCGGCGCGACCAGGTGCTGATCGCCACCAAGGTCGGCAAGCCGATGCCTGACACGCCGGGTTGCGTCAACACCGGGTTGTCGCGGCGCTGGATCAGGCAGGCGGTGCACGACTCGCTGGCGCGCCTGCAGACCGACCACATCGACCTCTACCAATCGCATGACGACGACCCCGACACCCCGCTGGAAGAAACCCTGGGCGCGTTTGCCGAGCTGATCCGGGAGGGCAAGGTGCGGGCCATCGGCGCCAGCAATTTCACGGCGCCACGCCTGGCTGAGGCACTGGCCACCAGCGCCCGCCTGGGCCTGCCGCGCTACGAGAGCCTGCAGCCGCTCTACAACCTGATGGACCGCGCCGCCTACGAGGCCACGCTGGAGCCGCTTTGCCGGGCCGAGCAGCTGGGCGTGATCAACTTCTTTGGACTGGCGCGCGGCTTCTTGACTGGCAAGTACCGCAGCGAGGCCGATCTGGGCAAAAGCACCCGCGGTGCGGGTATCAAGGGCTATCTGAATGATCGGGGCACCCGGGTGTTGGCCGCGCTGGACGCCGCAGCCCAGGCCCTGGGAAGCACGCCGGCCCAGGTGGCACTGGCATGGCAGATCGCCCGGCCCGGCCTGACCGCGCCGATCTGCAGCGCCACCAGTACGGCGCAGTGGGCCGAGCTGGCCGGTGCTGCCCGGCTGGCGCTGGATGCTGCGACGGTGGCAGCGCTGGACGCCGCCAGCGCCGAGACAGCGGTCTAGAAAGATGGACTGGCCCCAGGACCCGGGCCCGGTGCGCCCCGCCGGCGCACCGGCCGCGTCAGGCCAAGTCAAGCCGTTTGTGCACCGCGCCGCCAGCGCCAATGGGGGCGGCCTGGGCCTGTACTTCTCGATCAGCGAGATCCAGAGCCGCATGGCGGCCGACGATCCGCTGGCGCTGGACCTGGGCTACACCCGCACGATGATGGGGTTCTTGCTGTTTCGGGCCGAGCCGGCGCGGGTTTTGATGGTCGGGCTGGGGGGTGGGTCGCTGGCCAAGTTCTGCCACCGCTACCTGCCGGGCGCCGCGATGGTCGTGGCGGAGATCAACCCGCATGTCATCGCGCTGCGGGATGAGTTCTTGGTGCCACCCGACGATGCGCGGCTGACGGTGGTCTGCGGCGACGGTGCGCTGGTGGTGCGCCACACGGCCAGCCCGGTCGACGTGCTGCTGGTTGATGGTTTCGACAGCCAGGGCCAGCCGGCGCGGCTGTGCTCGCAGCGGTTTTACGACGATTGCCATGCCGCACTGCAGCCGGGCGGGGTGCTGGTGGTCAACCTGCACCACGGCCATGTGCGCTACGGGATTTTTCTCGACCGGTTGCGCCGCAGCTTTGGCGAGCTGCTGGTGGTCAACGACGGCGATTTGAGCAACAGCATCGTGTTTGCGCTCAAGGACGACGGGTTTGCGCGGTTCCGGCGCGGGCCGGTGCGCCGGCCGACGGGGCTGGACGCCGCAGCCGCAGCGCAGCTCAAATCGGCGTTTGCGCTGGTGGGTGCAGCACTCAGGCGCCCTGCCGACGCCGACCCCGCGGCTTGAGCCGGCCGGTGGGGGGAGGGGGGCTACTTCAGCGCCTGCTCCAGCGCCAGCACCGCCCAGGAGGTGGCGAGCTCGGGCTTGTCCTCCCAGTAGACGTTGGAGTCGCGGTTGACCCACGAACCATCGGCGGCTTGCAGGCTGATCAGCTGCTCGGCCAACTCGTTGCGCCAGTTGCGGCGCTGCCCGCGGCCGTCGACAAACTCCTTCTCGCCATAGGCGCTCATCACGTTCGAGAACGCCCGGTAGAAGTAGAAGAGCGTCATCTTGGAGTTGGTGCCGAAGTTGCTGTCTAGCGTGTAGTTCGTCGTCAGCCACTTGTAGGCGGCCTGCACCCGCGGGTCAGTCTTGTCAGTGCCGATCAGCAGCAGGCTGTACATGCCGGCGGCCGTGACCGACGCGTAGGAGCCCGAGCCGTTTTTGGTTTCGGGCGGGTTCAGGCCGCCGGGCGAGTACGCAAAGCCACCGTCATTGCCGGCCCATTTCTGATCGTTGCTCTCGCTGCGGTTCTGCTGCCGGCTCACAAAAAGCAGTGCCTTCTGCCACACCGGGTCCTTGGGGTTGAACGAAGTGGCACGCAGCGCGTCGAGTGCGACGTAGACATTGGAGATGTCCGGCCGCTCGTCGCCGCCGTAGCCCAGCCCGCCGTACCAGTTGTCTACCGGCGCAAAACCGCGCGACTCGCCGATCTGGGTGCTCACGATGAACTTCTGCCCGGCTGCGATGAGCGGCGCGTACTTCGGGTCCTTGGTAGCGGCCAGCGCGCTGATCGACACGGCGGTGTTGTAGCTCTCGTCGTGCGCTTGCTCGACGATCGAACCGTTGGAGTTGGCCTTGGAGGCGATGAAGCTGGCGTACTTGCCTACCGCCACCGGGTCGGCGTTGCCGGCCGGGTTGTTCAGGATCGCCGTCAGCGACAGCGCGCTCAGGCCGCTGGAGCCCAGCACCGAGCCGTTGGGTGCCTGCCGGCCGCGCAGGTATTTCAGACCGGTGTCGATGGCCTGCTGTGCCTTGACACGCACTTGCGGGCTCATGTCGTCCGGCGCAGCGCGGCTGCTGCCGGTGGCAGCGGCGAACAAGGCCGCAATCAGCATGAATTGGGTGGTCTTGAGCATGTCGGGTCCGTTGTGGGTCCGTAGGGTGAGAGGAGGGGCTGAAGCCGAGTCGGAGCTTAGGGGCACTGCTGGCGAAAGTCCATTGGCTGACATGTGTCTTGGGGGGTGCCGGCCTTGCGTCACGAAGCCGGACGGCTGATGCCGCGTTTGGCCCTGCAGCCCAAACCTTGGGACCGATCAAAAGTATGTATTGCTTGCTACTGTGTTTGTAGCATATGCTCTAGTCCATGTGGTCACTGCTGCTCGTCACCCTGCCGTCCCAGCCCAATGCCGTGCGGCTGCGCATTTGGCGCGCGCTCAAGGCGCTGGGCTGCGCAGCGCTGCGCGACGGCGCCTACCTGCTGCCGGCCAGCCAGGTGGCGGCGCTGGACGCACTGGCCGATGAGGTGCGCAGCCACGGCGGCACGGCGTCTGTGCTGTGCCTGGCGCCGCGCGACACCGACCAAAGCGCCGAGTGGCTGGCGCTGTTCGAGCGCAGCGAGGCCTACGCTCAGTGGCGCGAGACCGCCGCCGCACTGCAACAC
>JANYKR010000328.1 GCA_025358155.1 Betaproteobacteria bacterium
GGTGCCTTTCCCCAAACGGCTTGGCGACCCGGACGAGTACGCCCGGCTGGCCGAATTCATGGTCACCAACGGCTACTTCAACGGCGAGAGCGTGCGGCTCGACGGCGCGATCCGGATGGCGCCGCGCTGAGGCTGCTGCGCCGGGGCCGCTGGGCCGAAGCCGCTTCAGTTTGCGCGGGCCGCGGCAGGGGCCTTGGCGCGGGCTGGGGTGGCGCCAACCGCCGGGGTGGCGGGTGGGTTGCGGGCGGGCGGCTGGCAGGTCGCTGGCGAGAGGCTGGCAGGTGGCGGACGGGTTGTGCGGATGGGTTGTGCGGATGGGTTGTGCGGATGGGCAGCCGGCGGCTTGCAGGCGGGCGGCAGGGCAGGGTGCTGGATGCGATGATGCGGTGCGGCGTGGCGCAGGGGTTCAGCCCGCAAGTCGCGTATCTTCGGTCGTTCTCGCGCGTTGCGCCCAGCTCTTCTGCCCTCATGACCCAGCGCATCTCCCAAGTCCTTTTCATGCTGTTGTTGATCGCTGCTGGCCTGAGCTGGGCTCAGCGCGGCCCTGCTGACAGCACAGCCGCACCGTGGCTGAGCCCGCCGGCCGGTGTCGCCGAAGCCCCAGCGGCGCCTTGGCGGGTGGTGGGCTTGCCCAAGCAGTCCAAGCCGCTCACTCGGTTTTCAGCGGTCACGCTGGGCGGCCAGCGGGTGCTGCGGGTGGAGGCGGACGCGTCCTACGGCAACCTGGTGCACGGCCTGGAGGCGCTGCCAGAGACCCTCCGAAGCCTGTCCTGGCGCTGGCGGTTGGAGGAGCCCAACCCGGGTGCCGACCTGCGCCGCAAGGACGGCGACGACAGCCCGCTCAAGGTCTGTGCGCTGTTTGACCTGCCGATGTCAGCGCTGCCCTTTGGCGAGCGTCAGTTGCTGCGGCTGGCCCGGCTGTCTGCCGGTGAAACCCTGCCCTCGGCCAGTGTCTGCTACGTCTGGGACAGCCGCTTGCCGCCAGGCACGGCGCTCGACAACGCCTTCACCCGGCGCGTCCGCATGATCGTGTTGCGCGGCCCCGAGGCGCCGCTGCGCGCTTGGGTTGCCGAGCGGCGCGACGTGGCGGCCGACTTTTTGCGCCTGTTTGGTGACGAGTCAAAGACCGTGCCGCCGCTGGTGGGCGTGGCCGTTGGCGCCGATGCTGACAACACCATGGCCCGCAGCCTAGGTTTTGTGACGGGATTGACGTTGGAGTGAGGCTGGAGTGAGGCTGGAGTGAGGCTGAGCCGGCTCGATGCCCGAGCCAATGCCCGACTCAATGCCCGACTCAATGCCCAGTCAGCACCACCGGCACCTCGGTGGCCGGTGGCGTGTTGCGGCTGCGGCCGCAGCGCACGATGCCGTCGATCATCACCATGCCCACGCCGGGCAGGTCACCGAGCTGCACGCTCTCGAGCAGGCTGCGTCCGGTGCTGTGCTGGGCCCGGTCCAGAAAGACGAAGTCGGCATCCCGCCCCGGCTCGACCAGCCCGCTGTTGAGCCGGCGCAAGCGTGCGGTGTTGCCAGTGGCAAAGCAGAACACCAGTTCGGCCGGGATGTTGCCCAATGAGGACAGCAGCGCAATCAGCCGCAGCATGCCCAGCGGTTGCACGCCCGAGCCGGCGGGCGAATCGGTGCCCAGGATCACCCGG
The DNA here is from genome assembly GCA_025358155.1 of Betaproteobacteria bacterium. Classification (GTDB taxonomy): domain Bacteria; phylum Pseudomonadota; class Gammaproteobacteria; order Burkholderiales; family Burkholderiaceae_C; genus Pseudaquabacterium. The sequence continues at coordinate 1,656 of JANYKR010000328.1, forward strand.
TGCGGGCACTTGAGTTGCAAGGCCGCTTGCGCTGCGGCAATCGCCACCCGCTCGTTGCCGTTGTGCACGATCTCGATGGCGCGGCTGGACTTCTCGCACAGCTCGCAGACGTGTGCCTCGCTCAGCGACGTGTGGCCGCCGTTGATGTGGCCGATCACGTCGGCGTCGGCCTCCAGCACCACGTCCTTGTCGATCAGGCCCGAGCCCGGGATGCTGGGACCGCCGGTGTGGATGGTGCTTTGGATGCCATGCTTGCGGGCCCAGGCCACCATCTGCCTGGCCTCGTAGCCGGCCTTGACCGAGCCCAGACCCACCTCGCCCAGCAACGTGACTCCCGCTGCAGCCAGCTCGGCAAAGTCGCTCTCGACCATGCCTTGCTCGATCACCGGCGCACCGGCCAGCACCTTGACGCCGCTGGGGCGGAAGTTGTCAAACGCCCGCTGCGCGGTGATGGCCAGCGCCTTGAGGCCCACGATGTCCTTGGGCCGGCCGGGCAGGTGCACCTCACCAGCCGAGATCATCGTGGTGACTCCGCCGTGCAGGCTGCTGTCGATCCAGCCGAGCTGGTTCTGGCGCGGCGTCCAGTCGCCAAACACCGGGTGAACATGGCTGTCGATCAGGCCGGGCGCCAGGCAGGTCTGGCGGGCGTCGATCAGGGTGGTGGGCTGGGCGGTGTCGCAATCTTTTTCTCGACCCACCTGGGCGATCACGCCGTCCATCACGATGACCGTGTCGGCGTCGAGGATCGGCCGGTCCAGGTCGCCTGAGAGCAGCAGGCCGATGTTGCGGATCACCACCTTGCCGGATTTGCCACTTGCTGCGGGGTCTGCCATGCGACGGTCTCTGTTGGGTGGAGAGTGCAGAGGCTACCTGAACATGAAACCGGGGCCGGGCCTCGGGCTTCATGCCACTTGCCGCCTACTCGGGTTTGAACAGGGCGTTCATCACCGCAGCAAGGTCCAGATCGCGCTGCGTGATGCCGCCTGCATCGTGCGTCGTCAACCAGACCTTGACGGTGGCATAGACGTTGAACCATTCGGGGTGGTGGTTCATCGCCTGGGCCTGGATGGCGGCGGCGGCCATGAAGCCGAAGGCGCGCGAGAAGTCCGCAAAGCCGAACTCGCGGTACAGCTTGTCGTCCTCGTGCATCCACCCGGGCAAGGCCAACAGGCCGGCCTCGATGTCTGCTGCGGAAATCTTTTTGATCATCGTCGGTTTGGACATCGTGGCCCCGGGTGGTGGTGTTGGCTCAATCGCTCGCGTGGCATTTTCAGACGGCAACGGGCCGGCAGGCCAGTCGCGATCTGGTTTACCCCCTTGCCGTGCGGGTCACCCGGTCCTGGCACAGGTGCGCTGCACCGCATCCACCACAAACCCCTCCCAGTGCGCCAGCGCCGCCGGCGCCTCCAGGTTTTCGCCCAGAAACGACGACAAGGTGAAGCGGTTGCTGAGGTAGAAGTAGGCCATCGACGCGATCATCAGATAAAGGTCGCGGGCGTTCAGGTCCGACCGAAACAGACCCTGCTCGGCGCCGCTGCGCAGCACGCTGTCGGTGATGGCGATGACCGGCGACGAGTATTCGCGCGCCCGCTCGCTCTTGGCGATGTACTTGCCTCGGTGCAGGTTTTCGGTGTTGAGCAGGGTGATGAACTCGGGATTCTTCTGGTAGTAGCGCCAGACGAAGCGGATCAACTCGCCCAGCGCCTGCACCGGTTGCCGGGTGTCGAGCGCCAGCGCCTGCTCGGCCTGGTTGAAGCGCCGGTAGGTGTCTTCGAGCACCGCGATGTAGAGCGCCTCCTTGCTGCCGAAGTAGTAGTAAATCATCCGGTCGTAGGACTTGGCAGCGGTCGAGATCTGCTCGATACGGCCGCCGGCAAAGCCGTGCTTGGCAAACACCTTGGTGGCGGCGCGCAGGATGCGGTCGCGGCTGGTCTGCGCGGCCAGCGCACGGGCGCCGGCCTTGCGGGCAGGTGGGTTCACAGGCACCGGCGCAGGCACAGGGACGGGCCAGGCACAGCCACAGGCACAGCGATGGCAGCGGTCTTGCGCATGCCAGCGGCCACCGGCGGCCTACTGCTCGACGAACGCGCGCTCGATCACAAAGTCGCCCGGCGTGGAGGTGTTGCCCTCCTTGAAGCCGCGCAGCTCCAGCATGCTTTTGAGGTCGCGCAGCAGGCCCGGGCTGCCGCAAATCATGACCCGGTCCTGTACCGGGTTGATCGTCGGCACGCCCAGGTCGGTAAACAGCTTTCCCGACTCGATCAGGTCGGTGATGCGGCCGGTGTGCTCAAACGCCTCCCGCGTCACGGTGGGGTAGTAGCGCAGCTGCGCGCTCACCATCTCGCCCAGAAACTCGTCCTTGGGCAGCTCGGTGGTGATGGTCTCGCGGTAGGCCAGCTCGGCCACCTCGCGCACGCCGTGCACCAGCACCACCTCGGCAAATTTCTCGTAGGTGGCCGGGTCGCGGATGATGCTCATGAACGGCGCCAAGCCGGTGCCGCTGCTCATCAGGTACAGCCGCTTGGCCGGCAGCAGGTAGTCGATAACCAGCGTGCCGGTGGGCTTTTTGCCGACGATGATGCGGTCGCCCACCTGGATGTGCTGCAGCTTGCTGGTCAGCGGGCCGTCTTGCACTTTGACGCTCAAGAATTCCAGCGTCTCCTGGTGGTTCGGGCTGGCCACGCTGTAGGCGCGCAGCAGCGGCTTGCCGTTGACCCGCAGGCCAATCATCGTGAAATGGCCGTTCAAGAACCGCAGCGACATGTCGCGGGTGGTGGTGAACGAGAACAATCGGTCGGTCCAGTGGTGGACACTGAGGACGGTTTCTTCGTTGAAGGCGCTCATGGTGACGGGGCTCTGAATTGGGGTGTCGCTGCGTTTGTTGTCGATGCCGGCCGGCCCGGTCTGCCGGCGGGTGCGGGCTTGCAGCAACGGCTGCGTGAATGTAGCATCGCCGGCAATTTGGTTTAGCAGGCACTACATGAAATATCGACCCGCAGTGCCTCCCGAGATTGTGCCCCAGGCTACGGGTTGACCCGGGGTGGGGCGCTGAGCGGTTCAGCAGACAAGGCAGGCATGGCCGAGCACGAACACACCAAGACCGATGGCCTGGGCGAGATGGCGACGGCAGCGCTTGGCCAGCCGTCCGACCATGCCCCCCGCCTGACCCCAGGCTGGGCCGCGCCGGCGCGCCATGAGCGCATGGCTGCGCACAAGATCGAGTGCAATGCCTGCCCGGTGCTGTGCCAGATCAGCGACGGCAAGGTCGGCGCTTGCGACCGCTACGCCAACCAGGGCGGCGCGCTGGTGCGGGTGGACCCGGTGCTGTTGTTGCGGCGGCATCTGGACGGCGACACCTCGGTGTTGGACGGCGGGCTGGTGCCGTTTCTAGCGTCGGCCGGCCCCGACACGCCGTCCGGGCCCACCGAGGCGGCGGTCTTTGTCACCGCCGTCGGCGCGTCCACCACCTACCCCGACTACAAGCCGGCGCCGTTCATCGTCTCGTCGGTGGTCGATGGGGTGGACATGGTCACCGTGGTCACCGAGGGCATCTTCAGCTACTGCAGCCTGAAAGTGAAGATCGACACTGACCGCTGGTTGGGCCCCGAGCAGGCCAACGTGCGCTGCGAGGGTGAGGTGGTGGGCCATGTGTCCACCGCCGAATACGGCTCGCAGATGCTCAGCCTGGGCGGTGTGCACCACATCACCGGCGGCAGCAAGAAAGAGGGCCGCAGCACCGTGGCGATGATGCTGGCGCTGGGCAACCAGCAGGCGGTGGACCTGCACATCGACGGCGGCGCCCAAGTGCGGGTGCAGGCTGGCCAGCCGCCGGTGGTCAATGGCGTGCCCGAGGCCCGCATGCGGGTGGGTTGCGGCTCGGCCACCATCGGCATCTTTGCCCAGCAGCTGGCCGGCGAGGCCGACGAGGTGGTGGTGGTGGACGACCACATCACCGGCGTGTTGACCGAGCACCAGGCCGGGCGCTGCCTGGCGATGCGGCCGTCGGGTTTGAAGATTCGCGGCCGCAAAAGCACACCAGGCCGCTATTTTCAGGTCGCCAGCCCGGGCACCGGCTGGGGTGGCACCGACCTGGTCGATCCGCTGGCCATCGTCGAACGCTGGGACGCCGGCCTGGCCTGGCCGGGCCAGCGGCTGCTGATGGTCAGCACCACCGGCGAGCACGCCGCCTGGTTTGTGCTGGACCAGGCGTTGCAGCCCCAGCCCGCAAGGATGCCGGCGGCCGTGCGATCCATCGTCGAGCGCATCGGCGAGAACTGCGAACCCTCGCTATGCAGCGTGCTGTTTGTGGGCGGTGCCGGCGGCAGCCTGCGCGCCGGCGTCACTGAAAACCCGGTGCAGCTGACCCGTGCCATCAAGCAAGGCCGGGTCAATGTGACCTGCGGCGGCGCGCCGGCCTATGTCTGGCCGGGCGGTGGCATCACGGTGATGGTGGACGTGCTGCGCATGCCCGCCAACAGCTTTGGCAGTGTGCCCACGCCCGCCATCGTTGCCCCTATCGAGTTCAGCCTGCGTCTGGCCGACTACCAGACGCTGGGCGGCCACATGGCCTATGTGCGGCCGCTGGCCCAGGTGCTGGCCAGCGGCAGCTGGCATCCGGACGGCGCGCCCACTGCGCGGCGTTTTGTCGCGGCGGCCGACGGCAATCCCTGGCCGCTGGGCCAGGCACCGATGCTCGGCTGATGATGGTCGGGGCGCAGCGGGCCCTGTTGTCCGGCGGCCGCTGGCACTTCCAGCACGGCCCGATCGACATCGTGATCCATGCCGAAGGCCAGGCCGATGCGTTGCAGGCGGCCCACCAAGCCGCCTGGGGCCGGTTCGAAACCGTGCTGGCCGAGTTGGTGGCCGAGCTGCCGACACTGCGCTTGCCGGTGGCCGGGTTGCCGCAGATGCGTCGGCCTTTGGCCGACCCGTGCCCGGTGCAAGGCGTGATCGCCCGCCGGATGTGGGCCGCCTGTGCGCCGCTGGTGGACGACGCCGACGGCTACCTCACCCCGATGGCTGCGGTGGCCGGGTCGGTGGCGCAGGAGCTGGTCGCGGCCTACCAGCGGCTCGGCATCTTGCGCGCCGGCGTCAACAACGGCGGCGACATCGCGTTGCACCTGGCGCCCGGCCAGAAGTTCCGGGTCGGGCTGTACGCCGACCTGGTGCGCTTTGATGCCGACGCTGCGGCGCACACCGCGGCGAGCACGCTGCGCACCGATCTGGACTTTGCGGTGCACGCAAGCGACCCGGTGCGCGGCGTGGCCACCAGCGGCTGGCGTGGCCGCAGCCACTCACGCGGTATCGCCGACAGCGTCACCGTGCTGGCCGCCACCGCAGCGATGGCCGACGCCGCTGCCACCGTCATCGCCAACGCCGTCGACCTGGTTGACGCCCCACAAGCGGCCCGGGCAGGTATCGTTCGGCTGCCGGCCAACAGCCTGCGCGACGACAGCGACCTGGGCACGGTTGCCGTCACCGTCAAGGTGCCGCCGTTGCCCGCCGCGCTGGTGCAGCAGGCACTGCAACGCGGCCTGGCCTGCGCACGGCGGCTGCAGGCGCGAGGCCTGGTGCAGGCGGCGCTGCTGGTGTGTCAGGGTTCTCTCGTACGGTTGCCTGCGCCCCTGCCGTTACCCTCGCTGCCACAGTGGGTTCAGTAATTGCTACATCAAACCCAAACCCAAACTTGAACACTGCCCGCAACCCCGCCGCCATGAACCTGATCGACATCCGCCGCATCTTCACCCAGGTCGAGGACATCTTTCACGAGGGCGGGCCCCGCGCCGCCGTGCCGCTGCGCCGTGGCGCCATCGCGGCGGTGCTGACCAACCCCTACGCCGGCCGCTACGAGCCCGACATCCTGCCGATGATGGCGCAATTGAACCCCGTCGGGCTCGACCTGGCGCGCCGTCTGCTGGCCGCGCTGGATGTCACCACCGACCGCATCCAGGGCTACGGCAAGGGCGCGATCATCGGCGCGGGCGGTGAACTGGAGCACGGCGCGCTGTGGCATGTGCCGGGTGGTTACGCGATGCGCGAGCTGCTGGGCTGGACGGGCGACGCGGCGGCCTACGCCAAAGGCCAGGTTCCGCAAACGCCGAGCGGCGGCCAGAGCGGCAATGCACTGGCCATCGTGCCCAGCACCAAGAAGGTGGGCGGCCCCGGCGCCACGCTGGATGTGCCGCTCACCCACATCAACGCCGCCTACGTGCGCAGCCACTTCGATGCGATCGAGGTGCGCGTGCCCGGCGCGCCGCGCCCCGACGAAATGATCGTGATCCTGGCAATGAGCACCGGCGCCCGGGTGCATGCCCGGGTCGGCGGCCTGGCAGCCGATGCCATCAGCCAATGGAACGGCCTGCGGTGAGCCAGCCCACCATCCCGACGAGAGCCCAGCCATGACCGAGACCCTGCCGTCCTACATCCGCAAGATCGTGGTGCAAGTTGACGAGATCCACCGCGAGATGGGCCAGGACGTGAACCCGCCCACCCGCCGTGCGCTGGCCATGGCGGTGATCACCAACCCCTGCGCCGGCCGCTACGTCGAGAACCTGGACGCGTTGATCACCATCGGCGAGCAACTCGGCGCGCTGCTGGGCCAGCGCTGCGTGCAGGCGCTGGGCATCACGCCCGCCCAGGCCCAGAGCTACGGCAAGGCGGCCATCGTCGGCGAGGCGGGTGAGATCGAGCATGCCGCCGCGCTGCTGCACCCCAAGCTCGGCGCACCGCTGCGCCGTGCGGTTGAAAAAGGCGCCGCGCTGGTGCCGTCGGCCAAGAAGCAGGGCGGCGTGGGCACGGCGGTGGATGTGCCGCTGGGCCACAAGGATGCCGCCTTTGTGCGCAGCCATTTCGATGCGATCGAGGCCCGCATCAGCGACGCGCCGCGTGCCGACGAGATCGTGGTAGCGGTGGCTGTCACCGACAGCGGCCGACCGCTGCCCCGCATCGGCGGCTTGCAGGTGCAAGACGTTCTGGGCGTGGACGGCCTGCGCTAGGCAGCGCCGCCAAATCTGTTGCCGCCGTTCCTGCCGTCGCCCCTGTCGCCGCTGTCGCCGCTGTCGCCGCTGTCGCCGCTGTCGCCGCTGTCGCCGCTGTCGCCAAGTTATCGTTGCGTTTTTGTTCAGACCCCGAGGATGACCTCCATGATCCGCAGAACCCTTGTTGCCCTTGCCGCCCGCGCCAGCCTGGTCGCGCTTACCACCTGGGTCGCTTTGCCTGCCGCCCAGGCCCAGGGCGTGATCAAGATCGGTGAGGTCAACAGCTACAAGGTGCAGCCCGCCTTTCTGGAGCCCTACAAAAAGGGCATGGAACTGGCGGTCGACGAGATCAACGCCGCAGGCGGCCTCAACGGCAAGAAGCTGGTGCTGATCACCCGCGACGACAACGGCGTGCCGGGCGACGCGGTGCGCGCCGCTGAAGAACTGGTCTCCCGAGAGCAGGTTGACGTGCTGACCGGCGGCTTCTTGTCCAACATCGGCTTGGCGCTGACCGACTTTGCCAAGCAAAAGAAGTTCTTCTACCTGGCCAGTGAGCCGCTGACCGACAAGATCGTCTGGCAAAACGGCAACAAATACACCTTCCGGTTGCGCCCGTCCACCTACATGCAGTCGGCCATGCTGGTGCCCGAGGCGGCCAAGCTCAAGAAAAAACGCTGGGCCATCGTCTACCCCAACTACGAGTACGGCCAGAGCGCGGTGGCCACCTTCAAAGCGCTGCTGAAGGCGGCGCAGCCGGATGTCGAGTTCGTCGCTGAACAAGCACCGCCGCTGGGCAAGCTCGACGCCGGCAGCGTGGTGCAGGCCCTGGCTGATGCCAAGCCTGACGCGATCTTCAACGTGCTGTTTGGTGCCGACCTGTCCAAGTTCGTGCGTGAGGGCAATACCCGGGGCCTGTTTCAGGGCCGCGAGGTGGTCAGCATGCTGACCGGCGAGCCCGAGTACCTCGACCCGCTCAAAGACGAATCACCCAACGGCTGGATCGTCACCGGCTACCCCTGGTACGGCATCCAGACACCCGAGCACAAGGCGTTTTTCCTGGCTTATCACGCCAAGTTCAATGACTACCCGCGGCTGGGCTCGGTGGTGGGCTACAGCGCGATCAAGTCACTGGCGGCGGGGATATCCAAGGCCAAGAGCACCGATACCGAGAAGCTGATCACCGCCTTCCGGGGCCTGGAGCTGATGACGCCGTTTGGCAAGACCCAGTTCCGCGCCCAAGACCACCAGAGCACGATGGGCGCCTACGTCGGCAAGACCAAGAATGACAAGGGCAAGGGCACGATGGTGGACTACGTCTACCTGGATGGCGCCAAGTACCAGCCGACGGACGCCGAAGTCAAGAAGCTGCGTCCGCAGGATTGAGCCCCCCAAAGCCGAACCCGAGTCCGGCCGTGCGGCGCCCGAGCCGTTGCGGCTGCGTGATGGGCGGCGCGGCGCCCAGGACTGCCTGTTGAACGCTTTGCCCTCATGACCCTGTCCGGTTTTCTCGTTCAATTGCTCAACGGCCTGGCCGGAGCGTCGTCGCTGTTTTTGGTGGCAGCCGGGCTGTCGCTGATTTTTGGCGTCACCCGCATCGTCAACTTTGCGCACGGCTCGTTTTTCATGCTGGGGGTCTACATCGCCTACAGCGCGGTCGAGCGGCTGGGGCCGCTGGTGGGCTTCTGGCCGGCGCTGGTGCTGGCGGTGCTGGCGGTGGGCGGGATCGGTGCGGTGGTCGAGGT
>JANYKR010000037.1 GCA_025358155.1 Betaproteobacteria bacterium
CAGCACCTTGAGCGCGCCCGGCACATCGAGGTACGTAACCACGACAGCACTGGCGCGAGCGAGCCCCGCTGCCATCAACGCCTGCAATCGCGCTGCATCGCCGAAGACGACTGAATCGCCCGCCGCTGCGGCCTGCCGAACGCGGTCGGGGTCAAGGTCTAGCGCCATGTAGGGAATGCCTTCGCGCTCGAGAATGCGAGCCAGGTTCTGGCCGCAACGGCCGTAGCCGCAGATGATGACGTGCTTGTTGGCGTTGATCGATTTGCGCGCGATCGTGGTCATCTGCAGCGACTGCTGGAGCCACTCGCTGGACACCAGTTTCATCACGATGGCGTTGCTGTACATGATGATGAAGGGGGTGGCCAGCATCGACAGCACCATGCTGGCCAGAATCGGATTGACCAGGGCCGGAGGCACCAGGGATTGTTGTTGTGCCAGGGTCAGCAGCACGAAGCCGAATTCGCCGGCCTGCGCCAGGTACAGGCCGGTGCGCAGCGAGACGCCCATGGAGGCGCCAAACGCGCGGGCCAGGGCCGTGACCAGCAGCAGCTTGAACAGCACCGGAAGTGTCAGCAGCACCAGCACCAGCGCCCAATGCTCGGCCACCAGGCGCCAGTCGAGCAGCATGCCGATACTGATGAAAAACAGGCCCAGCAACACGTCGTGGAAAGGGCGGATATCGGTCTCCACCTGGTGCTTGAACTCGGTCTCCGAGATCAGCATGCCGGCGATGAAGGCGCCCAGCGCCAGCGACAGCCCCGCCAGTTCGGTCAGCCAGGCCAGGCCCAGCGTGACCAGCAGCAGGTTGAGCACAAACAGCTCTTCGCTCTTGCGCCGTGCCACCAGCGTCAGCCACCAGCGCATCACGCGCTGGCCGCCCACCAGCAGCAGGGTCAGCAGCACGCTGGCCTTGACCAGTGCCAGCGCCAGCGCGCGCGCCATGTTCTCGCCGCTGTCGCCCAGCGCCGGGATCAGCACCAACAGCGGCACCACTGCCAGGTCTTGAAACAACAGCACGCCCATCACCCGCTTGCCGTGCTCGCTCTCCAACTCCAGCCGCTCGGCCATCAGCTTGACGACGATGGCGGTGGACGACATCGCCATCGCCGAGCCCAGCACCACCGCTCCCTGCCAGCTCAGGCCCCATTGCACGCCGGCCCAGCCAAAGCCGAGCGTCAGCAGCGCATTGCCAGCCACCGCGCCCAGCACCGTCAGCAGCACTTGCGACAGCCCCAGCCCGAACACCAGCGTGCGCATGCTGCGCAGCTTGGGCAGGTTGAACTCCAAGCCGATCACAAACATCAGGAACACCACGCCAAACTCGGCCAGGTATTTGACGCCGGCGGTGTCCTTGGCCAGCGCCAGCGCGTTGGGTCCGATCAGCACACCCACCGCCAGGTAGCCCAGCATCGGCGGCAGCCGTAACAGGCGACAAGCCACCACGCCCAGCACGGCGGCCACGAGGTAGAGCAGGACGAGTTCCAGGGTGGTGGCCATGCCGTCTGGGTGCAGCCCTTGCGGGGCCAGTGGATGTGCGGGGCGCGCCTAGAATCGGCCGCGCTCTTCCCCCTGGATGCTAAGTGAATGGGTCACGTGCAAGCCGCGTGCCTGCCACCCCTGATGACCGTGACCCCCGCCCCCGCCTTCAGCGCCGACCGCGCGCTGCAACTCGCCACCCGCACCTTCGAGATCGAAGCCCGGGCGCTGCTGGGTCTGGCTGCGCGCCAGGGCGACGGTTTTGCCGCCGCCGTGGCCGCCATGCTGGCCTGCCGGGGCCGGGTGATCGTGATGGGCATGGGCAAGAGTGGCCATGTCGGCCGCAAGATCGCCGCCACGCTGGCATCCACCGGCACGCCAGCCTTTTTTGTGCATCCCGCCGAGGCCAGCCACGGCGACCTGGGCATGGTGCAGCCAGGCGACGTGGTGCTGGCCATCTCCAACAGCGGCGAGAGTACCGAACTGTCCGCCATCATGCCGGCGCTGCGCCGCCTGGGCACCACCTTGGTGGCCATGACCGGCCAGCCCGACTCGACCCTGGCGCGCCATGCCGACTGGCAGATCAGCTGCGCGGTCGACCAGGAGGCCTGCCCGCTCAACCTGGCGCCCACCGCCAGCACCACGGCGCAGATGGCACTGGGTGATGCCCTGGCGGTGGCGCTGCTCGACGCGCGCGGCTTCAAGGAGGACGACTTTGCCCGCTCGCACCCCGGCGGCGCGCTGGGCCGCAAACTGCTGGTGCATGTGGCCGACCTGATGGTGCAGGGCGACGCACTGCCGCGGGTGGCGGCGGACACGCCCTTCATCGAAATGATGCGCACCATGTCGGCCAAAGGCCAGGGCGCGGCGCTGGTGGTGGACGGCGCAGACCGGCTGCTCGGCATCTTCACCGACGGTGACCTGCGCCGCCAGGTCGAGCGCGGTGCCGACTTGCGCATCCTGACCGCAGGCGCGGTGATGCACCCGCGCCCCCACAGCTTGCGCGACGACGCGCTGGCCGTGGCCGCCGCCGAGTTGATGGAGCGGCACCGCATCACCTCGGTGGCGGTGCTCGGTGCGGCCGGTACGCTGGTCGGCCTGCTCAGCATCGGCGACCTGATGCGCGCCAAGGTCATCTGAACCATGGCTGCGCTGCAGTTTGCGCCCGAGTTGCTGCTGCGTGCCCAGGGCATCGGCCTGGGCATGCAGGCGGCGATCTTCGACGTCGACGGCGTGCTCACCGATGGCCGGCTCTACATCGGCGAGGCCGGCGAGCTGTTCAAGGCCTTCCATGTGCTCGACGGCCACGGCCTCAAGCTGCTGGCTCAGGCCGGCATCACGCCGCTGATCATCACCGGCCGCGATTCTGCAGCGGTGCGCCGGCGGGTCGGCGACTTGGGCCTGGACCATGCTTTTTTTGGCGTCAGCGACAAGCTGGCCGTGGCCAGCACCTGGCTTGCCGAGCAGGGCATCCCCTGGGGCGCGCTGGCGGTGATCGGTGACGACTGGCCCGACCTGCCGCTGCTGGCACGCGCCGGATTCGCCTGCGCCCCGGCCAATGCCCACGCCGAAGCCAAGGCGATGGCCCACCACGTCACGGCGGCACGCGGTGGCGAGGGCGCAGCGCGTGAGTTCTGCGACCTGCTGCTGATGGCCTCGGGCCGCTACGCTGTTCTGCTGCAGGCTTGTCTGCAAGCCGACCCCGGCACGCTGGACTCGCGATGAGGCCGCGTCAACCCGGCCACAGCGCGCTCATCCGTCCTGTGGCGCCCGACTGCCTGCACCGGCCCGGCCTGGGCCCATGAGCCCGCGCCGCCGCCAGCGCCCTGAGGCCGCAGACCATCGCCTGGCACGGGGCTGTCCTCCGGACGGCCTCGCAGCCGGGCTCAGTCTGGAACGGCGAAGCAGCGCAGCCCCAAGGACGGCTCGCGCCGGATGAACGCCGCCACCACGCCCCGCGCGCTGCACCTGCCCGATCTGCCCGAGGTGTCGGTGCAATTCGGCGGCATCGAGCCCGGGTCGGGCCTGGACCCGATCTCCGAGGTCGCCCCCCCGGCTCGGCCGGCACCCGCGCTGGGCTACCGGCTGCGCGAGGCGCTGTCGGCCTACCTGCCGGTGCTGTTGATGGCGCTGCTGGCCTTGTCCACCGGCTGGCTCGTCAGCCACACACCGCAGCCACCTGCGCCGACGCCCGCCAGTGCGCTGCGCGCCGATCCCGACTACGCGATGACGGGCTTTGCGATCACCCGCTTCGGCCCCGATGGGCGCGAGGTGCTGCGCATTGCCGGCCAGGTGCTGCGCCACTACCCGGCCACCGACCAGTTGGAGATCGAAGGGGTGCAAATCCACGCCGTCACGCCCGACGGGCGCACGACCGACGCCAGCGCCCGCCGTGCGCTCGCCAACGGCGACGGCAGCGAAGTGCAACTGCTCGGAGGCGCCCGGGTCATCAGCCAGGTCAAGGGCGGCGACCCGCTGGAGTTGCAAGGCGAGTTTTTGCATGCCTTCCTGCGCTTCGAGCGGCTGCGTTCGCACCTGCCCGTGCAGGTGCGGCGTGGCAGCACGGTCACCCTGGCGGGCGGACTGGACTACGACCATCTGGCAGGCCAACTGCAGCTTCTCGGCCCGGTGCGCAGCACTGTGCAGCCCGGTGGCCGCACCGGCGCCAGCGCCGCCGAGGCCGGGGCGACGGGTCCGATCAAACCGGCGCCGGTCAATCGCTCGGCAGCTCGCTCGGAAACCCGCCCGGCAACACGCAAGGAGACCCGTCCATGAACCCGCCCCCTCTGGTCTTCATCACCGGCGCGTCCAGCGGCATCGGCCAGGCGCTGGCCCTGCGCTACTACCGCGCCGGCTGGTCCTTGGCGCTGGTGGCCCGCCGGGCCGACGAGATCCGTCAATGGGCTGCATCGCAGGGCTTGCTCGGCAGCCGCATCGCGACCTACGCCGCTGACGTGCGGGATGTTGCCGCCATCACAGCCGCCGGCCGCACCTGCATCGCAGCGCAGGGCCTGCCCGAGGTGGTGATTGCCAACGCCGGCATCAGCGTGGGCATGGACACCGCAGTTGCTGCAGATCTGGAGGTGATGCGGGCCACCTTCGAGACCAATGTCATCGGCATGGCGGCAACTTTTCAGCCCTTTGTGGCGGCGATGCGCCAACGCGGCAGCGGTGCGCTGGTCGGCATCGCCAGCGTGGCCGGCATCCGCGGCTTGCCCGGCCACGGCGCCTACTGCGCCAGCAAGGCCGCGACCATCAGCTACTGCGAAAGCCTGCGCGGTGAGTGCCGGCCAAGCGGCGTCAAGGTGGTGACGCTGGCGCCCGGCTACATCGACACGCCGCTGACACGGCGCAACCGCTACAGCATGCCCTTCTTGCTGAGCGCCGAGTCATTTGCCGACCAGGCCTTCAAGCGCGTGGCCGCCGGTGACCGGTTCCGCGTCATTCCCTGGCAGATGGGGCTGGTGGCCGGCCTGATGCGGCTGCTGCCCAACGCCTTGTTCGACCGTTTGTTTGCGGGTCGCCCACGCAAACACCGCCAAACCGAATGAAGCGGGTTTGCACCGGCGCATGAAAAAAGGCGCCTTGCGGCGCCTTTTGCTTCAAACCCGAGCCTGATCAGTAGCCTTGGCTGCCACCGCCGCCATAGCCGCCGCCACCACCGCTGCCGCCGCCACGCGGGCCACCACGGCCGGTACCGTAGGGGCTGCGGCCACCGCCACCACCACCCGCACCGCCGCCGCCAGCACCACCACCGCCGTAGCCCCCGCCGCCACCGCTGCGGCCACCACCGCCGCCGCCGTAACCGCCGCCGCCGCCAGTGCCGCCGCCGCCAGTGCCGCCACCGCCGCCGTAGCCACCACCACCGCCGCTGCGGCTACCGCCGCCGCCACCGTAGCCGCCGCCACCACCGCCGTAGCCGCCACCACCGCCGCCGCCACCCGGGCGGTCTTCGCGCGGGCGGGCTTCGTTGACGACGATGGCCCGGCCTTCGAGCGGCTGGCCGTTCATGCCGTTCATCGCCGCTTGCGCCTCGGGGTCGGACGCCATTTCGACAAAACCAAAGCCTTTGGACCGACCGGTTTCACGGTCCATCATGACCTTGGCCGATGTCACGGTGCCAAACTGGCCAAACGATTGCTGCAGAGATTCATCACGCACCGAGTACGCGAGGTTGCCGACGTAAAGCTTGTTTCCCATGGCGGGAAGCTCCTTCTCAAGAAAAGTAATCCATGTGGAGCTTCAACCCAGCGTGAAACACTCAAGCTACAGGCGCCGTCTCCAGACACGGGCCGGGAGCGTCTACGCCCCGTAAGAACATTATGGTGGCAAATCACGTAGTGCTGCCAGTGCGGCGGAACCGGGTTAAACCCGCAAGTATCATGAGTGTTGTCAGGCGGGTACAACCCCTTGCCTGCGGGGCCTTGCCGGCACGACAGGCGATGCCGGAAAGCCTCAAATCGGTGCACAGGGCCGGCGCTCTGGTCCGACCGTACCGGGCCAGAGCCAACCCGGACCCCGCCCAAACTCGTCTTGCACACCCGCCATGACCACCAGCTCGATGGACTTGCTCAAACCGCTGATCGCGCTGCTGGCCATCGTCAATCCGATCGGTGCGGTGCCGTTTTTTCTGGCCTTCACGCAGGGCTTGAACCGCAGCGAGCGCCAGCGCACGCTGCGGGTGAGTTCGTTTTCGGCTTTTTGCGTGATCGCGATCAGCGGCGTGGCGGGGCTGCAGATCATCGGGTTTTTCGGCATTTCGATTGCGTCGTTCCAGGTCGGCGGTGGCATGTTGCTGCTGATCTCGTCGCTGCACATGCTCAACGCCCAGCCGGCCGAAAGCGGCAAAGACGACGTGGCCGAGGGCCAGAACAAGGCCGACATCGGCTTGAGTGTGGCGGTGGTGCCGCTGACCATTCCGCTGCTGACCGGCCCGGCCACCATTTCCACCGTGGTGATCTACGCCGAAAAGACCCAGACTTTTTTGCAGCATGCGGTGCTGGTGGGCTACGGCGTGGTGATCGGCCTGGCTACCTACGCAGCGTTTGCTGCGTCCGGCCGCATCGCGCGGGTACTGGGCCGCACCGGCATCAATGTGATGACCCGGCTGATGGGCCTGATCCTGGCGG
Source organism: Betaproteobacteria bacterium (assembly GCA_025358155.1). Taxonomy (GTDB): domain Bacteria; phylum Pseudomonadota; class Gammaproteobacteria; order Burkholderiales; family Burkholderiaceae_C; genus Pseudaquabacterium. Next base: position 6,606 of record JANYKR010000037.1, read on the forward strand.
CGATGGCGGTGGAGTTGCTGGCCGACGGCCTGGTCAAGCTGTTCCCGATCCTGGCCAGCCCGACCTTGCGTTGAGCTTCATGGCATTGACCGACCTGACCGCCTTTTTGAGCCGACGATGAGCGACATGCAACCGATCTACGACCACATCATCGTCGGCGCCGGCACGGCCGGCTGCCTGCTGGCCAACCGACTCTCGGCCGATCCGGCCAAACGGGTGCTGCTGATCGAGGCCGGTGGCAATGACGACTACCTCTGGGTCCACATCCCCGTGGGCTACCTGTACTGCATCGGCAATCCGCGCACCGACTGGCTGTACTCCACCGAGCCCGACGCCGGGCTGAACGGCCGCAAGCTGCGCTACCCGCGCGGCAAGGTGCTGGGCGGCTGCAGCAGCATCAACGGCATGATCTACATGCGCGGCCAGCAGCGCGACTACGACGGCTGGGCCACAGCGGCCGGTGATGCCCGTTGGCGCTGGGACGATTGCCTGCGCTACTTCAAACAACATGAGGACCACTGGCGGGGTGGCGACAGCCACCATGCTGCGCCGGGGTTTGATGCCACCGGCGAGCGTGCGGGGGGTGAATGGCGGGTTGACCGGCAGCGCTTGTCCTGGGAGATCCTGGACGCGTTTGCAGCGGCGGCGCAAGAGGCCGGCATTCCGGCGACGGCCGACTTCAACCGCGGCAACAACGAGGGCGTGGGCTATTTCGAGGTCAACCAGCGCGGCGGTGTGCGCTGGAACGCCACCAAGGCCTTTTTGCGGCCGGTGCAGCAACGCGACAACCTGCAGGTCTGGACCGGCGCCCAGGTCACCCGCTTGATCAGCGCCCGCGACGACCGGGGCCTGCGCGTGACCGGCGTGGAGGTGCGGCCCGAGGGTCACGACCACAACCGGGGCGCGCCGCTGGTGGCCCGGCTGCGCGACGGCGGTGAGCTGGTGATGGCGGCCGGCGCGATTGGTACGCCGCAAATCCTGCAGCTTTCGGGCATCGGGCCGGGTGCGCTGTTGCAACGCCACGGCATCAGCGTTCAACACGAGTTGCCCGGCGTGGGCGAGAACCTGCAAGACCATCTGCAGATCCGCTCGGTGTTTGAGGTGCAGGGCGTCAAGACGCTCAACACCCAGGCCAATTCGCTCTGGGGCAAGGGCCTGATCGGCCTGGAATATCTGCTGCGGCGCAGCGGGCCGATGAGCATGGCGCCGTCACAGCTCGGCTGCTTCACCAAGTCCTCCGCCAGCCTGGCCTGGCCTGATTTGCAGTACCACGTGCAGCCGCTGTCACTCGACGCCTTTGGCGAGCCGCTGCACCGCTTCAACGCCTTCACGGCCAGCGTCTGCAACCTCAACCCCACGTCGCGTGGCCAGGTGCAGATCCGCTCGCCCCGGCCCGAGGACGCGCCGGCGATCCAGGCCAACTACCTGTCGACCGAGCATGACCGCCGCATCGCTGCCGAGTCGCTGCGCCTGACGCGCCGCATCGCCGCCCAGCCCGCGCTCGCCAAGTACCGGCCGAATGAGGTCACGCCGGGGATGCAGTTCCAGACCGACGACGAGTTGGCGCGGCTCGCCGGCGACATCGGCACCACCATCTTCCATCCGGTTGGCACCTGCAAGATGGGCCGTGCCGACGACCCGAACGCTGTGGTGGACAGCGAGCTGCGGGTCTTTGGTGTGGCCGGCCTGCGCATTGCTGACGCCAGCGTGATGCCCAGCATCACCAGCGGCAACACCAACTCGCCTACGCTGATGATTGCCGAGCGGGCCGCCGAATGGCTGCGCCAGGCAGCGACCTGAAGGCCGACATCGCCCGACTGAGGGTGTCTGCTGTGTTGCCGCGCGGTTGAATTGACGGGTTAACCCGGGATGACGCCCGCCGGGGTGGTGCCTAAAGTGCCCGCACTCGGCCGGTGCGGTCCGTTGTAGCGAGCGCACTGGCCTGGGGGACTGAGGAGACAGCTGCAGCAGTAAAACAGGTGGGCGACGTCGGGGCGGGTGGTGCAGACCACCGCGCCCTTGCGGCAGACCCGACCCAGGGCGCCAGGCTTTTTGGTCTGGCGCTTTTTTTTGGCTGCATGGGTCTAAAAGCGCCCCTGCAGCGGGCGGCGTCAACTCGGCAGCGGCTCGGCGCTGACCCCTGCGGCCAACATCCCGGGGCCAGAACAGCACCGAATCTGCGGCTCGAATCCGGCCTTCATGCATGCCTGCCCGGCCCTAGGCTGAACGTCTGTCCGCCCACCTTCCGGCCGCGTCCCGTGGCTGCCTGCACCATGTCCGTCGACCCCCAACTGCGCACGCTCGAGATCGACATCCCGGCCAAGCCCGATGCGCTGGTCAAGCTGTCGCTGCTGCTGGCCGAGGACGAGGTGAACCAACGTGCCATCGCCTCGCTGGTCGAGATCGAAATGGCGCTGGCCGCTGCGGTGATGAAGGCGGTGAACTCCTCGCTCTACGGCTTGGACGGCCGGGTCAGCAGCGTTCAGCAAGCCATCACCTACCTGGGCACGCGGGAGGTGGCGGGCATCACCTTCGAGATGGGATTGCGGGCGGCGTTCCCGCCCACCGCCGAGTTGGAACCGATCTGGCAGCGCGCGGCCCAGCGCGGCCTGCTGATGGGCCGGTTGGCGCAGGCGCTGGGGCAGGACGCCTGGGCAGCACATTCGGCCGGCCTGTTCGAGGAGTGCGGCAAGGCGGTGCTGTTCCGCCATGCTCCCGACCACTACCGGGCGATGCTGCGCGCCGCCGCCAATGACAGCGAGCTGTGCCAGATGGAGCATGCCGGCTTTGGCGTCAGCCACGACGCGCTGGGCGCCGCGCTGTGCGAGAGCTGGGGCCTGGGGCCCCAGGCGGTCACCAGCGTGCGCCACCATGTTCAGGCGCAGGCGCTGCTCGAGTTGTCCGTGCCACCGGCGCGGCGCGGCGTGCTGGCTTTGTCGGTGATCGCGGCAACGCTGATGCAGCAACCCGACAGCCTGGATGCGCTGGTGCCGCAGATCGCTGCCCAGGCCGAGCTCGACCCCACGATGGCCTTGCGCGCGGTGCGCCGTCTGGTCGAGCAAATCGACGAGGCCCAGGCGCGAGGCCGATCCTGAACCAGGCGCCCGCCCGGCGACGCGCCTGACGGGTGTCAACCCTGTTCTCGAAACCCCCGCTGGGCAGCCGCCCGGCGCCCGGGTACCCTGCCCGGCGTTGTCGTTGTTGCCGAGAAAGGGCCCCGTCATGCGCCACACCCCCGTCGATCCGTCCAAACTGGCGCTGCAGCGCCTCTACCACTGGGAGCAAGCAGCGCCGTCCCATGTCGTGCTGACCCAGCCGATGGGCGGTGGCGCCGTCAGCACCTTCACCTGGGCCCAGGTGATGGACGGCGCACGCCGCATGGCCGCGCACCTTCAAAGCCAGGGCCTGCAGCCCGGCGACCGGGTGGCGCTGATCTCCAAGAACACCGCCTGGTGGCTGATGGCCGACTTTTCAATCTGGCTGGCGGGCGGCGTGTCGGTGCCCCTGTACCCGACGCTGGCGGCCGACACCATCCGCCAGATCCTGGTGCACAGCGAGGCGCGCTGGCTGTTCATCGGCAAGCTCGACGGTTGGGCCGGCATGCGCCCGGGCGTGGAGGCGGCCGTCAAGACGGGGCTGGCCTGCATCCGGCTGCCACTGGCCGCACCCATGGCCGAGATGCCGACAGGCACCCAGGACTGGGAGGCGATCACCGCCCGCACACCGCCGCTGGCCGGCAAGCCGGTGCGCGACGGCGACGAGCTGGCCACGATCATGTACACCTCGGGCACCACCGGCGCACCCAAGGGCGTGATGCACAGCTTCGGCACTTTTGCCTGGTCGATCGAGGCGGGCCTGAAGCGGCTGGTGGTCAACGAGGACACCCGCATGCTGAGCTACCTGCCGCTGTCGCACGTGGCCGAGCGCACCCTGGTTGAACACGGTCTCCTGGCCACCGGCATGCAGGTGTTTTTTGCCGACAGCCTCGACACCTTCACGCAAGACTTGCAGCGGGCGCGGCCCACGGCGTTTTTCTCGGTGCCCCGGCTGTGGGTCAAGTTCCAGCAGGGCGTGGCGGCCAAGATGCCGCCGGCCAAGCTGGCCCGCTTGCTCAAGATCCCGATCCTGCGCGGCATCGTGCGCAAGAAGATCCTGGGCGCGCTGGGGCTGGACCAATGTGTATTTGCCGCTGGCGGCGCCGCGCCGATGCCGCCCGAACTGCTCAACTGGTACGCCCGGCTCGGCCTGCCGATCATCGAGGTCTACGGCATGACCGAGAACTGCGGTGTCTCGCATGCCACCCTGCCCGGCGTGCAGCGCCCCGGCACGGTCGGGCCGGCCTACGACGGCGTGGCCTGCAAGATCGACCCGGCCAACGGCGAGATCCTGGTCAAGAGCGAGGGTTTGATGCTGGGCTACTACAAAGAGCCCGAGCTGACCCGCGAGGCCTTTACGCCCGACGGCTGGCTGCACACCGGCGACAAGGGCTCGATCGACGCCGAGGGCAGCCTCAAGATCACCGGCCGGGTCAAGGACTTGTTCAAGACCAGCAAGGGCAAGTACGTGGCGCCCGCACCGATCGAGGACAAGCTGGTGATGCACGGCGCGGTCGAGGCCTGCTGCGTCACCGGCGCCAACCTGGGTCAGCCGCTGGCGGTGGTGATGCTCAACGCCGAGGCCATCACCAGCGTGCGGGATGCGGCCGGGCGCGACGCGCTGGTGGCCTCGCTGGGCGCCCACCTCAAGACCATCAATGCCACGCTCGACCCGCACGAGCAGCTCGACAGCCTGATCGTCGTGACCGAGCCGTGGACGGTGGACAACGGCTTCATCACCCCTACCTTCAAGGTCAAGCGCAACCGGGTCGAAGAGGTCTACGGCGCACGCTACGACAACTGGGCCGGCTCGCGCCAGCCGGTCATCTGGGCTGACCGCTAAAGCCTGACTGACCTGCCGACAGCCTTGAGCAGACGGCAGCCCGACCCAAACCTCAATCGACCTTGGCGCCCGAGGCCTTGACCACGGCCGCCCATTTTTGGCTCTCGGCCGCAATGAAGCTGACAAACGCAGGGCTGCTCATGCCACCGGGGATAGCCCCTTGGGCCTGCAGGCGCTCCTTCAGCGCCGGGCTGAGCAGCGCCTTGGCGTTCTCTTGCTGCAAACGGGCCACCACCTCCGGCGGCGTGCCGGCCGGCGCCATCAGGCCGAACCAGGAGCTGGCCTCGTAACCCTTGAGCGCCGGGCCACCGGCCTCGGCGATGGTGGGCAGGTCGGGCAGCGCGGCTGAGCGGGTGGCGCTGGTCACGGCCAGTGCCTTGAGCTTGCCAGCCTTGATCTGCGGCAACGCCGAGGGCAGGTTGTCGAACATCAGGTCCACGCTGCCGCCGATCAGGTCAATCAGTGCCGGGCCCGAGCCCCGGTACGGAAAGTGCACCATGTAGCTGCCGGTCATGCTCTTGAACAGCTCGCCCGCGAGGTGGATCGAGGTGCCGTTGCCCGAGCTGGCCATGTTGAACTTGCCCGGGTTGGCCTTGGCCGCCCGGATGAAGTCAGCCACCGAGTTGATGCCGTACTTTTGCGCAAACGCCGGGTTCAGCACCAGCACATTGGGCACGCCGGCCATCATCGTGATGGGCGCAAAGTCCTTGACCGGATCAAACGGCATCTTGGGGTAGAGCGCCGAGTTGATCGCGTGGGTGCCCACGGTGCCCATCAGCAGGGTGTAGCCATCGGGCGCTGACTTGGCCACCTCGGCAGCGCCGGAGTTACCCCCGGCGCCGGGCTTGTTGTCCACCACGAAGGGCTGGCCAAAAGCCTTTTGCAGCTCGGGCGCCAGCGAGCGGGCCAGGATGTCGGTGGTGCCACCGGCGGCAAACGGCACGACGATGCGCACTGGCTTGCCGGGCCAGGCCGGCTGGGCCTGGGCCCCTGTGGGCGCCACGGCCAGGCCGCCCAGCCAAGGCGCAGCCAGGGCGGCGAGAATCAGGCGTCTGAAAGGATTCAGTTCAGCATTCATGTGTGGGTATCTCCGTGACTTGCAGTGTGCCGCATGGGACGATTTTGTTTGCAACACGAAGGCCGTGCCATAGACCCACAATGACGTTCAGCCGCGCGCAGGTGCAAAAAATCGCCACGCGAAACTGTTTTTTTGTACGGTCAACGGCCCGCATTACCGGGGCATCACCACAACTTTCCGGCGTCGGTGGCGATCTGTCGCAGCGTGGTGTCCTTGTCCGGTTCGCAAGTCCGCCAGCGGGCCGGCATTGGCAACCGCGACATTGATGCCGTTTGTGGCGGCGCGCCCTGCCAGGGCTTTTCAACCATTGTCAAGCGGGCGCTGAACGACCCTCGCTGCGGGCCGCGCGGCAAGATCAGGTGCTGCCTGACTACCCGGGCAAGACCACGCGGGTGACCGTGTTCGAGGCCATTGGCGACCTGCCCGATGCCGACCAGTTCGATGCCTTGCAAGACTGCGACCATGTGGCAGCCAAGCTGGGGCCGCGCTCGGTCTACGCCCGCAAACTGCGTGGCGAGACCGGGGACGCCAGTGACTTTTCACACCCCCGGCGCGGGGACCCCCGGCTGCTCACGGCCAGCAGCCGTTTGCAACACCTTGCGGGCCGGCACGAAAGCGCCCGGAGGGCCCTTCACCTCACCGCGCCCGATTCATCCGCACCTGGCCCGGGTCATCACCGTGCGCGAAGCTGCGCGGCTGCACTCCTACCCGGACTGGTTTCGCTTTCATGCCACCAAGTGGCACGGATTCAGGCAGATTGGCAACTCCGTGCCGCCTTTGCTGGCGCGCGCCGTGGCATCGCAATGGATCAAAGCGATGGGTCTGGCGCCTTCCAAGCCAACCCTGGCGCTGACCATGGGCAGTGAAGCGGCGCTGAACTTCACGATGGCAGACGCGGTTCGTCGCTACGGCTTGGCCGCCAGCCCCATCGCCGGCCGAATCAGGACGGCTGCGGATGTCCGTGATGCGACGGATCAGCCACAGTTTGAATTTGACGGCGTCGCGTCCGATGTCTGAAGCGTCCGGAACCAAGGGACAGATGTACAGATGTACTCGGCCATCATCGACCGCCTGTTTCAGGAGCGTTGGGTGCCTGGTTGCCCTCAGGTCGATTTTCACCGCAGTGACATCGAGGCCGAGGCCGCCGCACTGGGTGTCAAGCTGCCCAAGAACCAGCAAGACGTCAGCTTTTGCGCGGAGCGGTTTCCCGCACTCACCTGCCGCCCGGTGGCCGCCCAGTCGCTGGCCAATGATGTGATCGCACTGTTTGAGCGGGTCCTGCAAGACGAACAATTGCGGGTGCGGCAAGAGCGCCACTACCGATGGGTCAAAACCAATGTCTACGCGCCGCCCAGACGCTGAGCCGCTTGGCCTGCCGGTGCGGCGAGCACCGGCACGAGCCGTTGCCGATCACCCGGTGATCGACGCCGGCGCCACCCACCCGCGCGGCACCGCGCCCAGCAAGCGCCGGGTGTAGTCCTGCTGCGGTGCGGCCAGGATTTGCGCCGCGCTGGCTTGCTCGACCACCTCGCCGTCCTTCATCACCAGCACCTCGTCGCTGATGAAGCGCACCACCGCCAGGTCATGGCTGATGAAGACGTAGGACAGGCCGAGCTCGTCCTGCAGGTCACGCAGCAGGTTGAGCACCTGGGCCTGCACCGACACGTCGAGCGCGCTGACCGCCTCGTCGAGCACCAGCACTTCGGGGTTGAGCGTCAGGCAGCGGGCGATGGCCACGCGCTGGCGCTGGCCGCCCGAAAACTCGTGCGGGTACTTGGCCATGGCGTCCGGCCCCAGCCCGACCTTGACCAGCAGCGCCCGCGCCCGGGCCTCGCGCTCAGCGCTGTCCGCACCGATGCCGTGGATCGTCATCGGCTCGACCAGGGTCTGGCCGATGGTGAAGCGCGGGTTCAGGCTGGCGTACGGGTTCTGGAACACGATCTGGATGCGCCGGCGCATCAGCTGGCGCTCGCGGTCGCTCAGGGTCAGCAGGTTCTGGCCGTCGAATATCACCTCGCCGCCGGTCGGCTCGTGCAGGCGCAGCAGCGTCAGGCCCATCGTCGTCTTGCCCGAGCCCGACTCGCCCACCACGCCCAGCGTGTGGCCGCGCTTGAGCTTGAAGTTCACGCCCTGCACCGCCTTGAACTCGCGCTTGCCGAACAGGCCGACTTTCAAGAAGAAGCTCTTGGCCAACGCCCGCACCTCCAGCACCACCGGCGCGTTCGGGTCCTTGACAGCGGCGCTGGCCGTGGTGACTGCAGTGCCGCCGGCGATGTGCTCGTCGATCACCGTCAGCCGTGCGGGCGTATCGACCAGGCTGGGCCGGCAGGCCAGCAGCGCGCGGGTGTAGGGGTCGACCGGCGCGCTGAAGATCTGCGCCACCGGGCCTTGCTCACGCACCACACCGTGGCGCATCACCACCACGCTGTCGGCGATCTCGCCCACCACGCCCAGGTCGTGGCTGATGAACAGCACGCTCATGCGGTGTTTTTGCTGCAGGCCCGCCAGCAGCTCCAGGATCTGGCGCTGGATCGTCACGTCCAGCGCGGTGGTGGGCTCGTCGGCAATCAGCAGCTTGGGCTCGCAGGCCAGCGCCATCGCAATCATCACCCGCTGCTGCTGGCCGCCCGAGAGCTCATGCGGATAGGCCGACAGCCGGCGCTTGGGCTCGGGCATGCCCACCTCGGCCAGCAGCGCCTCGGCCCGGGCCAGCGCGGCGCGCCCGCCCATCCCCAGGTGCTTGATCAGCGGCTCGGCAAGCTGCGCGCCCACGGTGAACACCGGGTTCAGCGAGCTCATCGGGTCCTGGAACACGCAGGCAATCTCGCGGCCGCGCAAGCCCTGCAGCTCGGGCCGGCTGGCCTTGAGCAGGTCGCTGCCCCGGTAGAGGATGACGCCAGTGCGCTGCGCGTTGTCGGGCAGCAGGTTCAGGATCGACATCGCCGTCACGCTCTTGCCTGAGCCGGACTCGCCGACCAGCGCCAGCGTCGAGTTCTCGGGGATGTCGAAGCTGACGCCGTTGACGGCGCGGGCCAGCGTGGTGGCGCCACGTTCGCCCAGGCGAAACGCGACTTTGAGGTTTTGGATAGAGAGCAGCACGTCAAAGACTCCAGCGCGGCGATACCGCATCAAGCAAACGCCGCGGAGCCGGCTTTGCCGGGCCGCTGGCGTTGCCCGCTTGAGGGGGAGCGCCGAACGCGCTTCGGGGGTGGAACATCACTCTGCGCCGCGCAGTTTGGGGTCGAGCGCATCGCGCCAGGCGTCGGCCATCAGGCTGAATGCGGTGACAAACACGGCCATGAAGGCGGCGGTGGCGGCCAACTGCCACCAAAAACCCAGGATCAGCTCGCTCTGTGACTCGGCCAGCATCGTGCCCCAGCTGACCTGGTCGATCGGCACGCCCAGGCCCAGGTAAGACAGGATCACCTCGCTCTTGATGAAGCCCACCACCAGCAGGCTCATGCGTACCAGGATCACATGGCTGACGTTGGGCAGGATGTGGCGGAACATGCGGCTCACCTGGCTGGCGCCAATGGCCTCGGCGGCGCGCACGTAC
>JANYKR010000094.1 GCA_025358155.1 Betaproteobacteria bacterium
CCGCGCAGCGGCTGCAGGCGCTTCAAGCCTCGGCGCCTGTGCCGGGCCAGGTTTTTGACCAGGTGGCGCAGCGCTTGACCGGCTCGGCACGGGCCTCACCCTCAGCGCAGTGATGGGCGCCCCGAGGGCGCCTTGCGCTGAGCACCGTCCGGCCGGTCAAAAAAACCAGGTACCCAGCAGTTGCAGGGTCTGCCGGTAGGGTTGAACGCCGTATTCAGTCAGCGCAGACCCTCGGGTGCTTTGCCACTGCAGCGCAAGATCGGCATGGTCCCAGTGGTGGCGCAGCTCGACCCAGGCCAAGCGGCTGTGGTCGTCGGCATTGATGCGCAGCAGGGCGGTCAGGTCCAGATTCTTCAGGCCCAGGCTCTTTTGGCTGGCGTAGAACAGCCAGGCCTGGCGGGTGGCGTTGTCTTGGCGCAGCTGGGCGATTTGCAGGTAGCGGCCCAGAGCCTGAGGGCCGGCAGCGCCCGCCGCCTGCCAGGTGGCGCGGTCGGGTGCGGCACCGTTGTAGGCGTACTCGGCCGTGAGCGCGAGCCGGGTCGAGGTGGTCAAGGTCAGGCCGGTGACCAGCTTGTTGCGGGTTTGCGGCGTGGCGGGCTGGCCCAGCGCCTGGCCCAGCAGGTCGTCCGCCCGGCCGCGCGAGGCCTCGACATGGGCGACAGCCGCATCCGTCAACAGCGCGGTGGCACTTGCCCCCAGCTGGGTGCTGCGGCCTTGTTCAGCAAAAGCCAGCACCTGGCCGTTGATGCGGTCGGAGGGGCGCAGGCTCCAGGTGGCGAGCAGCTTGTTGCGGGCGTTGGTGGCGCCAAGATCCAGGTTGAAGCTGCCCTTGCTTGGGCCGTCCGCCAATTTGGGGGCCAGTGACAGCGACACCCCGCCGTCGGTCCACAAACGCTGGGCCCGCAACATCACCGTGCCCAGCCGGTTGTCGCGCAGCGCGATCGGGTCGGTGGTGGTGACGGTGCGCAGGGCACCGTCGCGCAGGTAGTCGGTCGGGTTGTAGCCGTAGCCCGGGCCATTGCGCACATTGACACGGCCCAGATCGACCACGCTGCTGCCGTCTGCGGGCTGCCAGCTGACGTAGGCCTCACGCAGGCTGTTGAGCGTGCTGGTTTCCCCTTCGCCCACCGGCCGGGCGCTGTCGAGCCGGTCTGAAAACGCCCATTGCCAGCCCGGCGCCAGCTTTTGGCGGTGCCTCAGGTCGATCGACAGCCGGTGAGAGGTCAGCGTGGGCTGGCCATAACGCTGCCAGACCCGGCCGACGGCAGCCTCGCCGTACAGCCGCGTCTCCGGCGCAGCGGCTGGCGCCTGTGCCTCGGCGGCGGGTGCGGCTTGCAGAGACAAGGCATCGTCATCGTCAGCACACCAGGCTGCAACCGGCCAGGCTGACAACACTGCCAGGCAAACTGGACGCCAGATCGAACGCCGGGCCGTGGTTCTCAGGTTTGTCATGGGGCTAGTCCGGTTGAAAGCGGGGTAGAAAGTCGCGCTGAAACCAGGCGGCAGGGATGTTGCGTGCACTGTAGTCCGTCATGCGCACCAGGGTGACAGCCCCCGGGCTCAGACCGTCGATGATGACGATCTCACCTGGCCGTTCAGCGCCGAGATGTTTCTGGAAGCGGCGGTAGTAGGCGGTCTTGAGCAGCCGGCCCGACTCTGCCAGAAACCGGGCCTTGATCGGCCAGTCGTTCTCGGTATCGACCCACAGCTCGATGGCCGGGTAGGTGGCATCGGGGTTGGTGGCGACAAGCTGCAGTTTGTAGGCCTGCCGGGTGCGCCGCTCGCCGTCCTGCACCGGCTCTTCGGCCAGCAAGCTGGCCTGATAGTCACGGGCGTAGTTGACGCTGATCACGTCACCGTTGGACGCCTGGCCCATCAGCCGCTGTTGCGGCGAGATGCGCACGCTGGCCTGGGTGCCGGGATCAAAAAACCAGAGGTCGTTGCCGCTTTTGAGCATCAGCTTGCCGGTGTCCCGTGCCGGCAGCACAAAACGCACCAGGCTGGCAAACTGGCCATTGCCTTCGAGCGTGCGGGAGTAGCTCGTCACCGTGCTGGTGTCGACCTGCTGGCCCTTCTCGAACTCGGTCAAGGTCAACGTCACCCGGAACGGCTGGCCCGGGTTGCGCACCGCATCGCTGGCGACCAGTATGGCCTGGGCACTGGGGGCGGCCAGGGCCCGGCCCCCGGTCACCAGACCGCCCAGTGCGACTGCAATGACGCCGCCCGCTGCGCTGCAGAGCAGCGTCCGGCGGGTCGTTGGCAGTGTGGGCCCCGGCGCGATCGGGGCAGGGAGCAGGGTCATCAAAGATTCAGGCATGGCGCAAGGCCTCCACGATGTTCAGGTTTGCCGCCCGCCAGGCCGGCCACCAGGCCGATACGGCGGCAATCACGATCAGGCCCAGGGTGGTGCCGACGATGGTGCGGGTTTCGCCCCAGACCCGCAGGTTCAGCGGCAGCGGCTCGGAGGTGCCTGGCGGAAGCCAGGTCAGGTCGAGGTGGTTGACCACCACCGCCACCAGCAGCGCAGTGAGCACCCCCAGCAAGGCGCCCGCCACGCCCAGCAGCAGGCCCTCGGCCACAAACAACCGGCGGATGCCTGAGCGGCGCTGGCCCACGGCCCGCAGCGTGCCGATCTCCACGGTTCGCTCCACCACGGCAGCGTTCATGGTGTTGCTCACGGTGAACAGCACGATGCCGCCGATCAACGCGAAGATGAAGCCGAAGATCATGTCGAACAACTGCATGGTCTGCACATAAAACGGGTTGAGCGCCTCAAAGTCCAGCACCGACAGCGGCTGGCCGGGCGCGGCCTCGTTCAGCAAGGCGGTGAGCCGTGCGGCCGCTGCGGGCAGTTGTTCGGTCTGGTTGAGTTGCACCATCAGGGCAGTGGCCCGCGGCGCAGCGCGGCCGTACACCAGCTTTTGCGCCTGCGCCAGGTGCAGCACGATGGCGACTTCGTCGAGCTCCTTGAAACCCTGGCCCTCGGCGGCCAGCACGTTGAGCGAGGCCACGTTGGGCGTGCCCCGGCCGTGCCCCGCCAGCAGCTCGATGCGGGCCTTGCCAGCGGCGGCGGGGGCGGCCGGTGCGGCATCGGTTTGCGCCAGCGCGGCGATGTCGGCGGGCAGGCTGGCACCGGTGGCGGCAGCGGCTTGCTCCGGGCTCGGGCAATCCTTGATGCCGAGCGACTGGCACAGCAGCAGCACCCGCGCCACGCCAATGCCCACGATGGCCGAATCGGCGGGCGCGCCTTCGAGCAAAAACGGTGGTGGCTCCAGCGACAACGCGTATTCGTTCCAGCGCCGCATTCGGCCGACATCGGCGGCCACATAACCCGTGCCCACCACGGTGCGCGAGACGCCGGCCTCGTAGTTGCCGGCGATGCCGCCGAACTGCAGCGTGGGCGTGACCACGCTCAGCATCGGTTTGAGCGCCGGGTCGTCGCGCACGGCCGCCAGCACCTTGTCATAACCCAGCAGGCCGTAGGCCGTCGGGTTGCCGTTGCCGTAAAGATAAAAATCGCGGTGCTGGATCTGCAGGTGGCCGCCGCCGCGCACGTAGGCGGTGAGCATGCTGATGCGGATGTTGGCGCTGTAGCCGGCAAAAATCAGGATCGCGGAAGCGCCGATCGCCAAGGCCAGCAGCGTTGCTATCGAGCGGCGGCGGTTGCGCAGCAGGTTGCGCAGGGCCAGTGACCAGGTGTTCATCGTGCGGCACCGGTCATGCGTCAGCCAGGGTATCGCCCCCCTCGGGCTGACGCAGGCTGTCGGGCGCCAGCGGCTTGCGCCGGATTGACTGGATCACCCCGTCGCGCAGCATGATCAGGTCGTCCGCCGCTTTGATCAGGCTGCGGTCATGGGACGAGAACAAGAACGAGATCTTGTAGCGGGCCTGCATGCGGCGCATCAGGGACAGGATCGCGCTGCCGGTCTTGCTGTCTAGGTTGGCGGTCGGCTCGTCGGCAATCACCAGCTTGGGTTTGCGTGCCAGCGCCCGGGCAATGGCCACCCGCTGCCGTTGCCCGCCTGACAACTGGCCGGGCAAGTTGCGTGCATGCTCGCTGAGACCGACCGCCGCCAGCAAACGGGTCACCCGCTTGTGGCGGCGCTCTGGCGCCATGCCCGCCAGGACCAACGGGTATTCGATGTTTTCGTAGGCGCTCAGTACCGACACCAGATTGAAGTTTTGGAACACAAAGCCGATGTTGGCGGCGCGGTAGTCTGACAAAGCGTTGTCGCTGAGGCTGTTGACCGCGCAGCCCGCCACCACCACGTCGCCTCGGTCGGCCCGGTCGAGGCAGCCAAACAGGTTGAGCAAGGTGGTTTTGCCGCTGCCCGACGGCCCCAGCAACACGGTGAACAGGCCGGGCCGGATCAGCAGGTCGATGTTCTTGAGCACCGGTACCCGGACCGCGTCCATCTGGTAGGACTTGTCGACACCACTGACGATGGCTACCGGTTCCATCACGGCCTAGGCGCGTGGGCAGCAGGGCAGGCCGCAGGCGGCCGGTAGGGGCGCGGTGCTTGCGGTTGCGGGGTCAGGCATCATTTCCGGGTCGGCCTCAGGCGTTGCGTCTCGGGCGGTCCAAGGCATCCATCGCAAACCAGTGTAGCCCGCAGCCCAGGGGCATTTGTGACGCGCCGGGTCGCCGCAGCGGTGATTTTGCGCGGCAATCTGCCCTCCGTTATGCTGCTGGGCGTCGGTGACTTTGCCGTCGTTTGGGCCGGCAGCGAATCGGTTGGAGAGCGCCCTTGAAGACGAGCTGGCATGATTACCTGCTGTCCACCTTGGCGATCAGCCTGTTGTTGCTGATCAGCCTGCTGGCGGTGTCTGGCGTGCAGCCCTGGTCGCGTGCCACGCTGGGCGATTACCACGTCTTGTTCGACCTGATGCTGGGCATGGTGGTCTATGGCCTGGCCACCGCGCTGCTGATCCGCACCTTGTTGCGCTGGTTTCCACTGCGGGCCGGGGCTTACGGCGAGCAGTCGTCGGAGTTCATCTACTGGAAGCTGCTGACGGTGGTCTACCGTCTTGGCCAGGGTGCGCTGCGACCGTTTGTGCCGGTGTTCATGCAGCCGCTGGTCGAGTTGCTCTACGGCGCACGCATCGGCCGCGATGTGGCGCTGGGCGGAGTGATCGACGATCCTTATCGGGTGTCGGTCGGCGACGGCACGGCGCTGGGCACGGCCTCGATGGTTTGCGGCAGTTTCATGGGCGGCGGCGTGGTGACGAGTGGGCCGGTCAGGATCGGCAAGCGGGTCACGGTCGGGCCCAATTGCGTGATCTTTCCGAACACCGAGCTGGGAGATGGGTCGGTGCTGATGGTTGGCGCCTACCTCATGCCGGGCACCCGGGTGCCGGCGGGCGAAACCTGGCGAGGTATCCCGGCCCGCAAGTGGGTACAGACTGGCGCCGGCCGTGCCAATGCCACTGATTGACGCTGGGCTGCCGCCTCGGCTGCATCCCGCTGCCACCTCTGACGGACACACATGAAACAGCTGGACACTTTTGTCGACATCGACGCCCCCGTTGCGCGCGTCTGGCAGGTATTGACAGATCTGCCGCGCTACGGCGAGTGGAACCCCTTCATCGTGCAGATCGACGGGCCCTGCCGGGCCGGTGAACGGGTGGCGGTGCACATGCACATCCCCGGCAAGGGCTTTCAACGCTACCAGGTGCGATTGACTGCGCTCGACGCTCCGCAGGTGTTTGCCTGGCTCGGGCA
>JANYKR010000179.1 GCA_025358155.1 Betaproteobacteria bacterium
GCATCGATCAGGAAGTTGGCCGCAACGACGACCTGCTCACCATCGGCCACGCCCTTGACGATCTCGATGTAGTTCTCGCCGCGCGCGCCGATTTCGACCTCGCGCGGCTCGAACCGTCCTTCCTTGACCTGGACCAGCACGATGCGCCGCGTGCCGGTGTCGATCACCGCCGAGTCCGGCACCGTGAGCACCGGCGCCTTTCCGCCCACCGCCAGTTCAACCTGCGCGAACATCGCGGGCTTGAGCCGCTGGCCCGGGTTCGCCAGCTCCACCCGCACTTGAATGCTGCGGGTCTCCGCCTTCATGGTCGGATAGACGTAAGTGATGCGTCCGTCGAAGACCTCGTTCGGGTACGCGGTAGTCGTCACGCGCGCCTTCGCGCCGGTCTTGACGAGACCGATGTCCTGCTCGGACAGGTCTGCGATCACCCACACCGACGACAGATCGGTCACCTGATACAGCATTTCGCCGGGCATGAAGCGCATGCCCTGCAGCGCCTTCTTGTCGGTAACGACGCCCGACACCGGCGACGGAAACGTGATCAAGCGTTGCGCCTGACCGGACTTCGTCAGCGCAGCCATTTGCTCCAGTGAGAGGTCCCAGTTGCGCAAACGCGCCAGGCTGGAGTCCGCCAACTGCTTCATGCCGGCTTGAGCCTCGGACCCCGCGTCCTTCATCGCCTGCTGGCCCTGCATGGCGATCGCGTACTCGCGTTGCGTCGATACCAGCTCGGGGCTGTAGGCCTCGAACAGCGTCTGCCCCTTGGCCACGGGCTGACCCGTCGCGTTGACATGCAAGCGTTCGACGTAGCCTTCGAACTTGGCCGTCACGGCGTAGATGCGCCGCTCATCCGGCTCAACCCGCCCCGCCGCGCGCACGGTCTTGCCCAGCAATCGCATCGACGCGGCTTCTGTGCGGACACCGAGCTTCTGGACCTTCTCGGTGCTGATGCGGACCTGGTTGGGCGATGCCGGTTCGCCGGAGCCTGCAGACTCGTCCTCTCCTTCGTAGACTGGGATGTAGTCCATGCCCATCGGGTCCTTCTTCGGGGTCGGCGAGGTGTCCGCGAGACCCATCGGATTGCGGTAGTAAAGCAGCTTGCGCAGCTTCGGGGCCGATGCCGCAGCAGACGCGGCAATGGCGCCATCGGCCGCCGCACTGGGCGCGTGGGCGCGTGTGCCCAGCCAGTAGCTGGCCGCGCTCACGGTGCCGAGCAGGACCAAGGCAAGCAGGGTCGTCGAGGGCTTCACAGGTCTTCTCCCAGAATTCGTTCAATGTCGGCCAGGCGCATCTGTGCCTCGACCTGGGTTTTCAGCAGTTCTTGACGTGCCTTCCGTATCTGGCGCTGCGCATCCAGCAGCATCGCGAAGTCGGCCTTGCCAGTCTCATAGGAGGCCACGGCCGACTTCAGGCTCAACTCGGACTGCGGCAGCAGTTGGGTCTTGATCAGCGCCTCCGTGCGGCGGGCCGCGTCCAGGCCGGCGAGGTTGGCGCTCAGATCGCCGAGCAGCTGGTTCTGCAACGCGTCGGCTCGCGATCGTGCCGCGCTCACCATCGCATCGGACTCACGCTCCTGGCTGCGCCGCGACTCTTGCTGCAGGGGGATGTTGACCTCGAACATCACGCCCCAGGTCGTGATGCGCGAGCCCACTTGCGATGGCGCCACGCCGACGAGCAGATCGGGATAGCGGTTGCGCTGAGTGAGTTCACGGTTCTTCTGGGCGCCGGACAGGCGCGCCAGTTCGGCGGCGATGAGCGGGTTTCTGGTACGGGCTTGCTCGGCCAGAGATACGGCATCTGCCATCACCAACGCCGGCAGCGGGCGCAACATCTGTGGTTCGGCCAATGGCGACGACCCGTCGCGTGCCAGCAGTGCGTTCAAGCGCGCCGCGATCTGACGCTTCTCGGCCTCCAGCGCGATCAGCTCGGTGCGCATGGCCGTTTGTTCTAGCTGAGCGCGTATCGCGTCCTGCTGCACCGCCAGCCCGCCGGCGTACCGCACCTGCGCGATCTGCTCCAGACGCGACATGAGTCCCAGAATCTCGCCAGCCAGGCGCTCGTTGCCGGCCGCACGAAAATACTCGGCATAGGTGGCCTTGATGCGTGCGGACAGTTCGCTCCAAGTGCCTTCGGCGCGAGCGTTGGCCTGCTTCGCGTCCGCCGCTGCGGCGTCACGCTTCAGTTCTCGCTTGCCCCAACCGGGCAGGCTCTGCATCAGCGTGTACTTGGTTTCACCAACGCGCGATGGCAGCAAGCTCGGCGCGTTGTCGGTGCCGTAGTTGTTGATGTTCATCAGCTCAACCCGCAGCACCGGATCGGGCAGCGCACCGGCGGGCCCGACGCGCTGTGCGGCAGCGTCGGCCTCGTCCCGCATGGCCCTGAGTTCAGGACTCTGCGCGCGGGCGTAGACCAACAGGCCCTGGAGGTCTGCCCCTAAGACAGCTTCCTGTGCCACCGCAGGGCCTGACAGCCCCGTGGTGGCCAGAAAGACAAACAACAGGTCGCGCGCCCTTCGTCCGAGTGCACGGTTCAACGCCTTCGGCCCGTATGCCGACCTGCAGTTCAGCGGCCCAGTGGCCGGTTGGTCGGAGGTCTTCATCAATGGGCTCCTGGCAATGTCAACGAAGGGCGCTTGCGCATCAGTTGTTCTTTTCGGCGCCGTGGTTGTGCTTGGGCAGCTTCTTGGTCTTCGCCGCCGACGCAGCACCTTCGGGTGCCGAGGCCGCCGCGCCAGCTGCGCAAGGGCCGGTCATGGACATCGGCCGCGGCGTGCCCTTTTCAGCGCCATGGTCGTGCTTGGCCATCGGCTTGGCGCAGTCGTGCGGCATCGTGTTGCCGCTCATCATGGGCGCGGAGGCCGCCGGGGCGGATTGAGCTTGAGCCGTCGCAGCGAACGCGACAGACGTGGCAAAGGCAACAGCAAAGAGAATGCGGATCGTGGTCATGACAATGAACTCCAGAAGGGTGATGACGTTCTCGATCATTCGACAAGCCGAAGGCGCATCAAGATCGAGGTCGACGAGGAAACCGCCCGTCGGCCCGCCATCGGGCGATGGCGTCACACGACAAGACGGGAGTGCACTGGTCGGAGCAGCCGAAAGGGCCGTCCGCCAGTGTCAGGCGCTATAGCGCCAGACGCAGGAAGGCGATGGGAATAGGAGGAGCCAGCACGCCGTCAGGGCGGGGCATCCACAACTGCAAGGGCGCGAACGCCGGCATGGGCAGGACCGTCGCTATCGGCAGCGGAACCGCCGCGTGCCCTTGCAGCCCGTCAAGAGCAGACTTCAGCAATGGTGTCGAAGCACTCGCCTTGTCGCAGCAGTCCACGCAGTTCGGCTGGGCCTGTGAATCGGGCTCGGCCAGGGGGCCCTGATCGCCAGCCGCCTGGCCAGACATGCCGTGCTCACCTCCATGCGCCTGCGAACCGACCACATCCGCGACCCGCCAAGCATGCGAAGGCGCCAACATCACCATGCCGGGAACAACCAGGCACGCGTTGGCGATACCGACGCCCACGCCAAACATCCACAGGAACAGCAGGCGTGCTGCCCAGCG
The DNA here is from genome assembly GCA_025358155.1 of Betaproteobacteria bacterium. Taxonomy (GTDB): domain Bacteria; phylum Pseudomonadota; class Gammaproteobacteria; order Burkholderiales; family Burkholderiaceae_C; genus Pseudaquabacterium. The sequence goes on from JANYKR010000179.1 coordinate 3,556, forward strand.
GCGTAGTTGTTGGCGGTAGCAGAACATGGACACGAAGATGACCCTACTTAGGTACGTTGAAGTGTGCCAGTGGCCGGCTCAGACCTGTTGACGAGGATCAAGAGTTTCGCGCTCATGTCAAACATCGCGGGTTCTTGACCTGGAACAGCATCGCCATGCCGGGCATGTCGAGATTCTTGACTTCGCCGGGCTTGATGCCCGTTCATGCCGGCCTCGTAGGCAGGCGGACGAAGACGTGCATGGCGTTGCTGATTGATCGCGCGCCGAGTCTCAGGCGCGTGCCGCGAGCGGCGCCGCGAAGCCGGACACCACCGCGGCCGGCTTCGGGCGAGTCCGCACGGCACGCCAACCGATCGGCAGCCGCGCCGGCGGCGCGATCCGCGACGCCCGTTCAGCAGCCATGACGGTGGTGTGCATGCCCTTCGGGCTGGGCGCCGGCCCTGCCGGGCGCATAGCGCTCTGGAGCCTGCTCTAAGCGATCGCGCTTCTCGCGTGAGGCGAAGTAGTAGATGCGCCCGCGGCGCGCGCTGCTGACCGCACCAAAACGTCCGGCGGCTGGCCGGCGCTGCCACTGCGGTTCGGTCACGCGCTCGCACCGTGCCAAGTCGGTCGTGAAGTCGCTTTCCAGGCGCAGCGCGAGCGCGCGATCCTGTACCGCGAGGTTGACCTCGTCGTTGAGGCGCATGGGCGAGATCGCCCCCCCAAGAAGCGACCAAAACCGCAATCGCTGGCACGCGACTGTGCGCGCAAGCGAGACCTCCGACGCTGGATCGGGCTCGCCACGCACCAAGTTACTTCGAAGCGGCCAGCCACCGGTCGAACTCGGCGATCTCTTTCTTCTGGGCAGCGATGATCTTCTTGGCCATGGCCTTCATCACCTGGGACTTCCCGTTGGCGAGTTCCATTTTGGCCATGTCCACCGCTCCCTGATGGTGAATCTTCATCATCATCGCGAAGTCCTTGTCGGTGTCGCCGGACATCTGCATCTTCTGCATGCTGTCCATTCCGCTCATCATCGACTGCTTCATGTCAGCCGAGCCCCCTGCACCTGACTGCATGCCGCCCATCGGCATGCTGGCCGAAGAGGCCATCGGCTTTGCGGTCTGCGCCTGCGCGGCGGTCGCGAGGGTCAACACGGTCAGCGGCACGAGCAGTGCAACACGGAACGATTTGAGCATCTTCGAATTCATCATGGTTTTCTTGGGTTTCAGTGGTCTTGCTCACTGTAGACAGATGCGGGCCAGGGCAGCGTAGGACGCCACCACCAACAGACGCAGTCGGGAACCGCGCAGCCCGGGCAGGACCGCCAAAGCGGCGCGTCGAGATCTCTCAATTGGCGACCTGAATCTCCGTCACCACGATGCCGCCGCCTGCCTTTTCAGCCCTGAACCTCACCTTGTCTCCCGGCTTGACCGTGTCCAGCATGGCCGGGTCCTTGACCTGGAACAGCATCGTCATGCCTGGCATGTCGAGGTTCTTGATCTCGCCGTGCTTGATGGTGATCTTCTTCGTGTCCTTGTCGACCTTGCGAATCTCGCCGTCGGTCATGTCGCCCGTGCTGGCTTGAGCCAGGACGACGGCCGCGCTGCCGGTAGGTTGTGCCATGGCTTGCGCCCACGCAGCGAACGACACGGTGGAGGCGAAGGCGACGGCGGCCATCGAGATGAAGGATTTCAAAGTGTTCATGGGAAGTCCTTTGGGAAGTGGTTGTGAGTTCTTGCGATGTTGAAGAAGTCGATCAGTGCTTGTGGTCGGCATGACCATCCGCCTTAGCGGGCGCGGTCGTACCTGCGACCATCACCTGCCCCTTCATGCCGGCCTCGTAGTGGCCGGCCTGCAGGCAGGCGAAGTCGAAGGTTCCTGCCTTCGTGAACTGCCAGATCAATTCGCCTGTCTTGCCGGGTTCGACGCTGGCCTGGTTGGGATCGGCGTGCTCCATCTCCGGAAACTTGAGCATCAGCGCCGCGTGTTCCTTCAGTTCCTTGATCGTGCCCAGCACCATTTCATGCTTGAGCTTGCCCTCGTTCTTGAGCACGAATCGAATGGTCTCGTTGCGCTTGACCGCGACACTGGACGGGCTGAAGCGCATCGCGTCGCTCATGGTGATCTCCACGGTGCGGCTCACCTTCTTCGGGTCGCCCGGTTTCCCAAGCGTTGCGGCGTGTTCCTCGTGCGAGGCACCGGGTTTCTTGTTGTGGCCTTCGTCGCCGTGCGCGAAGGCGACGCTGCTGAGTGCGATGACGCTCATCGCGAAGAGTTGGGGGATCTGTTTCAAGTGAGTTCCTTTCAGAGTGATGCGGAAGGCTTTCTGGGGGCCGGCGTCAATGGCCCGTGTGTCCGACAGGTTTTCTGACCTGCACTTCGACCTCTTTCATGGGCATGTTCCTGGTCGGCATCGACTGGCCGCCGTCGGCTTGGAAGCGGGCGGGCTCGGGCATCGCACCGGTCCACTCGAACGCGACGGTTCCCTTGGGGTGCTGGTACCAACCGGGGTCCTTGTAGTCACCTGGCTTCTGGTCCTTGCGGACCTTGACCATGGTGAACATGCCTCCCATCTCAACCGAGCCGACGGGGCCGTCGCCGGTCATCATCGGCGCCGTGTTGTCGGGCAGCGGCATCTCCATCTCGGCCATGTCGGCCATGCCACGCTCGCTCATCACCATGTAGTCAGGGATCAGCTTGGTGATCTGCTTGGCAATGCCCTGGTGGTCCACGCCGATCATGGTTGGCACGTCATGACCCATCGCGTTCATGGTGTGGTGGCTCTTGTGGCAGTGGAAGGCCCAA
>JANYKR010000180.1 GCA_025358155.1 Betaproteobacteria bacterium
TACCAGTCCGAGCTTGGTGATCATCTGCTGGAAGCGTTCGCGATCTTCCGCAAGGTCGATGCTGTCCGGGCTGGTGCCGATGATCGGCACGCCAGCCGCTTCCAGCGCGCGCGCAAGCTTCAGTGGCGTCTGCCCGCCGTATTGCACGATCACGCCCTTGGGCTGTTCGACCGCAACGATTTCCAGCACGTCCTCCAGCGTCACCGGCTCGAAATACAGCCGGTCGCTGATGTCGTAGTCGGTGGAAACGGTCTCGGGGTTGCAGTTGACCATGATGGTCTCGTAGCCATCTTCGCGCAGCGCCAGCGCAGCGTGCACGCAGCAGTAGTCGAACTCGATGCCCTGGCCGATACGGTTGGGCCCGCCGCCCAGCACCATGATCTTCTTGCGGCCCGTCGGCTCGGCCTCACACTCACCGTCTGCGGTTTCGTAGCAGCTATAGAGGTAGGCAGTCTCGGTCGCAAACTCGGCCGCGCAGGTGTCCACCCGCTTGTAGACCGGGCGCACGCCCAGCGCATGGCGGGCACGCCGCACCTCGTGCTGGTTGGTCGCCATCAGCTTGGCCAGGCGACGGTCCGAAAAGCCCTTTTGCTTGGCAAAACGCAGCTCGGCGGCCGACAGGCTGGCCAGCGTGCGGGTCTTGAGCTCGGACTCGGTGTGGATCAAGTCCTCGATCTGCGCCAGAAACCAGGGGTCGATGGCGGTTTCTTCAAAAATCTCGTCCAGCGACAGGCCGATGCGGAAGGCATCGGCCACGAACAGGATGCGCTCGGGCCCGGCATTGCCGATGGCCTCGATGATCTCGTCGCGGTCAGACGGCTGGCAGCCGGTGCGCTCGCTCAGGCCGTCGATGCCGGTCTCAAGACCGCGCAGCGCTTTCTGGAAGCTCTCCTGGAAGGTGCGGCCCATCGCCATCACCTCGCCCACCGACTTCATCTGGGTGGTCAGCCGCGAATCCGCCGCCGGGAACTTCTCGAACGCAAAGCGCGGAATCTTGGTGACGACGTAGTCGATGCTGGGCTCAAACGAGGCCGGCGTGGCGCCGCCAGTGATGTCGTTGCGCAACTCGTCCAGGGTGTAGCCCACCGCCAGCTTGGCGGCGATCTTGGCGATCGGGAAGCCCGTCGCCTTGGACGCCAGCGCCGACGAGCGCGAGACCCTCGGATTCATCTCGATCACCACCATGCGACCGTCGACCGGGTTGATCGAGAACTGCACGTTCGAGCCGCCGGTGTCCACCCCGATCTCGCGCAGGATCGCGATGCTGGCGTTGCGCAGCAATTGGTACTCTTTGTCGCTGAGGGTTTGCGCCGGCGCCACGGTGATCGAGTCACCGGTGTGGATGCCCATCGGGTCGAGGTTTTCGATGGCGCAGACGATGATGCAGTTGTCCGCCTGGTCGCGCACCACCTCCATCTCGTACTCTTTCCAGCCGATCAGGCTCTCCTCGATCAGCAACTCCTTGGTCGGCGACAAGTCCAGGCCGCGTTTGCAGATCTCTTCGAACTCTTCGCGGTTGTAGGCAATGCCGCCGCCGCTGCCACCGAGCGTGAAGCTGGGGCGGATCACCATCGGAAAACCACCGGTGGCGCTGGCGTTGTTGCCAGCGTTGTTGCCGGCGTTTGTGCCGGTGCCGGTGCCGGTGCCGGTGCCGGTGCCAGCGCCGACCCCGGCACCGATCTCCGCATTGATGCGCTTGTGCACCGCCCAGGCCTCGTCGAGCGAGTGCGCAATGCCGCTGCGCGCCGAGCCCAGGCCGATGGAGGTCATCGCGTCCTTGAACTTGAGCCGGTCTTCGGCCTTCTCGATCGCCTGCTCGTTGGCACCGATCATCTCGACGCCGTACCTGGCCAGCACGCCGTTCTTGTGCAGGTCGAGCGCACAGTTCAGTGCGGTCTGGCCACCCATCGTGGGCAGCACGGCCATCTTGTCGTCCGGGTGCGCCAGCCGCTCCTTGGCGATGATCTTCTCGACCACCTGCCAGGTGATCGGCTCGATGTAGGTCACGTCCGCCGTGTCGGGGTCGGTCATGATGGTGGCCGGGTTGCTGTTGACCAGCACCACCCGGTAGCCTTCTTCGCGCAGCGCCTTGCACGCCTGGGCACCGGAGTAGTCGAACTCGCAGGCCTGGCCAATGATGATCGGGCCGGCGCCGATGATGAGTATGGTCTTGAGGTCTTGGCGCTTAGGCATGGTTCTTCTCCGCCAGTGCGGTGGTCATCAGCGCGGTGAAGCGGTCGAACAAGGTGGCGATGTCGTGCGGCCCGGGCGAGGCCTCGGGGTGGCCCTGGAAGCAAAACGCGGGCTTGTCGGTCCATGCCAAGCCTTGCAGCGTGCCGTCGAACAGGCTGACATGGGTGGGCCGGACGTTGGCGGGCAGGGTTGATTCATCCACCGCAAAACCGTGGTTCTGGCTGGTGATGGACACCCGGCCGGTGGCCAGGTCCTTGACCGGGTGGTTGGCACCGTGGTGGCCAAACTTCATCTTGAAGGTCTTGGCACCCGCAGCCAGGGCCATGATCTGGTGACCCAGGCAAATGCCGAAGACCGGGATGCCCGAATCGATCAGCGTGCGGGTTGCATCGATGGCGTAGTCGCAAGGCTGCGGATCGCCTGGGCCGTTGCTCAGAAAGATGCCGTCGGGTTGCAGCGCCAATACCCCAGCAGCGGGCGTGGTGGCCGGCACCACGGTAACGCGGCAGCCGCGGCTGGCCAGCATGCGCAAGATGTTGCGCTTGATGCCGAAGTCGTAGGCCACGACATGGAAACGGGCATCTGCCAGCTGGCCGTAGCCGCTGCCGAGTTGCCATTCAGTCTCGGTCCAGGTGTAGGGCTCGGCCACCGACACGACTTTGGCCAGGTCCAGCCCGTTCATGCTGGGCGCGGCCTGGGCGCGGGCCACGGCCTGCGCCCGATCAGCGTCGGTCAGCACCATGCCGGCCTCAAACGTGCTGATGCAACCGTTTTGAGCGCCCTTGCGGCGCAGAACGCGGGTCAGACGGCGGGTGTCGATGCCGGCAATCGCTACCGTTCCCTCGCGCCGCAGGTAAGCGTCTAGCGTCAGCGTGGCGCGAAAGTTGGACAGGCGCAGTGGCAAGTCCTTGATCACCAGCCCGGCGGCATGCACCTTGGCGGCTTCGACATCCTCGGCGTTGATGCCGTAGCTGCCGATGTGCGGATAGGTCAGGGTGACGATCTGCCGGCAGTAGCTGGGATCGGTAAGGATCTCCTGGTAGCCGGTGAGCGCGGTGTTGAACACCACCTCGCCCACCGCGCAACCGGCAGCGCCGATGGAATGGCCCTGGAAAACCGTACCGTCCGCAAGGGCGAGAAGGGCGGGAGGCAGGACTGGCAGCAAAGTGTTGGCTCCGGAAGTCGCACACGCCCAGCTCCGCTGGCACGGCTGGAACAGTCGTGAGCCGGAAGTCCGGTGGGGAAACTTCTCAGGAGTTTCGCTGGGCTGCAAGGGTGGCAGGTAAACCACTCAAGTATAGCCGTGCGGGTTTGCCCTGAGGGTTGATCACGCCAACAGCGCTCCAGACCCGCGCTTCATACCCGCACTTCAGACCAGCGCAGCGATACCGACGCGGGCGATCTGGGCGTCTTCGGAGGACTTGACTCCCGAGACGCCCACCGCACCCACGCACTGGCCGTCCACCATCACCGGTACGCCGCCTTCGAGCATGCCTTCGAGCACCGGCGCACTCAAGAACGAGGTGCGGCCCTGGTTGATGACATCCTCATAGACCTTGCTCTCGCGCCGGCCCAACGCGGCGGTGCGGGCCTTGGCCGGGGCAATTGCCGCAGAAATCGGCGCGGCGCCGTCCAGCCGCTGCAGCCACAGCAGATGGCCGCCATCATCGACGATGGCAATGGTGACGGCCCAGTGGTTGGCCAGGGCCTCGCCCTCGGCGGCAGCAGCGATCAGGCGCACATCGCTGAGGCTCAACACGGATTTGGTTTGCATGACAGGTTCTTGAGTCGATTGACCCGTGAGTGTGCCCCAGTTCAGCCCCTGGCTTGCACACCGGTCAGGCAGAGTTGCGCTGCGGAACTTACACTGCGCTCGGCGAGTCAGAATCGTCGCACTTCCCCGCCTCGAAACCCCTTTTGGAGCTTCCATGAACGAACAACGCCTGCAAACCTTCCCGGGCACCTCCGGCTCAGGCTCGCTGGTCGCTGATCGCAACAGCGTTTTGCGCAACACCTACTGGCTGCTGGCGCTGTCGATGGTGCCCACGGTGCTGGGCGCGTGGATCGGCGTCGCGTCGGGCATCACCGCCATGATGGGCAATGGCTTGAGCACCATACTGTTCCTGGCCGGCGCCTTTGGCTTCATGTATGCCATCGAGAAGACCAAGGAGTCGTCAACCGGCGTTTTTGTGCTGTTGGGCTTCACCTTCTTCATGGGCCTGATGCTGGCACGCATGCTGGCGATGATCCTGGGCTTCAAGAACGGCTCCTCGTTGATCATGACCGCCTTTGGCGGCACGGCGGCGGTGTTCTTCGGCATGGCCACCTTGGCCACGGTGATCAAGCGCGACCTGTCGAGCATGGGCAAGTTCTTGTTCATCGGCGCGCTGATCTTGCTGGTGGCCGGCGTGGTCAACATCTTCATGCAGTCCAGCGCCCTGATGCTGACGCTGTCGGTGCTGGCCATCGTGATCTTTTCGGGCTTTATGCTGTTTGACATCAAACGCGTCATCGACGGCGGCGAGACCAACTACATCAGCGCCACGCTGGCGATTTACCTCGACATCTACAACGTGTTCCAGAGCTTGCTGGCCATCCTGGGCGTGGTGGGCGGCGAACGCGACTGAACCTCAAGTTGGCAGTTGATCGAAAGGGCTCCCTCGGGAGCCCTTTTCGCTGGCCGGCGCGGCCTGCTGGCGGGCCGGCAGGCCACAATCGGCGCCCATCCAAGAACGACGCTGGCCCGATGACGACACCGAACTGGAATCTGCCGCTGGACGCCTTGCCCGAGCACTGCGACGTGCTGGTGGTCGGCGCCGGTCCGGCGGGCAGCGCGTGTGCGCGCCTGCTGGCGCTGGGCGGCTTGGCCGTGGTGCTGGTCGACGCGCAAGCCTTTCCGCGCGACAAAGTCTGCGGCGACGGCCTGGTGCCCGACAGCCACGCTGCTCTGCGCCGGCTCGGGGTGCACGACGAGGTCATGCGCCTGGCCCGTGGGGCTGGGTCGGCGCGCTGCGTGGCACCCAACGGCGGCTTTGTCGATATCGCCGGCGAGTTGGCGGTGCTGCCTCGGCGCGAGCTTGACGCGTTGCTTTGCCGCTCGGCGTTGGCAGCCGGCGCGCTGATGGCCGCGCCCGTGCGCTTTGAGCTGCCCCTCACCGATGCTGCCGGCAGGGTGGTTGGCGCAAAGCTGATCCAGGGCAATCAGTCAAGAACTCTGGGCGCACGCTGGGTGGTACTGGCCACCGGTGCGCTGCCGGCGCCGCTGCTGGCGGCCGGCTTGTGCCAGCGCCGCAGCCCCAGCGGCATGGCCTTGCGCGCCCATGTGCGCCACCCGGGCCTGGACGCTGAACTGCGCGAACTGCGCTTTGTCTGGCACGGCCGGCTGCGGGGCGGCTACGGCTGGATCTTTCCGGGACCGGACAGCGTTTTCAACATCGGAGTGGGCCTGCTCGACAGCCTCCAGGCCGAAACACCCCAGGCCCCCTGGCGCCGGCGCCGCCCCAACCTGCGGCACATGTTCGAGGAGTTCCTGCAGGTCGATCCGCTGGCGGCCCGGTTGATGCAGGAGGGTGAAGTGCGCAGTGAACTCAAGGGCGCACCCATGCGGTGTGACCTGGCCGGAGCGCAGTGGTCGCGCCCGGGGCTACTGGTGACCGGCGAGGCCGCTGGTGCCACCTACTCGTTCACCGGCGAGGGTATCGGCAAGGCGATGGAGACCGGCATGGCGGCCGCCGAGGCCTTGCTCGCCCATGCCGGCCTGGCCAGCGCCGGCGGGTCTGCGGTCAACCCGGCTGCTGCCGATGACGCCACGGCCCTGGGTTACCAAGTCCGGCTTGAAGCGCTCTTGCCCCGGTTCACGACCTACCGCCAGGCCGCCAGCTTCAACCGCTGGCCCGGCTTGGTCAACCTCATCATCTGGCGCGCCGGGCGCAGCCCGAAAATTGCCGCCAAACTGGCAGATGTGCTCAACGAGCGTCGGTTGCCGGGCAGCCTGCTGACCTGGCGCGGCCTGCGCAACCTGCTGACCCCCGGTTGAGGCGCTGACATGGAGGTGCTGGCTGGCCTTGGGTCAGCATGGCGCGGCCGGTCCCGGCACTACAGCGCCACGCTCTACGTGGGCAGGCGTGACACGCTCGAACACCGCCATGCTCTCGACATGCCCGGTATGCGGAAACATGTTGACCGCCCCTGCAGCCACGCAGCGGTAACCCGCCTGGTGGACCAGCAGGCCGGTGTCACGCGCCAGCGTGGCCGGGTTGCAGCTGACGTAGACGATACGGGTCGGCGCTGTCCAGCCCGCGTTGGCCTCGGACGGTGGCGCCTCAAGCAGATCAACCAGCGCCTTGACCAGCGCAAAAGCGCCCTCGCGCGGTGGGTCGATCAGCCATTTGTCGGCGGTGCCAAACGCCAGCAGATCATCAGCCGTCAACTCGAACAAGTTGCGTGCTGCAAAACCGGTGTTGGCTGCCAGACCGTTGCGCTGGGCGTTGTCTCGCGAGCGTTGCACCAGCGTCTCGCTGCCCTCGATGCCCAGCACCTCACGCGCCAGCGTGGCCAAGGGCAACGTGAAGTTGCCCAGACCGCAAAACCAGTCGATCACCCGCTCCTGGGCGGTGGGCGCAAGCAGCCGCAGTGCCCGCCCCACCAGCACCGTGTTGATGGCGTGGTTGACCTGGGTGAAGTCGGTGGGCTTGAACGGCATGGTGATGCCGAACTCGGGCAGCGAATAGGCCAGCTCAACCCCACCTTCGTCCAGCAAGTGCACCGTGTCGGGCCCCTTGGGCTGCAGCCACCACTGCACCCCGTGCTCGGCGGCAAAGGCACGCAAGCGGTCCTGGTCGGCTGGCGTTACCGGCGCCAGGTGGCGCAGCACCAGCGCAATCACCTGGCCCTCGTTGCGCTCACCGATGGCCAGTTCGATCTGGGGCAGGCTGTCACGCTGGTCCATGCTGCCGATCAGGGCCCGCAGCGGCATCAGCATCTGGCTGACCCGCTGAGGCAGCACCGGGCAGACCTGCATGTCTGCCAAGTAGCGGCTCTTGCGCTCGTGGAACCCTACCAGCACCGTGCCCTTCTTGGCCACATGCCGAACCGACAGGCGGGCCCGGTAACGGTAGCCCCAAGTCGGGCCTTCGATCGGGCGCAGCATGCGCTCGGGCTTGACCTTGGCCAGATGCTGCAGGTTGTCCTCCAGCACCCGCTGCTTGACAGCAACCTGGGCGCTGGCGTCGAGGTGCTGCATCTTGCAGCCGCCACAAGCCCCCGGGTGCAGGCCAAAGTGCGGGCAACCCGGCCGCACGCGCAGCGCACTCTCGCGCCGCATCGCCGTCATTTCGCCTTGCTCCCAGGCGCTTTTGCTGCGGCCCACCTTGACCTGCACTTCTTCACCGGGCAATCCGCCCTCGATGAACACCACCTTGCCCAGGGCGTTGCGGGCCACCCCCTGCGCCTCCAGGTCGATCGAGTCGACCTTCAACCATTCATCACGTGCTGTCATCGCACCGATTATCCGGTCCAGCAAAAAGCCGCCCAAGGGCGGCTGGTGCAAGGCAGGCCGAGGTTCAAGGTTTGATGTAGTCCGACACCACTTTCCAGCGGCCATCGGTGATCTGCGACAAGCGGGACAGGTCGTTGCCCAGCCGCTTGGTGGCGGTGTAGCTGGTCTTGGGCGAGCCGAACATGTCGGGCTCGATGGTCAGGCTGTCCATCGCCTTGATGAAGCTGTCGGTGCTCAAACCCGGGCCGGCCCTTTGCGCCGCCTTGGCAAAGGTATCGATGATGAGGTAGCCGTAAACCGAGAACACGGTCGGGTCATCGGTGAACTTGGTCTTGTACTTGTTGGCCCAGAAGCGCAGCGGCTGCGAGGCCTCGTCCAGGTAAGGATGCTGCGCCGTCATGGTGGCATACAAGCCGTCCATCGGCTTGCCGCCGAGTTTGTGGATCAGGTCGGTATAGGACGCGCTCGACCCGAGAAAGGTCGGGTTGAAACCGGTCTTGCGCGATTCGCCGATGGCGCCGATGGTCTCGCGGATGATGGTGCCCAGCACCACCAGGTCACAACCGCCGGCCTTCATCTTGGCCACCTGGGACGAAAAGTCGGTGGCGCCGCGCTTGTAGCTGGTCTTCTCGACCAGTTCCATGTTCAGGCCCTTCAGCGCCGCCTCCGCACCCCGCATCACCTCCAGGCCGAACTCATCGTCCTGGTACATCGTGCAGACTTTCTTGGCGCCCTTTTCCTTCACCAGCGAGGGCAGCGCGGTGCGGATCTGGTCGTAGTAGGTCGCTGCAAACGAGTACTTGAGCCTGTGGAAGGGCTCGTACATCTCGCGTGCGGCGGTGATCGGCAAGAAGTTGATGACGTTCTTCTCGAACTGCACCGGCATCGCCGCGTTGTTGTGGGCGGTGCCGATGTGGCCCGCCATCAAGAAGATCTTGTCCTGGTTGACCAGCTTTTGCGCCGCCAGCACCGCTCGCTTGGGGTCGTAGCCGTTGTCCTCGACCAGCAGCTTGAGCTTGCGGCCGTTGATGCCGCCCTGCTCGTTGATTTCGTCGACCCGCAGCTGCATGCCGTTACGCGATTGTTTGCCAAAGGCGGCGACCGGGCCGGACAGGTCCTGTATCGATCCGATCAGGATTTCAGTCTTGCTGATGCCCTGCGGCGCAGGGGCCTGGGCCCGGGCCTGGGTTGCAACCAACCCCGCCAGGGCCAGCGCAACAAGGGTGAGGGAAGCAGAGGTCATGGCAGTCGTCTCCTGGCCGGGCCACAGGGGTGGGCCCGATGCCGGATGCTAGCCGCCAGTCAGCCTCGCGCACCCTCTGGGAAACGCTGAGCCGGGGTCTCTGCGCGGCGACTGCCGCTGAAGAAACTTCAGCGCGCGGGCAGCAGCTTGGCCGGGTCGATCGGCTTGCCCTGGCGCCGAATCTCGAAGTGCAATTGCACCCGGTCGGCGTCGCTGGAGCCCATCTCGGCGATCCTCTGGCCGCGCCGCACGGCCTGGTCCTCCTTGACCAGCAGCGCCTGGTTGTGGGCGTAGGCGGTCAGGTAGGTGTTGTTGTGCTTGACGATGACCAGGTTACCGTAACCGCGCAGCCCTGCGCCGGCGTACACCACCCGACCATCGGCTGCGGCCAGCACCGGATCGCCCGCCTTGCCATTGATCACCAGGCCTTTGTGGCGGCCCTCCTCAAAACCGGCGAGCACGGCGCCTGAGGCCGGCCAAGCCCAGGCCACGTCGTCATCGACCTCGGCCTTGACGGCCGGCGCTGGCGGCGCGACAGGGGGCACGCCGGGCGGCGCAACGGCCACTGTCGAGCCTGCGGCGGCAGTGCCAGCCGTTGCTGGCGTCGATTTGCCCTCCAGCGGCCGGGCCTCGACCTTGGTCGGGGCAACACCCCGGCTGGTTGCCAGCGTCGGATCGACCCCGGGCGGCACAACGCGCAAGACCTGACCCACCTCGATCAGATTGACGTTTTCGATCGCGTTCCAGCGCGCCACATCGCGCCAGTTCTGGCCGTTGTCCAGGCCGATGCGGATCAGGGTGTCGCCTGGCTTGACGCTGTAGTAGCCGGGCTTGCCCGCGTTCTCGGCACCCGGCAGCAGCTTGACCGTGTCAACGGGCGAGGCAAGCCCAACGCCGGGGTCGCCCGGCTTGGCTACGGTCGCAGCGGGCGGCGGTGCCAGACGACCCGGATTGCGGTCTTCGACCGGCGCCCTGTTCGGGGCCGAGGCACAGCCAGCCAAAGCACCCGCAATGACCAGAGGCAGCAACCAGAGCCCGCACTGGCGTGGCTTGACAGACGATGAATGCATGGTGGCGGACCGGGCCAGCGGTCAGTTCAGACGATGCCCGATTTTAAGGGGACGAAGTGCACCGCCTCGTACTCGCTGCGCACGATGCCGCTGGCATGGCGGTCAACCACCACCAGCACCTGACCGCGCTGGCCTGGGCGGTGCATTGGCGCGACCAGGCGGCCACCCACCGCCAGCTGGTCGAGCCAGGGCTGGGGCAATTCGCCGCCACCGGCGGCCGCGATGATGCTGTCAAAAGGCGCGCTGGGCGCATGGCCCAGCATGCCGTCGCCGTGCAGCAGCCGGACATGGTCCAGGCCCTCGCCGATGTCCCGGCCCCAGCTGGCCAGGTGGCCACCCGCCCGCTCGAACAGCGGCCGCAAGCGCTCTATCGACACCACCCGCTGCGCCAGCCGGGCCAACACCGCGGTCTGGTAGCCACAGCCCGTGCCGACCTCCAGCAGACGGCCAAGATGGCCACGGGCACGGGCCTGGGCGCCGTCGAACAACAGCTCGACCATGCGAGCCACCACCGAGGGTTTGGAGATGGTCTGGCCATGGCCGATCGGCAAACTGGTGTCTTCGTAGGCTTGGATGGCCAGCGCGGTATCGACAAACAGGTGGCGCGGCACCACGCCCATCGCTGAAAAAACCGGCTCGCAGCGTATGCCCTCGGCGCGCAAGCGCTGCACCATGCGCTGTCGCACCCGCTGCGAGTCCAGCCCCAGGCCTTGCGGTGTGCGCTGCCGTCCGGCGTCGCGCGCGGCTTCGTGCAGGGGGCGCTGTGGCCTCAGGGTTTCGCGCGATTTGACGCTGACACCGGCGCGGCCCACCCGCTCCAGCAGCAGCGGGAATCGCGCTGCGCGCGGCTTGCCGGCCTCGGCACTCACGCCGGGCTTTCCAGGCGGCTGCGCCAGTCGGGCAGGCGCGCATGGTCGGTCAGGTCGACCTGCAACGGCGTGATGGACACGCAGCCATTGGCAGTGGCGTGGAAGTCGGTGCCCTCGCCGGCTTCACGGGCGTCACCGGCCGGCCCGATCCAGTAGATCGGCTCACCCCTGGGGTTGGTCTGGCAGATCACTGGCTCGCTGGCGTGGCGCCGGCCCAGCCGGGTGATGCGTCGCGGCAGGCTGTCGGCATCGGGCCGGTTCGGGATGTTGACGTTCAACAAAAACGGATGACCCGTCAGGCCCTGGTCCAGAACCTGCTGCACCAGCGAGCGCACCACGCGGCCGGCAGCGTCAAGTTCGGTCCAACCTTTGTGGGTTTGCGAAAAGGCGATGGCCGGCACGCCAAACAGGTAACCCTCCATCGCGGCTGCCACTGTGCCCGAGTAGAGCGTGTCATCGCCCATGTTGGCGCCTTGGTTGATGCCCGACAGCACCAGGTCAGGCCGGTAGCCGAGCAATCCGGTCAGCGCCACATGCACGCAGTCCGACGGCGTACCGTTGACAAAGCGCATGCGCGGCCCGGGCGAGCCGCTGGAGGGCACCTCAAAAACCTGCAGCGGCCGGTTCAGCGTCAGCGCGTTGGAAGTGCCGCTGGCGTTTTGCTCGGGCGCGATGATTTCGACTTCGGCCAAGCCTTGCACTGCAGCGACCAGCGCAGCCAGACCGGGGGCGAGGTAACCGTCGTCATTCGCAATGAGGATACGCATAGGCCCGGATTGTAGGCACCGCAAGCCGGGCGCAGCAGCCGCGCGCAGGTCGCTCACCCCAGGCAAATCAGGCCCGAAGGCAGGCCGGAAAACTGCAACCGCAACTCATGGTTACCCTGGGGTGGCAAGCCCGGGTTAGCCTGCTGAATCAACGGGCAAGTGCGCTAGCATCGGCGCGGGAGCAAACGACTATGGCCATCAAGGTCTTGATACTGGAAGACAACCCGGTTGCACGCAGCTTTTTATGCCGCGTGGTGCGTGAGAGTTTCAGCGACACCCTCAGCATCACCGAGGCCGGCGACCTGGAGTCGGCCCGCAAGCAGATCAGCCTGACCGGCGGGGCCAGCGGCCTGCACGGCGTAGACCCGTTCAAGCTGATCCTGGTCGATCTGGAATTGCCCGACGGCAACGGGATGGAGTTGCTGGCCGAGTTGACACAGTACCCGGCCACCAAGATCGTGACCACGCTGTACTCGGACGACGACCATTTGTTCCCTGCCCTGCAACGCGGCGCCGACGGTTACCTGCTCAAGGAGGACCGCTTCGAGGTGCTGGTCGAGGAGTTGCAAAAGATCGTGCGCGGCCAGCCACCGCTGTCGCCGGCCATCGCACGTCGGCTGCTCACCCATTTTCGGCATGGCCCGCGAGGCGACGGTCGGCTGCTCGACTCCGGCTTTTCGACGCCACAAGACTTTGCCAGCACCAGCGCCCCGGTGCCGATTGAAAAAGTGGTGGACCATGAACGCCTGACGCCGCGCGAGACCGAGGTGCTGACCTACCTGAGCAAAGGCTTCACCATCAAGGAGATCGCCAGCCTGATGGGCATCAAGTGGTTCACCGTCAACGACCACATCAAGTCGATCTACAAAAAGCTCAACGTGTCGAGCCGCGCAGAGGCCGCCGTGCTCGCCACCAAGCAAGGGTTGGTGTGAGCCCTGCGGCAGGGGCGATGGCATGACGCTGCCGCCACCCTTGCCCGCCGCCGGTGGCGATACCCAGATTGACTCCAGCTGGTTCAGCTCGACGCAGGCTGCCGGCCGTCAGCCGCCGCCGCTCAAGCGCTGGGCGATATCCCGCACCGTGCTGTTCCTGGGCCTGCTGGGTGCGGGTGTCCTGACCTTGTGGCTGCACTGGCTGGCGGTTGCACCCCACCTGCCGCTGACCTGGCGCGCCGCACCGGGCGGCGGTATCGAACTGGACGCCAGCGGCGACCCGGCGCTGCAAGCAGTCCTGGGCCGGCACCTGCGGGCCCTGGTATTGCCCGACGGCCGGCGCATCGAGGCCGACAGCGCGCTGCTGCCGCACTCGCCGCGCTGGACCGTGGACGACGGCGAGCGTCAACGCTACCTGGCGATGCAGCAGCGTGTCGGCGAGGCCGTGGCGCAAGCGCAAGTGGTGCTGGCGTTCGAGAACGGCGTCAGCGCCTCGATCAGCCCTCGCCCCCGTGGCTTGGGGGGCCTGGGAGCCACTTGCTGGCTGATGTGCGCGCTGGCGCTGGCCCTGGCCTTGGCAGCGGCCCTGGTGCTGGCAGCCACACCTGGCTTGCCAGCCGCCTTGTACGCGCTGATGGCCGCAGCGCAGGCTGTCAACCTGCTGCTGATCGGCGCAGAGTCGCTGCCCGGCCTGGGCCTGCCCATGGCGCTGGAGCGCAGCGCACCGGGCTTGCGCCTGCTGGCCGACGGCGCCACGCTGGCTGCGGTGCTGCACGCCCTGCTGATCTACCCGCAACGCCGGCGCGCCAACGGCTACGCCTGGCTGGCCTGGCTGGCGTGGCCCCTGGCGCTGCTGCCGCCGGCAGGGTTCGTGTGGTGGTCGCTGCCGGGCCAGTGGTGGTGGACGCAGACGCTCATGCTGGCTTGTGCAGTGGTCGCTGTGCTGGCCCTGCGCCCAGTCGGCCAGCAACCCGGCAGTCCGCTGGCCGACATGCTGCGCCGCATGGTGCTGGCCGGCGCAGCCACGCTGCTGCTGCTGAACCTG
>JANYKR010000182.1 GCA_025358155.1 Betaproteobacteria bacterium
CAGTCCCCGGCTCGGGCTTCGGCGCAGCATCTGTGGCGGTGGCTGGACTTTGGACTTGCTCAGTGATAGGAGCGTCTGGCTCAACAAAGCCTACGACGGGTGCGGCGGACACTAGCGGCAATTCAATCGCAGGCATCGCCGCCGTTGGCAGGAGCGGCTGTTTCGGCGGCTTCACGGCCACACTTGGCACCTTCACTGGCTTGATGTAAATCGCGCACCACGGGCCAGCGTCGGACGTATCCCTTTTGCCAGTGGCCAGAAAGATGCCCTTGCTCAACTCTGTCCCAAACTCGGGGTCAATCTGAGGACCGAGTTTGAGTGCTCTATCTATTGAGTCGCCACTTTCCAACTTTAGCGCTTCAACTTTCTCTGCTGATCCTGGCAGTAGATCGTCGACAGGCATGTTGACTATCGCCGTCTTGATCCTACGAATTACCTCTCGATCGAACACAACGCGTGCATTCTGGGCACTGGCTCTACCTGGTACCAGATTGCACTGGAATGTTGTGCCTTGAGAACTGATCTCCTTCATAGTTGTGGCAGTACGAACGACGATGGTTGCGATTGCCGGTATCCCAATCACCGGGGGCACCGCGACACCTACCCGACCTACGTGATTGAGCAGGTTGGCTTGAATTTCCTGGGCATAGAGGGGCCGCAGCGCACCCAGATACTCAAAGTCATCGCCGCTTTGCCCCGCTTCCCTCAGCGTGCCAGTGAATGGTGCGGAGAACACTTTCTTGTACGTCCATTGGATGTTGTGCGGCGTTTCCCCGATCATGAGGAAGTCACCCACCGATGCGGATGCCTTTTCAAGGTCTGAGATAATACCGGGTACGAACAAGAGATGATCAGCATTTCGAATCTGTTTGTCGCCGCTCTGGCGCAACACAAGATCGCAGTCGGGCGTCATGACTGCGAGAACTCTGTTCTTCTGCTTATCCCGATACAAATCGCCCAATCGAAAGTTCTTCCGCGCGCGACTTCGTCTGCTTTCCACGCGGACACGGTGGTACATCTTCGCAAGTCCCTTGGTCTGCTCGAATCCTCCGTCGATGTTCGCCACGGCGGCAGGATCGAAAGCAACCTCTAGGGGATTGAAGGCATGGGCATCGTCAACAGCGCGAATGATGTAGTCGAGCAGCGCCTCACCAAAGAACCATTCTAGGTACTCTTCCAGCCCTTGGCCCTCCGCTGCTAAGCGGAACTGAATTAGATATGCGATTTCCTTGAGTTGAAGGCTGCGAACATCTTTGTCGATGGAGTCAACAGCTGCCCGTGTGCCCTTCATCCAGCGTGTCATCGATTCGGAAAGCGCCTTTCCGAATCGATAGGTCTGGAAGATGTCTAGGAGTGCGTCCCGGGCGGCTCCTTCAATTCGTAGACCGTGTTCAGCTTGTATCTGAACTTGCCCTTTATCTACGAAGGCGAAGCGGCTCGCATAGACCCGATCATTGAGCCTGGCTCGATAGCTCTCTGCCTCTTGCTGTCCCCGCACTCCATGCGAAGACATGAGGATTATGGCGGGGTCCTTCTTAAGCAAGGGACGTACTCTGTCCAGCGATAAGTCGACCGCAGTTCGAGCGTCGCCAACGGTCGGCTCGTCGATGGGTGAAATCGCTGGATTTAGGAATAGGTCGACAAACACAAGATCCGGCATCTCGTCTGCACCTACAGTTGGCGCTGCAGAACCGAATCTGTGAATGACAAGCGATTCGCATGAGCGAAGCAATTTCAACAAAGGCCGCAGGTATGCTAGGTTGGCATCGCGCTTTCGCGAAAACACACCGGCTGGATCGAATCTGACTTCACCGGCGTCTATGTATTTTTCGTAGAGCTTTTCCAATACCTCCGCGACGCTGTCTGAATCGCTCTCCCCGGCTCGAATATCAGCGATCGCTTTGACCCACACGCCATCATTGACTTGGGCGATGTCCCGCGTCGCCTCTCCGTTCTCCAGGAAATCTAAGAATGCTCCTTCGTCATCGGGATCGATGGCCGGAGTATCAAATACATCGTCAACAATCGCAACTCGTTTAATGTCACTTGCACCTACTGTTCTTCTTAGCAGCTCAACTTCTTCATCCATTCTTCTTCCCCGCGAAATTGAGCACAAAGGTGTTCAGTCGACCGCTGCGGAATGTTCCAATCTCCTCGGACATAGCCAGAGTCCAGTCGTGATACACGGCCAGTTCCCTGCATATGTAGAGGCCAAGGCCACGACCTTGCCCCGGCGGTTTTGAGGTAACGAACGGCTCAAATATTCTCTCTCGGCGTTCCGGTGAAACGCCGGGGCCGTTGTCCGAAATCTCAAACACCTTACGCTTTGAATCGAGAACAAAGCGGATCGTTGGATTGAACCCTGCCTCAATCCGAGCTTGCTGCTTGAGCCAGTAGACAGCATTGGAGACAAGATTTTCGATAATCTGAATAAGCATGCCCTTGACGGCGCGAATTTCAAGAATAGCAGGATCAAAATTCCATTTGATATTGTGTCGTTCAAACTCTTTGACGTGGCTCCCGATGACGGTTTGGATCACTTCTGCAATATCAAACTTGGTTTTAGTTTGGCGCTTCTCTCCCGTGAGTTCGTCGAACGCTGATACGCGCTTCTGTAGAGTAAGGAGTTGTTGCTCAAGCGCTTGCAGAGATGCATCTGACGGGTGGCGACGGCGCGTGTCTGAAAGAGCGTTCATAGCCTGTCGAATTGCTCGATCAAGCTCATGGAAGATAAACTCGGTCATCAGTCCGACGCCCGCAAGATACACGAATTGTTCGCGTTCGCTTACAACGTTTTTGAGTGCCTTTTCGGCCGTCTCTACCGCATCTTCGCACCGGACTACGATACTATGGATAGACGATTTGACCCTCTCAAATGCGGGAGACGCACTGCTCGGAATTTTCTTGCCCAATTCCTCTAGGTTGTTCTTTAGCTGTACCTGATCGCTCGTAAACTCCTTGAGTGCTTCTTCTGCCTCGGCTATTCGAAGCTCGCGATCTCGCTTATCCGCCTCGTTAAGAACATTGCGAAACTCGATGTGCATCAGCCACATCATGATTGCAATCAATGCATCTGATGCCTCGGATTGAATCAACCCTTCGCGATTGGTCTGTTCACTGAGTGCTGTATGGGCCGAGTGGACCGTTACCCGGCCAAGCAATTGTTGGCGATTGAGCAGGAAACCCGCCTGGCCAAAGGCGCGCTTGTCGAGTTCAAGCCAATCGTCATCAGGCTCGCCATACGGCAGAACTCGAAAGCCGTTCCGGTAGAGCATTACTCCGCCTGACCATGCAGCGACAAGATCGCGCGTTTCGCTTGACTTTCCTGTCAGCCCTGCAATCGCGTCGACCGCGCGCCGGTTGTACCAGTAAATCTCTACCTCGAATGGCCCAAGTTCGGCGATTGCTTCAGGGCGTATCGCAGCAATCTCTGTTGCGGCATGCCCTCGCTTTCCGCGTTTCTTATAGACCGTCTGCGTGATCGAATACAACTCCGCGCCGCGTTGGTCAAAGGCGATGTTGTAGTCTCTGAAGCCGTAGTTAATTGTTCCTGCGAAAACAGGCACACCGTCCTCAAACTTCAAACTTGCCTTGCAGGTTGCATGTGCCGCACGAATCAGTAGGGCTGGCACTGATGGCACGAGGAGATGTTTTAGGTTGTGCGTTACATGTAGAAGTTCGTTGCCACGGCCTGGCTGAAATGGATCCACCATGCGAGCGATAGCGCCGTGCAACATGTCGATGACTCGAGCTCGTTGCCAGTCTGCACTTAATCCAGTGATTCGAATTTCTGTTCCGTGCTCCGCGGCGGACTCCTTCAGCACGCCCATCTTTGGATCAATCGCAATATCTCCAACATCCCCCTCTACTTCGTGACCAAAAAGAGTCCAGTCGATGTTGAGTACATTGAATCTGCGTTCGCCGGCCTTGCTGGTAATAACTGAGACGTGCTCTCCAAGGCGCATTGCCGAAAGGCGGCCAACACCCTTGTCTCCAAGGTAGGCTGCGCCCTTCAGGTTCTCTTTTCGCTTTGCCCGGGTGCCGACCGTGAGATAGATGTTGCGTCCCATGTGATCATGTACCTATTCGGAGCTGGCCACTGTTCAAAGCAAGGGACGTGATGCGCGGCGTGATTGAGTCCCTTAGAGCAGAGAACGCCCAATGAGCCAAGTTCACACGCAAGCCCGCACAACGCCGCGCACGCGGGCAGAGATCAAGGTGTCGACCGCGCCGCTTGTTGAGTTGGCCGAGCGCTACAACATCACCCGTGCCACGGCCGCCAAGTGGAAGGGACGTGAGACGCCGCACGACTTGTCGCATCGCCCGCACAAG
>JANYKR010000205.1 GCA_025358155.1 Betaproteobacteria bacterium
GTTGCTGTGCTGGGTCGACTGGGATGAACGGCACTCGTCAACAGCCGCTTACCATTACTTTCATCATAGCAAGGCGATGGCGACGTTTCTGCCCCGCTGGTGTACTGGGAGCGGCGCCACAACGAGCGCTCCGAGCGGCGCGAGTCGTATCGGTTCGAGCCGTCGGCTGGCCGCAGGCTGGGTTCAGCCGCGACGGGCTGCAGCAGGCCAGCCACTGCGTCTCCGGCCTGCCCCAGTCGGCAGTGCCGGACCCGGTCTGGCACCCGGGTTGTCAAGCTGCGGGCATGAGTGTTTGAGGCGGTCGGTTGTCGCATCAACTGCCTTAGGGTGTTGTACCAAGCGAATGTAGGTTTGGTTCAAGCTATATTGCGGCGCAACGCGGCAGCCAGCGTTGCCAGCGGCCCATGAAGCCGGCTCATCAACAAAATCACAGAACGCCGGTGCACCTCGCTGGCGTGTCTGGAGGTCAGACAGTGGATTACGCTACCCAGCAGAGAAGACCCGGCAAGCACCCGATCGGATTGATTGTGGTCGGCTTGTTGCACGTGGTCCTGGGCTACGCCCTGGTCAACGGCCTGGGCCGCAAGATCGTCGATGTGATGAAGGCACCGATCGAAACCAAGATCATCGACGAGGTCAAACCGCCACCGCCTCCGCCGCCCGAGAACCTGCCGCCGCCGCCCAAGCTCGCGCTGCCGCCGCCGTCCTACATGCCACCGCCCGAGGTGCAAGTGGCCACGCCGCAGCTGGCCCCGGCCATCACCGTGACCCGCGAGGCGCCACCGCCCGCCCCGGTGAACATCGCGCCCGCTGCGCCCGCACCCGTGACTGCACCGGCCGCCCCACCCGCACCCGCACCCGCAGCCGCCCGCGCTGCTGCCAAGCCGGCCATTGCCAACGTGCAGGCTTGCGCCCCCAAGGGCGAGGACTACCCGGCCGCCGCGCTGCGCGCCGAGGCAACCGGCACCACCAAGATCCGCTTCACCATCGACGCCACAGGCAAGATGGTCAAGACCGAGGTGGTCAAGTCGGCGGGCGCTACCCGCGAGCACCGCCTGCTCGACCGGGTGGCCACTGAAAAGCTCGGCAACTGCACCTTCAGCCCCGGCATTGATGACCAAGGCAAGCCGGTCGGCGGCACCTTCGAGGTCGACTACGTCTGGAAGACCGAATAGCACCGCCACACGGGCACGAGCTTGGGTTCTTGTCAGATTTTTCGCCCGGTTTTTTTCTGCATTCACCGATTTTTGCCCTCCATTTCCCGCAGCCTCGCGTTGTTCTCACCCGGCCTTGCGGCGTCTTCAACGACCTGCGCGCCACGTCTTTTTCTGGAGTCACCATGTCCCTGATGCAAATCCTGCGCGCCCCGCTGGCCGCTGCCCTGCTGGCTGTTGCCGGCCTCGCCGCCACCCTCCCCGCGCCCGCCGCGGCGCAGGCCTCCGCCCCGGCTGAGACGGCGGCGCCTGCTGCCGCACCTGCGCCAGCCGCTGCGCCAGCCGCTACAGTCACCAAGGAAGAGGTCGCCAACCCCTACGGCCTGGACGCCCTCTGGAGCCAGGGCGACTTTGTAGCCCGCGGCACGCTGATCATCATGATCATCATGAGCATGGCCTCGTGGTACGTGATCTTTACCAAGTTGTTCGAGCAGCGCAAATTGCTCAAGAGCGCCGATGAGGTGACCGACAGCTTCTGGAAGGCCCCCTCCATGAAGCAGGCCTCGAGCACCTTGAAGGACGGCAGTGCCTTCCGCTACATCGCCGAAGCGGGGGTCAAGGCCGACGAGCACCACGAGGGCACCCTGGTCGAGCAGATCGACCGCCACACCTGGATCACCATGAGCGTGGACCGGGCCGTGGGCAACGTGCAAAGCCGCTCGCAAGATGGTCTGGCGGTGCTGGCCACCGTGGGCTCGACCGCGCCGTTTGTCGGCCTCTTTGGAACGGTTTGGGGCATCTACCACGCCCTCACCGCAATCGGCATCGCCGGTCAGGCCTCCATCGACAAGGTGGCCGGCCCGGTGGGTGAGTCGCTGATCATGACCGCCTTTGGCCTGGCTGTGGCAGTGCCGGCGGTGATGGGCTACAACTGGCTGATCCGCCGCAACAAGTCGGTGATGGAGAAGATCCGCGCATTCTCGGGCGACGTGCACAACGTGCTGCTGTCGGCCACGAGGTAAGTCATGTCCATGAACGTCGGGTCGCCTGACGGCGACGAAGACGAGATGAACTCGTCCATCAACACCACGCCGCTGGTCGACGTGATGCTGGTGCTGCTGATCATCTTCCTGATCACGATCCCGGTGGTGACCCAGAGCGTGCAGTTGCAGCTGCCCAAAGAGCGCAACCTGCCGACCCAGACCAAGCCGGAGAACATCCTGCTGGCGGTCAGCAAGGAAGGCGACGTGTACTGGAACACCCGCAAGATGCCTGACACCGAGACCCTGGTCAAAGAGCTCAAGAAAGAGTCGATCAAGGAGCCGCAGCCCGAGGTGCACATTCGCGGCGACCAAGACGCCCGCTACGAGAGCGTGGGCCGCCTGGTGGTGGCTTGTCAGCGCGCCGGCATCGCCAAGGTGGGGTTCATCACCGAACCGCCGCCGAACAATTGAGCCAGAGAGAACTCCATGAGCATGCAAGTAGGCGGGGGTGGCGACGAGGACGCCCCGATGATGGACATCAACACCACGCCGTTGATCGACGTGATGCTGGTGCTGATCATCATGCTGATCATCACCATTCCAATCCAGACCCACGCGGTCAAGATGAACATGCCGGTGGGCCCGAGCAGCCCGCCGCCCAAGCCGCCCGAGATCGTGCGCATTGACGTCGATTTTGACGGCACCATAGGTTGGAACGGCGTGCTGGTGGCCGACCGCGCCGACCTGGAGAACCGGCTGGCGCAAGTCGCCGCCCTGCCCGACCAGCCTGAGGTGCATCTGCGGCCCAACAAGCTGGTCAGCTACAAGGTGGTGGCGATGGTGATGGCCAGCGCACAGCGCCTGGGCGTGACCAAGATCGGGCTGATCGGCAACGAACAGTTCATGAACTGAAGCCACCATGACGATGCCTAAAACTGTCGCGGCGGCCCTGTTGCTGGCCGCCGTGCTCGGCGCCTCGAACCCGGCGCAGGCTCAATCCCTGCGCCCCGAAGTGGGCAAGCCGCTTCAGCAGGCCTACGAGCTGATCAAGGCCGGCAAGGGCAAGGAGGCACTGGCCAAGGTGCGTGAGGCCGACAGCGTTGCCAACAAGACGCCCGCTGAATCCTTGCAGATCGACCGCATGCGCGCCGCGGCCGCACAGCGGGCCGGCGACCAGGCCGCCGCAATCCAGGCTCTTGAGTCGTTGTACGGCAAGGTACCTGCCGGTGAGCAGGGGCAAGTCGCCGAGCAGCTTGCGTCGGCCTACGCCACATCCAAAGACCCCGTCAGGGCTGAGCAGTGGGTGCGCAAGGCGCAGGCTGCCGGCAACAGCAGTGCCAGCTTGAAGCAGTTGCAAGCCTATTTGCAGGGCGCTAGCGGCGATTTCGGTGCAGTGGCCAAGGACGCAGCAGCAGCAGTGGCTGCAGCTGAACAGGCCGGCCGCAAGCCTGACGAAGGCGACTTGCTGCGCCTGGCCGATGCGCAACAACGCACCGGCAATACCAGCGGCCAGGCCGCCACGCTCGAGAAGTTGCTCTACAACCACCCGAAAAAGGACTACTGGACGATCTACCTGGGCCGCATGCAGAGCAAGAGCGGCTTCTCGCCTCGCTTTTCGCTCGATGTGATGCGTCTGAAGCTGGTGACAGGCTCTTTGACCAAGACTGACGAGTTCATGGAGATGACGCAGTTGGCGTTGCAGGCCGGTTACCCGACCGAGGGCAAGGCCATCGCCGACAAGGGTTTTGCTGCCGGCGCGCTGGGCACAGGTGCGGAAGCCGAACGCCACAAGCGCTTGCGAGATCTGGCCAACAAGCAAGAGATCGAAGGCAAGGCCTCGATCGAGCAACGCGCCACTGCAGCCGCTGGCAACAAGGATGGCAATGACCTGGTGCAGGTCGGCTATGCCTACGCCACGATGGGCCAGGCCGAAAAGGGTGTCTCACTGATTGAGCAAGGCATTGCCAAGGGCAGCCTCAAGCGCCCCGAGGACGCCAAACTGCGGCTCGGCCTGGCCATGCTGCAAACAGGCAAAAACAAGGCCAAGGCAGTGCAAGTGCTGCGCAGCTTGCAGGGCAATGACGGTGCGGCCGACCTGGGTCGGCTGTGGGCGCTGTACGCCAACACGCAAGGTGGATGATCGACGTAGCGGTTGAGCGTCCGAGGCCAACGGGCTTCGACCCACATCAACGGGTAGGGTGATCCCCTGCCCTTTTTTCTTGCTTGCCCAAGCATCGCCCGAACCCGAACTGTTGCCCCTTTGCCGTCATGCCTCTGCCCTACCTGCAAGCCCTGCCCCACGGCATTTTTGTGATTGACACTGGCTTCTACCGGCCGCTGTTCGATGCTTCATTCCTGATCGTCGAAAACGGTCGGGCTGCCTTTGTCGACACCGGCACCAACTTTGCGGTACCGCGCCTGCTGGCCGCGCTGGTCGATCTGGGGCTTACGCCTGCGGCGGTGGACTTTGTCATCCCCACCCATGTGCACCTCGACCACGCCGGCGGCGCGGGTCTGCTGATGCAGGCCTTGCCCCAGGCGACGATGCTGGTGCATGCCCGCGGCGAGCGCCACATGATCGACCCGCAGCTGCTCTACCAGGGCGCGCTGGCGGTCTACGGCCAAGCCGAGATGGACCGCGCCTACGGACACCTGGTACCCGTGCCTGCCGAGCGGGTGCAAGCCACCCACGACGGCATGACGGCGCACCTGGCCGGCCGGCCGCTGCGCTTCATCGACACGCCCGGCCATGCGCGTCACCACCACTGCATCTGGGACGAACGCAGCCGTGGCTGGTTCACCGGCGACACCTTCGGCTTGAGCTACCGCGAGTTCGATACTGCCCTGGGCGCCTGGGTACTGCCCACCTCCACCCCGGTACAGTTTGAGCCCGAGGCGTTGCGCCAATCCATAGAGCGACTGTTGGCGAGCGATCCCGACTGGATGTACCTGACCCACTACGGCCGGGTTGGCGATGTACGCCGATTGGCCGAGCTGCTGTTTGAGCAGATCGATGCGATGGTTGCGCTGGGGCTTGAGCTGAAGGCGTCGCCCGACCGTCACCAGCCCTTGAAGGCCGGCTTGACGGCGCTGTACCGGGCCCAATTGCAGCGCCACGGGGTGGTCGACGTCGAGGCCGGGATTTCGGGCTTGGCGCTGGACATTGAGCTCAACGCCCAAGGTCTGAGCATCTGGCTGGACCGCCCTTCGCGCTGAGCTTGCGCCTGCCGATACGGCCGGGCCTGGGGCACACTGTAAAGTCCTCCCCCCCTAAACCACGACGAGACACATCATGCGCATGCTCCACACCATGCTGCGGGTCGGCAACCTGCAACGTTCGATTGACTTTTACACCCAGGTCCTGGGCATGGATCTGCTGCGCACCACGCTGCGGCCCGAGCAACAGTACGACCTGGCTTTTGTCGGCTACGGTGGCAATCCGGGCCAGGCCGAGATCGAGCTGACCTACAACTACGGTGTCGAGCGCTACGACCAGGGCACAGCTTTTGGCCACATCGCCATCGGCGTACCCGACGTGGTCGGCACCTGCACTGCGCTGCGGGACAAGGCCGCCGCCCTGGGCGGCGCGGTGACCCGGGAGCCCGGCCCGGTCAAGGGCGGCACGACGATGATCGCATTTGTCAGCGACCCGGATGGCTACAAGATCGAGTTGATCGAGCGGCGGGCGGGCTGAGGCTGCGCATGCATCGGCAGTGGAGCTCCGCATGGCGGGCCGTTGCGGCTCATGCCCGCAGCGCCCCCGCCTCGCGCGCCAGTCGAGTGATGCGGGCCCAGTCCCGCGCCGCCACCGCGTCGGCCGGTGTCAGCCACGACCCTCCGCAGACCCGCACATTGGGCAGCGCTAAAAACTGCGGCGCAGAGGCCAAGCTGATGCCGCCTGTGGGGCAAAAATCGATGTCCGGAAACGGCCCGCCCAGCGCCTTGAGCATCGCCAGCCCGCCCGCTTGCACGGCCGGGAAGAACTTCAAAAATCCCAGGCCGTCGGCGCTGGCGGCCATCACCTCGCTGGCGGTGGCCACGCCGGGCAGCAAGGGCAGACCGATGCGCCGGCAGGCGACGCCGATCTCGGCGGTGTAGCCCGGGCTGACGGCAAAGCGGCTGCCGGCGTCCAGCGCGGCTTGCGCATCAGCCACCGAGCGGACGGTGCCAGCGCCCACCAGCGCCTCGGGCAGGGCCCGGGCGATGGCCTCGATGCAGCGCAGCGCCACTGGCGTGCGCAACGTCACCTCCAGCACCTTGACACCGCCTGCCAGCAAGGCCTCGGCCAGCGGCACGGCGTCTTCCAACCGCTGCAGCACGATCACCGGGATCACGGGGCCGTGGCTGGCCAGGCTGAGGGGATTGATCATGGTTGTGCTCGAAACAGGGGCAGCCTGGGGTTGCATTCGGGGAATCAGCGCGGGCTGAGACCGGTTCACAGCCAAGTGATGGCGCCCTCTTCGGCGCTGCGCACGGCGCGGCGCATGCCGCCGAACAGTTCGCGGCCCAGGCCGTGAGCGTTGTCCTCGGCCTGGTCCGGCTGCAGCAGCGCCGGGGTTCTGGCCAGCCATTCGGCCTCATCGACCAGCGCGGCCAGCGTGCCGATGGTGGCATCGAGCCGGATGATGTCGCCGTCGCGCAGTCGCGCCAGCGGGCCACCGGCCAGCGCCTCGGGGCTGACATGGATGGCGGCCGGCACTTTGCCCGACGCCCCGCTCATGCGGCCATCTGTGACCAGCGCGACCCGGAAGCCCTTGCCCTGCAGCACCGCCAGCGGCGGTGTCAATTTGTGCAATTCGGGCATGCCATTGGCCTGTGGCCCCTGAAAACGCACCACGGCCACCACGTCCCGGTCGAGTTCACCAGCCCTGAAGGCCCGGTGCAGCGCCTCCTGGCCGTCAAACACCCGGGCCGGCGCCTCGATCACATGGCGATCATCGGGCACGGCCGAAACCTTGATCACGGCGCGGCCCAGGTTGCCGACCAGCAGCTTGAGTCCACCCGTGTCCGAAAACGGCCCGTTTGCCGGGCGCAGGATGCTGCTGTCGCCGCTGACAGATGTGGCGTCCCAGCGCAGCGCGGCTGGCGCCTCGGGGCTGTCCGGGCTGGCGGGTTGCAATCTGGGCAGCTTGCCGTAGGCCGCCATGCCGCCCGGGGCCACCGTCATCACATCGGCATGCAGCAGCCCCGCCTCCAGCAACTCGCGCAACACGTAGCCCGGCCCGCCGGCGGCCTGGAACTGGTTTACATCAGCGCTGCCGTTGGGGTAGACCCGGGCCAGCAAGGGTGTCACGGCCGACACGTCAGCAAAGTCGGTCCAGTCGATCAGGATGCCGGCTGCGCGCGCCACCGCCACCCAGTGGATCAAGTGGTTGGTGGAGCCGCCGGTGGCCAGCAAGGCAACCATTGCGTTGACGATCGCCCGCTCGTCCACGAGTTGGCCGAGTGGGCTGAACCGGGCGCGCCGGGTGATCCCCAGCAAAACAGCCACCGCCTCGCGGGTCAAGACCTCGCGCAAGCCCTCGTCCGGGTTGACAAACGCGGCGCCCGGCACATGCAGGCCCATCGCTTCAAGCAGCATCTGGTTGCTGTTGGCGGTACCGTAAAAGGTGCAGGTGCCGGGGCTGTGGTAGGCCGCCTGCTCGGCCGCTAGCAACTCGTCGCGGCCCACCAGGCCTTGGGCAAAGCGCTCGCGCACCTTGGACTTGGCGTCGTTGGACAGGCCGGTGCGCATCGGGCCGGCCGGCACAAAAACACAGGGCAGATGGCCAAAATGCAGCGCACCGATCAGCAGCCCGGGCACGATCTTGTCGCACACCCCCAGCAGCAACGCGCCATCGAAGACATCATGGGTCAGCGCCACCGCCGTCGCCATGGCGATGGTGTCGCGCGAGAACAGCGACAACTCCATGCCCGGCAGACCCTGGGTGACGCCGTCACACATCGCGGGCACGCCGCCGGCCACCTGCACCGTGGCACCGCGTCGCGCTGCCTCGTCGCGGATCAACGCCGGATAACCGGCGTAGGGCTGGTGCGCCGACAGCATGTCGTTGTAGGCCGTCACCACCGCCAGATTGGGCGCGCGCTCGGCCACCACGCGCAGCCGCTGGTCGTTCGGTAGCGCGGCAAAGGCGTGGGCGACATTGGCACAGCCCATGCGCTCAGAGCCGGGTGGGCGGTCCATCAAACGCTGGATCCGGCCCAGGTAGGCGCTTCGCAGGGGCGCGCTGCGCTCGCGGATGCGCTCGGTCAACTCGATGATGCGGTTTTTCATGCTTCCATGCGGTCTTTTGGGCAAAACTTCAAACGATGGCTGACAAACGCCCGGTTGCCAGCAGGTAACCATTAATCAAATTATCATGTAACTTGGTTACATCGTCAATCTTTTCGACCTGAATCCTGGGCCCCGCCGAGCGCCGCGAAGTAGTCTCTGGCATGCTCTGGCCCATGCTTTTGACACCGGCCCGAGACAGCGCCGCGATGCTGTCGCAAGTGCAAGCGCAGTGGGGCGGCGAGCGCGACCTGTGGGTGTTTGGCTACGCCTCGCTCATCTGGCGGCCGGAGTTTGATGCGGCCGAACACCGCCCGGCCCTGGTGCGCGGATGGCACCGCGCCTTCCAGATGCGCTCGCGCGTCAACCGCGGCACGCCCGAGCAACCCGGACTGGTCTATGCGCTGGTCTCAGGTGGCATGTGCCGGGGCATGGTCTACCGCCTCCCGCGCAAGCGTGCCGCCGCCGAGTTGCCCCGCTTGTGGCAGCGCGAAATGCCCAACGGCGTCTACGATCCGCGTTGGTTGCGCTGCCAGACCCCTGGTGGAGAGGTGATCGCACTGGGTTTCACCCTTAGCCGGCGCAGCCCCAACTTCACCGGACGGCTGGACGATCTGGAGATGCTGCACATCCTGCGCCATGCCAACGGCCGCTACGGCAGCACGTTGGACTACCTGGTGCGCACCGCCGAGGCCCTGCACCACCACCGCATGTGTGATCGAGAGAGCGCTCGCTTGCTGGCACTGGCCAGGCATCAAGGGCTGGCCTGAAGCCACTAGTTCCGGCTATCAAGCCAGCAGTCGGGGTCAGCGCTCGGCTTGCCCGGTTGTCGACGGGATCACAGCCCGGGCCTGCAGCGCGGCCAGATCGGCCTCGGTATCGATGTCGAGCAGCACGCCGGGGTCGGTCAGTTCGAGCCCCACTGAAGGGTAACGGGCGGCCACGCGGCGGGCGCCGTCATCCCCCCGGAGTTGCACCAACTCAGAAAAAAGCTCGGCAGAAAATCCGACCGGATGACCACGCCGCCCCAGGTGCTGGGCGTAGACCACCGCATGCTGGGTCAGCCCTGCCGCCACGGCGACCAGGCTGGCCGGCTTGACCAGCGGCATATCGCCGGGCAGTACCAGCCAGCCCGCCGCTTGCGGCCGGGCATTGACGCCGGCCGCAATCGAGTAGCCCATGCCCAGCGCCTCGCCGCCGCCACTGCCTACCTCGGGCAGCACCACCACATCCCGCCGAGCCACCCAACGCGCGGCTTCAGCAGCCAGGCGCTCGGTGGTCACCACCACCACCGGCAAGCGGCTTTCGATGGCGTGCCCGATGGTCTGGCCCATGACCGTTGCCACGCCCAGCGGCTGGGTCAGCTTGTGTGACCCGCCATGGAAGCGGCTGCCCTGTCCAGCAGCCAGAACGATGACAACAACCTGGGTTCTCATGGGCATAAGATTCTCCGGGCGTCTTCGAAGTCCTCCCCGACGCTTGTGCCTCAACCGTCAACGCCGGGCCATTCCCGAGTTGACTGCACCCCTTGTGGGGCGGCGGCGGGCCAATGCCGTCGCCGTGATGCTGCTGAGTAGCATGGGGGCGTCAGCCTGTATTCAACAGTCGGAGGATCACTTAAGGCCTTCCACTTAGGGTGCGTTACCAGGGGCTGATTCCGCAGCCGTCAAGCGGCATACTGCCGACATGGACCACCACATCGCCGACCACAGAAAAAGCTACGAACGGGCAGAACTGGATGAGCTTGCGGCCGCCGGCCTGCCCCTGGCGCAGTTCGACACCTGGTTGCAGCAGGCCATTGCTGCCCAGGTGCCCGAACCCAATGCGATGACCCTGGCCACGGTCGGTGCCGATGGCCGACCCTCGACCCGGGTCGTGCTGATCAAGGGTTTTGACGAGCAAGGCATCGTCTGGTACAGCAACTTCAACAGCCGCAAAGGCACCGAACTCGCCGGCAACCCGATGGCGGCGCTGCAGTTTCACTGGGTTGAGCTTGAGCGTGTGGTGCGCATCGAGGGCGCAGTGCAGCGGGTCAGCGATGCCGAAGCCGACGCCTACTTTGCGTCGCGACCACTGGACTCCCGCATCGGGGCCTGGGCATCGCCGCAAAGCCAGGTCATCTCGACGCGGGCAGTGTTGGTGGCGCAAGCCGCTCGCTACGCTGCAAAGTTTGCGCTGTCGCCGCCACGCCCGCCCCATTGGGGGGGGTTTCGCCTGGTACCAGACTGCTGGGAATTTTGGCAGGGCCGCAAGAGCCGTCTGCATGACCGACTGCGCTACCGACTGCAAGGCGGTCACTGGCTGCGCGAGCGACTGGCGCCTTGAGCATTTGCCACTCGACAGCTGATGCTGTCGATCAAGCCAGATCGAGCCCGCCACAAAGCGAAACCCCCTCAGACTTTGCAGCCTGAGGGGGCGGGCGGCCGATGGCCACCATGTGGAGATCCGGAGAAATTTTGTCCGGGGCCCCGTTTCATGCAGAGACTGCACGAAGTTTGATGCCTTCTCGGAGAAGGCCCGTCCAAGATACTCCAGGCCGTCGTCAGCGGCAAGCGAATTCGTACCGGCCTGCCGCCGTGCTTTTGCTGCTGCCGCGTGGGATCTACCGGGCCGCTGAGGGGGATTGGATCGGCCCACCCCGCATCACCGCCTCGAACAAGTCCTCCACCCGGCGCGTGATGTCGGCGGGCATGCGGATCACGGTGCCCCATTCACGCGTTGTTTCGCCCGGCCATTTGTTCGTTGCATCGAGCCCCATCTTGCCGCCCAGGCCCGAGACTGGCGAGGCAAAGTCGAGGTAGTCGATCGGCGTTTGGGCCACCAGGGTGGTGTCGCGCACCGGGTCCATGCGGGTGGTGATGGCCCAGATCACGTCCTGCCAGTTGCGGATGTCGACGTCGTCGTCAGTTACCACGATGAACTTGGTGTACATGAACTGGCGCAAAAAGCTCCAGATGCCGAACATCAGCCGCTTGGCATGGCCGGGGTAGGCCTTTTTGATCGAGACAATCGCCATGCGGTAGCTGCAGCCCTCGGGCGGGAGGTAGAAGTCGACGATCTCCGGAAACTGCTTTTGCAGGATGGGCACAAACACTTCATTCAGCGCCACGCCCAGGATCGCCGGTTCGTCGGGCGGCTTGCCGGTGTAGGTCGAGTGGTACACCGGGTCGCGCCGGTGGGTCAGACGATTGATCCTGAAGACCGGGAACCAGTCCTGCTCGTTGTAGTAGCCGGTGTGGTCGCCGTAAGGGCCCTCCAGCGCATGCAGGTAGCCGCCAACTTCCTTGACCGGCACGCCGTGTTCACTGTGGCCGGCAAAGCCCGGCTCGGCCGGCGGAATGTGGCCCTCCAGCACGATCTCGGCGGTGGCCGGCACTTGCAAAAAGCGCCCGGCCTCGCCCACCGCGCAGTCCACCAGTTCGGTGGCGCTGCCACGCAGCAAGCCGGCAAACTGGTACTCCGACAAGGTATCTGGCACGGGCGTGACGGCGCCCAGGGTGGTGGCCGGATCGGCCCCCAGCGCCACCGCGATCGGGAAGGGCCGGCCCGGACTGGCCCGCGCAAAATCGCGGAAATCGAGCGCGCCACCGCGGTGGGCCAGCCAACGCATGATCACCTCGCGCGGACCGATCACTTGCTGGCGGTAGATGCCGATGTTCTGGCGCAGCCGGGGCTTCTCGACGGCCTGCGGCCCGCGCGTGACCACCAGACCCCAGGTGATCAGCGGCGCGGCATCGCCCGGCCAGCAGGTCTGGATCGGCCAGCGGGACAGGTCAACCTCGTCGCCTTCGAACTGCACCTCGCGGCACGGGCCGTCCCGGCGTCGCACCGGCTTCATGTCCCACACCGCCTTGACCATCTGTACCAGGCGCCCGGCATCTTTAAAGCCCTGCGGCGGCTCGGGCTCTTTCAAGCGGGCCAGCAGCGTGCCGATCTCACGCAGTTGCGACACCTCGGTGGCCCCCATGCCCAGCGCCACCCGGCGCGGCGTGCCAAACAGGTTGGCCAACACCGGCACGCTGTGGCCACTGGGCTGCTCGAACCACAGCGCTGGCCCAGCGGCGCGCAACACGCGGTCGGCCAGCGCGGTCATCTCCAGCTGGGGCGATACGGGCGCGGCCACCCGGCACAGCTCACCCATACCCTCAAGTTGAGCGGCAAAGTCACGGAGATCGCGGTATTTCATAGCAAATTAGAATTAAGAATGCACTTGATATACTTGACCAGTTATTAGCGAGCTTCCTAAAATCTTAGCGATCCTGGATTTTCAGGGTAAACCCGCGCACTGCCTCTTGACGAAGACTGGGCGCATGCAGTCCTCTGCTGCAAATCGCGTCGCTGGCATCAGCGGTTCGTGCAGCTTGCGGCCCATTATCGGGCGGTGGTGTTCAAGCTCCTGGCCCTGCCAGAAAGCCCGCACCGCGCTCCTCAGGCAAGTTCAGACATGCATCTCCCACCCGCCATTTGCGCGTTACCGCCCCGTTCTTTGTCAGGCTTGCCGGCCGGCGTTGCTGCATGACGGCGCTGACACGCTTGCTTGCTGCTGGCAACGCCTGCGCCGCCTCGGCAAAGGTGTTTCTGCGCGATGTCGGCGCCGGTTTGCTCGATGTCAGCCACAACTCGCTGGCCTTGCTGGGTTTGTGCGTAGTCGGCGTAGCACTGTTTGCCGGCGGCCGGGAAGAACTGCGCACCCTGGCCGAGCGCCATGCGCTGGACTGGTTGCAAGCTCGCCAAGAAGCCCGTGAGCCCGCGCCCGACGACAGCGTGCCCGAACCCGAGCCAGATGCGGTGGCCCGCGCCACTGCCGCCGACCCGAAATCGCTGCCGCGTCAGCAGGCAGCCGTGGCGCAATGGCTGGCGCGTCGCTACAAGGTTGCGCCCGAACCGGTCAGCCGGCTGGTGCTGGAGGCTTGGTCGGTCGGCCAGCGCTTGGGTCTGGACCCGACCTTGATCCTGGCGGTGATGGCGGTTGAATCCAGCTTCAACCCATTCGCCCAGAGTGCAGTGGGAGCGCAAGGCCTGATGCAGGTGATGACCCGTGTGCATGACGCCAAATACGAAGCTTTTGGCGGCGTTCGTGCCGCCTTTGACCCGGTGGCCAACCTGCGTGTCGGGGTTCAGGTTCTCAAAGAGTGCATCGCCCGCGCCGGCAGCCTGGATGCCGGTCTGAGGGCTTACCTTGGCGTGGGCAGCTCGGGCGAAGACGGCGGCTACGTCGGCAAGGTGCTGAACGAGCAAGGCCATCTGCGCCACGTGGCCGATGGCCGCAGTGTGGCCGTCAACGCCTCAAACCAGGCTGCGTCGGTGTCCACCTCGCGGCCCGCAATCTCGGTACCCGCCCACCTGCCTGACGCGACGGCCAGTGCGCCGGCATCGGTCGAACGGGTGGCGATGCTGCACTAAGCCAGCCCGGAGGCCAGCCCCGGCTGGCACTGCCATGGGCGGTCTTCGGGCCGCCAACAGCGAGGCTCACCGGGCTACAATTGGACCGCTTGCACGACTGGCGATAGGGCTGATCAGCCCGAGGTGGACCACCACCGGGGAGTGCAAGGCGGCCCCGCAGAGGGCGGCCTGTTTGGTCGCCGCCGATTCCGCCGTTCGCCTGGGCAGCCCTTGATGCCGCATTGCTGTGTTTTCTGCCGCCATGCTCGCAGCGGGTCCATCGCCTCACAGGACTGCCCCATGTTCAAGCGCACCCAATCCACCCTTGCCAACGTCGATCCCGAACTCTGGGCCACCATCGGTCTGGAAGATGCCCGCCAAGAAGACCATATCGAGCTGATTGCCAGCGAGAACTACGCCTCGCCAGCCGTGATGCAGGCCCAGGGCTCGCAGCTCACCAACAAGTACGCCGAGGGCTACCCGGGCAAGCGTTACTACGGCGGCTGCGAGTACGTCGACATGGTCGAACAATTGGCCATCGACCGGGCCAAGGCCTTGTTCGGCGCCGAGAACGCCAATGTTCAGCCCAATTCGGGTTCGCAAGCGAATCAGGCGGTGTTCTTCGGCTTACTGCAACCAGGCGACACCATCATGGGCATGAGCCTGGCCGAGGGCGGCCACCTCACCCACGGCATGCCGCTCAACATGTCGGGCAAGTGGTTCAAGGTGGTCAGCTACGGTCTGGATGCCCATGAGGCCATCGACTACGACGCGATGCAGCGCCTGGCCCACGAGCACAAGCCCAAACTGATCATCGCCGGGGCGTCGGCCTACTCGCTGCGCATCGACTTTGAGCGTTTTGCCAAGGTCGCCAAAGCGGTCGGCGCGTATTTCATGGTCGACATGGCGCACTACGCCGGGCTGATCGCTGCGGGCGTCTACCCCAACCCGGTTCCTTTTGCCGACGTGGTCACCACCACCACGCACAAAACCTTGCGCGGCCCGCGCGGTGGCCTGATCCTGATGAAGGATGCGTTTGCCAAGCAGATCAACAGCGCCATCTTCCCTGGCATTCAGGGCGGTCCGCTGATGCATGTGATCGGCGCCAAGGCGGTGGCCTTCAAAGAGGCGCTGGCGCCCGAGTTCAAGCTCTACCAGCAGCAAGTCGTCAAAAATGCTGCAGCGATGGCCGAAA
This sequence comes from Betaproteobacteria bacterium, assembly GCA_025358155.1. Taxonomy (GTDB): domain Bacteria; phylum Pseudomonadota; class Gammaproteobacteria; order Burkholderiales; family Burkholderiaceae_C; genus Pseudaquabacterium. The sequence goes on from JANYKR010000205.1 coordinate 14,986, forward strand.
CCCTGGTGCAGCGCGGCTTGCGCATCGTCTCGGGCCGCACCGAGAGCCATGTCATGCTGGTCGATCTGCGCGCCAAGGGCATCACCGGCAAGGAGGCCGAGGCCGTGCTGGGCCAGGCCCACATGACTTGCAACAAAAACGCGATCCCGAACGACCCGCAAAAGCCCATGATCACCAGCGGCATCCGGCTTGGTTCACCGGCGATGACGACCCGGGGTTTTGGTGAGACGCAGGCCCGATTGACAGCCGAGTTGATTGCCGATGTGCTGGACAAACCGCATGACGCGGCCAACATTGCCGCCGTGCGCGCCAAAGTCGCCGCGCTGACGCGCAACTTTCCGGTCTACGGCTGAGCACCGCCTGGCTGCAATTGACCCGGTCACGCCGCGGGCAACCCAACGGTCAGGCTCTGAACCATGCGTTGCCCGTATTGCAGCCATGAGGATACCCAGGTCGTCGAGACCCGGGAGTCCGACGAAGGCGACACCATCCGTCGTCGCCGCCGCTGCCTCAAGTGCGACAAGCGTTTCACCACCTACGAAAGAGCAGAAATCGCGCTGCCGACGGTGGTCAAGAAAGACGGCGCGCGGGTCGATTTTGATCCGGCCAAGCTGCGCGCCTCGATGCTGCTGGCGCTGCGCAAACGGCCGGTGAGCGTTGAGCAGGTGGACTCGGCGATCGAGCGCATTCAAGACTACCTACTCGCCACCGGCGACCGTGAGTTGCCGAGCGCCCGCATGGGCGAGTTGGTGATGCGTGAGCTCAAGCGCATCGACAAAGTTGCCTACGTGCGCTTTGCCTCGGTCTACCGCAGCTTTGAGGACGTGGACGAGTTTCGGCAGCTGATCCGGGACATCTGAGCGCGCCGGCTGCCAGGCTGCGGTGCCGGCACTGTCGGTGGCTGACCGCGGCCCCTCCCCCCAACGGGGGTGTCCACCCCACCCCATGCCGGGGCCCCCGAAAAACGGCCCTGTCCACCCCCGGCAGGGCGACGCGCGCCGGGCTTCAAATTTCTAGAGTGTGTGCATTCCCCACTGGAGCACACCATGACGCGCAACGACAGCCCAGCACGCAATCAAACCGCCCGCACTTGCGGCCTGACGCTGGTTGACCTGATGTGCACGCTGGCCATCATGGCGGTACTGCTGGGCGGCGCGCTGCCGGCTTTGCGTGACTTGCATGCCAGCCAGTTCTTGCAGGCCACCGCTGCACTGCTGGAGACCGACATCCTGTACGCCAAGTCGGAGGCGCTGGCGCAAGGCCAATCAGTACGCCTCTCAGTCCAGGCCTTGCCCGACAGCGGCAGCTGCTACCTGGTGCATACCGGCGCAGCCCATGCCTGTCGCTGCCAAGGCGGTGGCCAGGTCCAGTGTGCCGGTGACGCGCGCCTGTTGCGCCTGGCCGAGCAATCCCCCGGCAGCGGCATCAGCCTGGCACCGCTGCAGCGCTCGATCTTGTTTGATGCCGGCAAAGGCACCGTGACGCCCACAGCCACATTTGCAATCACCGACCGCGATGGCCGCTCGATCCGCCAGATAGTCAACATCATGGGCCGGGTTCGCAGTTGCACGACGACCCGCGGTCTGGGCGGGCTGCGTCCCTGCTAAGGCTTGCCACGCCCCCCTCAGTCAGGGGCCTGGCCGACAGGCGGCGTCCAACCGGCGACCGGCGGTACGCCGCCCAAAGCCACAACTTGCTGCGTCGGCTGACAATTGCAGCATGCAGTCGCGCCCCGTTCACCGCCCCGGATTCACCTTGATTGAGGTGCTTGTCGTGCTGGCCATCGCCGCCATCCTGGCCTCGCTGGCCTGGCCTGCGTTCACCAAAGCGATCAACAAGAGCCGGCGGTCAGATGCGATGACCGCCTTGTCGCAGGTTACCCAGTCACAAGAGCGCTGGCGGGCAAACAGAGACAGCTACCAGGCGACTTTGGCGAATTTGACGGGCGCAAGCGCAGCTGTATCGCCCGGCGGGCACTACGACATTTCGATGGTTGCCAACAGCGTGTCGGGTACCGGGTACAAGGCCAATGCCACTGTCAGAAGCGGCTCAGCGCAAACATCAGACACCAACTGTCAGGTGCTTCAAGTTGAAATGCAGAGCGGCAACATCATTTACCGCTCAGGCGCCAATGACAAGGTTGCCAATGGCAGCCCAGATCCATGCTGGGTGAAATGAAGCCACCCCGCATCAAATCCGCGCAAGTCCGCCAGCAGGACCGGGGGCTGACCCTGGTTGAGCTGATGGTGACAGTCGCCATCACTGCGGTCCTGATTGCAGTGGCCGTACCGTCCATGCGAGAAATGATTGCCAAACGGCGGGTGGTCGGTGTGACCAATGAACTGTTTACCGATCTGCGCTACCTGCGCTCGGTAAGTATCCAGAAGTCCACGATGGTGGAGCTTGACTTCGGATCAAATCAGACGAGCACTTGCTACATGCTTTCGACCACCCGGGACGCCTTCCTTCCCAGTTCTTGCGATTGCACCAACCCGGCTTCCTGCAATGGCGTTGGACCGGTGCCTACAGCCTTCAAGACGGTCAGCTTGCCGCGCAGCGATGGCATCACGCTGAGCTCAAACGCGTCGCCCATCCAGTTTTTTGGGCTCAGCGCAATGCCGTGTGTGGGCAACTGGTGTGGCGCTCCAACGATCTCGGTCACCATCAGCGGAGGGCTGGGCGGCACCACCAAGGTATGGACCAATGCCAGTGGACGGGCCTTTGCCTGCTCGGTATCGGGCCAGGAAAGCAACTTCCCGGCTTGCCAATGATGTGCCGCAAACCATGACCACCGCCAGGGTTGTCCGATACAACAGGAGACCGCGCCTGGGCCTGTCCATCGTCGAGTTGATGGTCGGCATCACCATCGGCCTGTTCATCCTCGCAGGAGCGTCCATGATGCTGACGACTCAATTGGGTGACAACCGGCGCCTGCTGCTGGAGGCGCAAGTGCAGCAGGACCTGCGGTCTACTGTTGACATGATTTCCCGCGAGATTCGCGGAGCAGGCTATTGGAGTAACGCCACCAACCAGGTCTGGAAGCCAACAGTCACCAACCCCTACTCAGCAGGCCCGTTGGTCGCGACGGCCAACAACTCCAGCCTGGAGTACTACAAATCACTTGAAGACCCTGGGCTCGACAACAACTTCATTGACAACAATGAGTACGGTGGCTTCAGGCTCAACGCCGGTACCGGCACCATCGATGTTCAGCTCGGCAAGGGCAATTGGCAGCAACTCACCGACCCTGCGGTGCTGACCGTCGTGCAATTCACCCTGGTCCCTAACACCGTTGCGGTCGACGTTCCGCCCAGCGTGCCTGGCGGCGCGATCCTCAAGCTGTGCATCCGGGATGTCACGCTGACTATCGTGGTGCGAGCCGTGCACGACGCGGCAGTGCAACGCAGCATCAGCAATCGGATCCGCCTGCGCAATGATGTTGTCAAAGCGAGTTGCCCATGAAGCCGCTACAGCCATCAGCGCCGTTGAGCCAGCCCGGAAGGGGCCTGGCTGCCTTGACCGTGGTGATGATCATCTTCTTCGTGATGGCGATGGTGGCGGCTTACACCAACCGCAATCTGGTGTTTGAGCAGCGCATTTCAACCAACTCCTACAAGTCTGCCCGGGCCGTGGACGCTGCAGAAGCCGCCGTCGACTGGACCTTGAGCATGCTCAACGGGGGCGTGCTCACGGACAACTGCACCGC
>JANYKR010000215.1 GCA_025358155.1 Betaproteobacteria bacterium
CCAATTGTGTTCATTCGGACGGTTGTGGCGCCTTCGTGGGTAGACGCCTAACCCTTCCTTCAACCGGACTGCTTCGCAGCCGGTTAAGTCAAACGTTAGGCCGCACAAACATGAACCTCGGCCCGATTATTCCCACGGAAGCCAACATCGCGCGCTTCCGCGTCGAACTCGCTTCGGCAACAGAAGCCGAACTGATCGCGCAGGCGGCCAAAGACCCGAATATGGCGCCTGGCGTTGCAGCCAAGCAGCTTCTTGCCGCACTACGGGCAAAACGCGAAGCAGAAGCACGAAAGGCGCACTGGACGCAGACTCCAGGCTTCATCGCCACAGTCGGGTTTGGAATAGTTGGCATCATTGCTTGGCTGTATCCGAGGCAACCGGCATCCGACACGAAGGATGCGCCAACTCCAGTGCCGCAAACTTCGTCTCAACCTGCCGTAGCCGCTTCTCTCCCTCCTTCACTTCTTGCCACGCCGAATAGTCAAGCGGCGTCCGCGCCACCATCAGTAGCGTCGCAAAGCAAATAATCCAAAACGTTGCTTCTTGTTTGTCCATTTTGAACCCCTTTAAAAGAGTGCAGCCTAACACTTCGGTCAACCGGACGCTTTGCTGCGGTCGGCCTTTGGGCTAGACAAATCCTAGCCCAAATCCCGCCCTCCGCAAATCGCCGGTTACCTCAAACGTTAGGCGTCACCAATACAGTCCCGCGACAACCGGAGCAGAAATGTCAAGAATTCGCCCATGTGTCTTCGTCGGATCTTCTTCCGAGGGCCTACCCATAGCTGAAACTATACAAGTCCTGTTAGATAGCACTTGCGAAGTTACGATTTGGAGTCAAGGTGTCTTTGGACTTAGCCAGGGTACTCTCGAATCATTAGTGGGTGTCTTAGATGACTTCGACTTTGCCGTTCTAGTGCTCACTCCAGATGACTTGGTTTCAAGCCGAGCGACCGAAGGGAGTGCGCCGCGCGACAATGTGCTCTTTGAACTTGGACTCTTCATGGGGGCACTGGGACGAACCAGAACCTTCATTGTCTATGATCGCAAGGCCAATCTAAAACTGCCCTCTGACTTGGCAGGCGTTTCCGCAGCGACCTATGAACCTCACGCATCCGGAAATTTTGAAAGCGCGCTCGGGGCAGCCTCGACCCGAATAAAGCAGCAAGTCAATAAGCTCGGACTCCGCGATCCGGAACGATTCAAGCAAATCACATCGGCAGCAAAAGGGTTCGACGACGCGGCAGAACAAATGCAGACGCTAGTGAAGGTTATTGCACGGTCAAGAAAGGTCGAATTAGATATCATATCAACCCAATTTGGGCCAATGATTGATCCAGACAAATTGAAGCAAATGAGGCGTGATCTCCTCGACCTTGAAGAAGTGCTTAGTCAAGGGAATAAGGCTGGCACGAAGATTTAGTAAGTGACGCCTAACAGGTCGCTCAACCGGACCCTACACAGCATGCCGGCATTTGGGCTTGCATTTCATGCTAGCCCAAACACCGTCCTGCTGTTCCGGGCCGGTTAGCTTCGACGTTAGACCCCGAGGAAAACTACCTGTGTCAAGCAATCGTACTCCATTCTCCAAGTCATCCTTCTGTCCCGTGCCACAGAAGTCGGTCCAGCTCACAGGCGTTGTAGTCGCGCTGTCTAGTGCTGGTGTGTCCGAGGTTGTTCACAAGAATTGCTCGAATGTCGAACAATGTCTGAAAGCGAGCGGCTCGCTGGATCGCATTGCTCAATGTCTACTGCATACTTTGCAGCCGTAGGCGAGGCCGATAATGTCGCCAAAGCTAACAGCTCTCCAGGCCGAAATTCTGAAATCACTCAGAGGTGGAGAGTTGCTGACCATCGATCAACAAAATATGCCGTGGCTGGGCGGACGAGCACTATAGCCGCAGACTCGCTACTTTCTAACAGAGAATCGCCTCATTACTCGAATGGATTCAACGCGACCTGCCGGGACCAAGGGAAATGGATTCACAATATCCTCGAAAGGACTTAATGCTCTTTCGTTGCATGAATCCAAAGTAAAGAAATAGAGCGAGCAGCGTGGTCTAACCCGCTGGTCAACCGGACCAACTCCAGTCTGCTTCGCCTCCTTCCGTTGGCCGGTTACCAGCAACGTTAGGCGTCATAGCTTCGCGCCTTTCTTACGGCGGTCGATATGAAAGCCTAGACAGAATAGAATTGCGCAGCCTGCATCTACGTCAGAAGCGAGAGGAAATCGGCCCATGAAATATCACGTACCCTTCATAACTGTCGAAGACGAAGACATTGACTTAGTTGTGTCATTTGGTCTTGGGCCAAATGCAGATAATAGTCTTACACTGCTTAGAACGCCAGGGTACGAATCAATTCTTTCAGAGGATGAGCGTGGAGTATCAGTTGGAGCGAGCATCAACTCTAAATCGGATAGAGAACTGCTAATATCCATACGCTGGATAAATGATGAAGTTCAAATAGTCTCGACAGAACACACATATTTGCTATCTATTTCTTCCGTGGCGCTGGAAGAAATATCCTACGCAAAGGCAGTGATTGAAAAAATGAACTTTGATCAACGTTTTAAAATTCA
>JANYKR010000115.1 GCA_025358155.1 Betaproteobacteria bacterium
GGTCGAAGTTCTCCTTGAACACGAACCAGGCCAGCACGGCGGTGAGCACGCCCTCGGCGTTGAGCAGCAGCGAGGCGCCGGTTGCCGGCATGGACGCCAATCCAAACATCAGCAGCACGGGCCCGACCACGCCGCCGGCCAGGGTGGCGCCGGCCAGCCATCCCCACTCTTGCGCCGACGGGCGCACGGAGGGCGCGCGCCGCACCAGACGCAACAGCCAGAGTCCGACGCCGGAGCCCAGATAGAGCAAAGCGGCGAGCAGCCAGGGATCGGTATGGGAGACCAGCAGCTTGGCGAATGGCGTTCCCGCGCCGAACAAGAGCGCCGCACCCAGCGCGGCAACGACGCCTCGATCCAGTCCCGTCGTCATGTGCTGGCCGGGGCACAGGGCCCGTAGGTGATCGTCGTCATCATGAACCCAGGTTGATGTCTGCAACAAGTTTCGACCGAAGGACCCGTCGGCGGGCACCCTCAGCATCAGGTGCTACCCAGCGGTAAGTGGAGCCCCAGGCCCACACGCCGCCCTCGACTTCGACGAACAGTACCTCACCGGCGCGCATGCTGACGGTCTTGATCTGGTGCTTGGCCTCCCATTCGATCGCCACCTGGTGGTCGCCGGGTCTCAGCCGCACACGCACCACGGAGTCGGGAATCGTCAGCAAGGCCGGCCGATCGTCGAGGGGCACGGGCACCCGGTTCGCCGTATCGCCCCAACGCCGCCTCACGATGTACAGCGTACCGGCATCCGAGGCCGGCTCGAACCGCTTTGCATCGGCCTCGGTTGCGTCAAAGGGCACCGCAAGCGCGGTACAGGTCCGCTTCTGGCGGTAGCTCTTGCCGATGCGATGGCAGTAGGTTCCATCGGCTACGACGGGTCGCGCGGACAAGGACCTGCAGCCGCTCAACAAGGTTGCGGTCAAACCCAAACCGACAGACAAGACGAATCTTCTGCGGATCATGATACAGCCGTCACGGCACCGAAATCGCCCGAGCCAGTTCCGTCACGGTGATCCAGCCCGCATGGGCTTGGCCTGTCAGGGCTGCCGAGCGAATCGCATCGACCATTTCATCCACCTCGGTGTCATCGCAAAGCAGTTCGAGCTTGTACTCATTGACGACCTCGTCGCCGAGGTCGATCGAGTAGTGGCGGACTTCGTCGGCCAGCGGCAGCAGCGAGCCCTTGACCATGTAGACGGCCAGATTGTGCCCGCGGGCCTTCAGCGCCGAGCCCCAGGCCGTCGTGCCCTTGACCGCGGCGATCACGTCGGCCACGCGATTGCGGTGGACGTAAGCCTTGATTTCCTTCATGTCATGCCCCTTCAGTGAAACGAATGCGGCGCCGGCCGTGGCTCACGCCATCAGCTCCAGCAGATAGAGCGCGACGAAGCCGGCGAAGAACGCCGCCGTGATCAACGGCGTTTCCTTGACCTCGTGCGCTTCGGTGAGCAGTTCCTCGATGACGAGGTACATCAGCGCGGCGGCGCCGAACGACAGCACGATCTCCAATGCCAGGCCGGACAGCCCCGAAAGCAGCGACCCGCCCAGCAACGCGCCGAGAACCACCAGGCCACTCAGCCCGGTGACCGTCAACAGGCTGCGCGCACGGCCGACCTTGGCTTCCGTCAGGCTGGCGGCTACCGAGACACCGAGGAACAGCAGTTCCAGTGTCAGCGCCACCACCAGCAGCGTGCCGACTCGCTCCCCCGCCGCGAACCCGACGCCGATCAGCAGCCCGTCGAGGAACACGTCGATGCCCACCGCGATCAGCAGCCCGGCCTTGCCGTCGCCGGCTTGCTCGTCCTTCTGTTCGATGCGCTCCGTCAGCGCCTTGACCCCGAGCATCAAGGCCACGCCGAGCACGAACCCGATCAACACGCCGAGCGGCCGATGCTCGCGGGTCATCTCCGGCAGCAACTCCCCCGCGACGACGGCCATGACGACGCCGGCCGCGAAGTGCTGCACCAGGCTGCGGGTTTTGTCGCTCGGCACTCTGAACACGGCGATGGCACCGCCGAGCACGGTCGCCGC
>JANYKR010000220.1 GCA_025358155.1 Betaproteobacteria bacterium
GGGCGAGTCGATACTCTCCGCGATGGTTGACGTCGTGTATATCGACATGGAAACTGTTTTTCCAGACTTTTCTTTGCTGACTTTCTTTTCTAGAAAAGAAAGTTAGTCGCCCGCCGGGGCGAATACCCGGCGCCGAATATCGAACGAAGGCAACACCCAGCAAAGCGTGCGCTGAAAACACCTGCGATGAACAGCAGCAACGAGCCGACATCAGTCATCGGGTCCGCGGCGCCTCAGCCGGCTCAAGTGCACTCCAACTTGCGCCAGCGCTCAAATGGCAGGTGGGGCTCAGCAAGCATCAACCTGCCGCCAGTTCTTGCCCTTGAACGGGCCGTACCAGGCCTTGATGGCGGCCATGTCGGCTTCGACGTTGCCGGTGGGCTGGAACACCGGGCCGATGCCGCTGAGCTTGCGCGGGTAGTCGAGGTAGGTCATCACGATGGGCACGCCGGCTTGTTGGGCGATCCAGTAGAAGCCGGTCTTCCAGCGCTGGGTCTTGCCGCGGGTGCCTTCGGGCGACACCACCAGCAAGATATCACCGGGTGCGTCGCGGATGGCCTGAGCTGAGGCGGCGACCAGATTGCTGGACGCCGCGCGGTTGACTGGAATGCCGCCCAGCCAGCGCATCAGCGGGCCGAATGGGAAGCGGAAGATCTGCGCCTTGCCCATCCACTGCACGTTGAGCCGCAACGCAAACGCGACCATCAGCAGATAGGGCAGGTCCCAGTTGCTGGTGTGGGGTGCGGCGATCAGCACGCACTTGGGGCAGTCTGCGGGCAATTGGCCGTCCAGCGTCCAGCCGCTGGCGCGCAGAAAGGCGACGGACAGGCCGCGCAGCACGGTGTTGAGACCAGGAGTGGTGAACAGGGTGCGGTGCATGCGGCAGGTGCGCCGCAGTGCGACGCTCGGAGGGCCCGGGGGCCGCATTGTCGGGGGCCGGTCGGGTTGCAGCGAACGCTTGCAGCGCAGGCTTGCAGCGCAGGCTTGCAGCGGACGCTTGAGCGTAGGCTTGCTGCGATCTTGTTGGTGCAGTGTCGGGTGCCGGACGGCGCAGCGCTTGCCGAGCGTCTGCCCGGCAGATCGGACCTACATCAGCTGACTGGGCGTGGCAGCGGCCCAGGCAGGCGCGCTGATGGCGGGCGGCGCTGCGCCCTCGACCGGCGGCGCGGCGGGCTCGGCAGGTGAATGTGTGACCTGTCTCACGGCCCACGCACGGAGCCGCCGGCCGATTTGCCGACGCGCTGGTGGCCGGCACAGCGCCTGAGGCCCGGCGCGCTGGGCCAGCCCTTGCGCGATTGCCGCCGTTGCTGCCGGCTCGGCGTTGCGCAGATGCAGCAAAATGCGCCACTGCGCGCGGTGGCTTGTCCTGCCCACTGCAACCCTCAATGCCCAGGAGAACCGCCATGTCCTTGCCGCGCCTGTTTGCCCCTCGTCCCCTGATCGCCTGGGCCACCTTGGCCGCCGCCGGGCTGGCCGTGCCGGCCAGCGCGCAAACCGTGCTGACGCTGTCGTCCTGGGTGCCGCCTTCGCACATCCTGAGCGAGACCCAGAAGGACTGGTGCGCCCAACTGGAGCAAAAGGTGCCGGGCAAGGTCAAGTGCAACGTGCTGCCGCGTGCGGTGTCTGCCCCGCCGGGCACCTTCGACGCGGTGCGCAACGGCCTGGCGGATGTGTCGTTCACGGTGCATGGCTACACGCCGGGGCGGTTCGTCACCACCCAGCTGGCCGAGTTCCCGTTCATGGGCAATTCGTCCGAGGTCACCTCGGTGGCTTTTCATCGGATTTTTGCCAAGTACCCGGCGATTGCCGAGGAGCACAAGGGCGTCAAGGTGCTGGCGGTGTTCACCCACGGGCCGGGCATGGCCTTCAACACCAAGAAGCCGGTGAGCAAGGTCGAGGACCTGGCCGGGTTGAAATGGCGTGTCGGTGGCGGCATGGTCAACGAGATCGCCAAGTCACTGGGCATGAATGCCACGCTCAAGCCGTCGACCGAGAACTATGAACTGCTGTCGACCGGGGTGATGGACGGCACGCTGTTCCCGGCCGAATCGGTCGAGGCCTTCAAGATCGACAAGGTGGTGCGGTATGCCACCACCTTTCCGGGTGGGCTGTACAACACCAGCTTTGTCTTCATGATGAACCAGGCCAAGTACGACGCGATGCCGGCTGAGGTCAAGAAGGCGGTGGACGAGTTGTCGGGCGAGTTTGCCGCCCGGATGTTGGGCCGGGGCTGGGACAAGGTGGACCGTCGAGGCATGGCCTTCATGCAGGCATCGGGCGTGGCCTTCACCGCTGCCGATCCGGCCTTTGTCGCCGCCATCAAGGCCAAGACCTCGGGCCTGGAAGAGGCCTGGGCCAAGGCCGCCGAGGCCAAGGGGCTCAAGGACGCCAAGAAGGTGCTGGCCGAGTACCGCGCCGAGATCCGCAAGCTGGAGAAGTGAAGCCCCGGCCGGGCCGGTACCGGGCTTGTGCTTGCCCTTCCGCCGACTGGCCCGGGTTGGCCCTTGTTTGCCCTTGTTTGCCCCTGTTGGCCCATGTTTGCCGGCTTTGACCCGGATTGCCCTGCATCGACCCGCCCTCGGAGCCTCAGAACTTGAAACGTCTGCTCGATGCTTTGTGCGGCCTGCTGGCCGCAGTGGCGCTGTTTGCCATCATGCTGCTGACCCTGGTGGATGTGCTGGGGCGCAAGTTGCTGAGCCAGTCGGTGCCGGGCTCGCTCGAGCTGACCGAGCTGCTGATGGTGGTGGTGATCTTTGCTGCGCTGCCGCTGGTCAGCCTGCACCACGAGCATGTCGCGTTCGACTCGCTGGACGCGCTGCTGCCGGCCTGGCTGCGCCGGGTGCAGCGCTGGCTGGTCGAGTTGCTGTGCGCGGCCGCGCTGGCCGGCCTGGCCTGGCTGATGTGGGACAAGGCGGCGCAGTTGGCCAGCTACGGCGACACCACCGCCCAGCTCAAACTGCCGCTGGGCCCGTTTGTGCGCCTGATGAGCCTGCTCTGCGGCCTGAGCGCGCTGATGCATTTGCTGCTGCTGATCCGCCCGCTGGACGACGAGGCGGCTGAACTGGCTGCGCAAGCCGATAGCCCACCCATTGGCGGCGGCGCCACATGACCGAGGCGCTGCTCGGCTTTGCCGCCGTGTTTGTGCTGGCGCTGCTGCGGGTGCCGCTGGCTTTTGCGATGGGTTTGGTCGGTTTTGCCGGCCTGGGCCTGCTGCGCGGCTGGGGCCCGACAGCAGCATCCGCCGCCCAGGTGGTGTTTGACACCGGCTTTGCCTACACCTTGTCGGTGGTGCCACTGTTCATCCTGATGGGCAATTTTGTCGCGCGGGCGGGGCTGGCGCATGAGCTGTTTCGCGCCGCCTTTGCCTTTGTCGGCCACCGCAAGGGCGGCCTGGCGCATGCCACCATCATCGCCTGCGCCGGTTTTGGCGCGATCTGCGGCTCGTCGATCGCTACCGCCGCAACCATGACCAAGGTGGCCTACCCGTCGATGAAAAAGCTCGGCTACGCCGACTTTCTTTCGACCGGCGTGATCGCGGCCGGCGGCACGCTGGGCATCATGATCCCGCCGTCCACCATCATGGTGATCTACGGCATCGTCACCGAGACCCACATCGGCAAGTTGTTTGCCGCCGGCGTGGTGCCCGGCCTGCTCTGCGCGGGTCTGTTGATGGCCGGCGTGGCTGTCATCATCCGCCGCCACCCCGGTGCCGGCCCGGCCGGCGAACGGGTGGCCTGGCCCGAGCGCTGGGCCGCGCTGCGCGGCATCTGGGGCGTGGCGCTGTTGGTGGCGCTGGTGCTGGGCGGCATCTACGGCGGTTGGTTCACCGCCACCGAGGGCGCGGGCATTGGCGCCTCGGGCGCGTTCGGCTTTGCGCTGCTGCGCGGCGCCCTGCCGCCGCGCGCCTTGCTGGCGGTACTGGCCGAGAGTGCCCGCACCACCGCGATGCTGTTTGCAATCCTGATCGCGGCGTCGATCTTTTCCAGTTTTGTCAACTACACCAGCATGCCCACCGACTTGAAGGACGGCATCACCCGCCTGGGTTTGCCGCCCCTGCTGGTGATCGCCGCGATGATGGGGGTTTATGTGGTGCTCGGCACCATCATGGAAGAGCTGACCATGGTGCTGCTGACGATCCCGGTGTTTTTTCCGGTGGTGACCCAGCTCGGCTTCGATCCGGTCTGGTTTGGCGTGCTGATCGTGCTGGTGGTGCAGGTCGGGCTGATCTCGCCACCGGTGGGCATGAACATGTTCGTGATGAACGCGCTGCTCAAGACCGTGCCGATGTCGCAGATATTTCGCGGCTCGGCGATTTTTTGCGTGCCACTGGTGCTGGGGCTGCTGCTGGTGCTGTTGTTCCCGGGGCTGGCGCTTTGGCTGCCGGGCTTCATGCGCTAGGGCGGGTGTACCCGACACAACAGGCTGTGGCTTGGGTGCAGGCAATCGGCATTGCCATCGAGGCATCAGCCGCCCATCGCCGCCGGGCCAGCAGCCTGCTTGAAACGCCGGCTTAAGCGCCCTGGCGTTGCGGCCTGGCCGCTGGTTGCGGGGCGTTGAGGCGCTTGGGCCCAAACCGCCGCCACAGCCGCCAGCCCAGCAACACCGTAACCACAGCCGCGTACACCGACCACTCGGCAAAGTTGTGCTTGGCCGCGCGCATCCAGAAAAAGTGCAGCAGGCCCAGCAGCACGATGGCGTAGACGCTCTTGTGCAGTGCCTTCCAGCGTTTGGCGCCCAGCGCCTTGATGGCGCGGTTGAACGAGGTGGCCGCCAGCGGCGTCATCAGCAGCAAGGCCAGCGTACCGACCAGCACAAACGGGCGTTTCGGGATGTCGCGCACGATGTCGCCCCAGTCCAGGCCCATGTCCAGCCAGGCGTAGCTGAAAAAATGCAGCACGACATAGAAGTAGGTAAAAACCCCGAGCATGCGGCGCAAGCGGATCAGCGCAGTCCAGCCGGTCCAATCGCGCAAGGGGGTGATCGCCAGCGTCAGGCACAAAAAGCGCAGCACCCAGTCGCCGGTGCCTCGGATCAGCGCCTCGGCCGGATTGGCGCCCAGGGTGTTGGCCAGTGCGCCCCACAACAGATGGGCAAAGGGTATCAAGGCCAGCCCGAACAGCAGCGGCTTGGCGGCGGGATGCAGCAGCAGTTTGTTCATCGGGGCAAGCCGGCGGCTGGCCAGCTCAGAAGTTCTTGGCCAGATCCAGCCCGCTGTAGAGCGACGCCACTTGCGCTTCGTAGCCGTTGAACATCAGCGTCGGCCGCTTTTTGGCAAACACGCCGTCCTCGCCGATGCGGCGCTCGGTGGCCTGGCTCCAGCGCGGGTGGTCCACCTTGGGGTTGACATTGGAGTAGAAGCCGTATTCCTGCGCTGCGGCCTTGACCCAGGCGGTTTTGGGCTGCTGCTCGACAAAGCGGATCTTGACGATCGACTTGGCCGACTTGAAACCGTACTTCCACGGCATCACCAGCCGCACCGGCGCGCCGTTCTGGTTGGGCAGCACCTCGCCGTACATGCCAAAAGCCAGCAGCGACAGCGGGTGCATTGCCTCATCGATGCGCAGCCCCTCCACGTAGGGCCAGTCCAACACCCGTGAGCCGACAAATGGCATGGTCTTGGGGTCGGCCAGGGTATGGAACTCGACAAACTTGGCGTTGCCGGTGGGCTCGACCTGCTTGATCAGCTCGGCCAGCGAGAACCCGACCCAGGGGATCACCATCGACCAGCCCTCGACGCAGCGCAGGCGGTAGATGCGCTCTTCCATCGGGGTGAGCTTGAGCAGGTCGTCGATGCCGAACGTCCGGGGCTTCTTGACCTCGCCCTCTATCGCCACCGTCCAAGGCCGGGTCTTGAGGGTGTGGGCGTTGTGCGCCGGGTCGGCCTTGTCGGTGCCGAACTCGTAGAAGTTGTTGTAGCTGGTGGCGTCGGCCCGCGGCGTGGGCTTGTCCAGGGTGACCGCGCCGGCCACCGCGCTTTTGCCCCCGGGCAGGGCGGCGCCCTTGGCCGTGCTCTCGGCAGCCAGCGCATCGCGGGCTGCCCAGCCGGCCAAGCCGGTGCCCAATACGCCTGCGGCCAGGCGCTTCATCCAGTCGCGCCGACCCTCGTAGGCCGCGCGTGGTGTGATCTCGGATGGGCTGCTGTGGTTGAAGCCGGAGTCGCTGGGGTGTCGCATGGGGGGGTTCCTGTAGGGATGCAGATAGGTCGATGAACAAACTCGAACCTTACGCGCAAGCCATGGGCCTGCGTTCCGCAGGGTCAGCCGGTGCGCTGCGGGATCAAAAAAAAGGCCGGTCAGTGACCGGCCCGGGCAGGCGAGGAGCGGACGGTATCAGCGCAGGCCGGCCACGTAGTCGGCCACGGCCTTGATCTCCAGGTCGCTCATGCGGGCGGCGATTCCCGTCATCTGGGCCGAGTTGGCGCGTGCGCCAGACCGGAAGCTGACCAATTGCGCCTCGGCATAGTCGGCGTGTTGACCGCCCAGGCGCGGGTATTGCGCGGGGATGCCGGCGCCGGTTGGGCTGTGGCAGCCGGCGCAGGCGGGCACTTGCTTGGCGGCGATGCCACCGCGGTAGATTTTTTCGCCCAGCGCAACCGTGTCCTTGCTCTTGGCAAAGCCCGGTTTGGCTTGCTTGCTGGCGTAAAACGCGGCGACGTTTTTCATGTCGTCTTCGCTCAGCAGGCCGGCCATGCCTGCCATGACGGCATTGACCCGCTTGCCGGCCTTGAACTCGGTCAGTTGCTTGACCAGGTACTCGGCATGTTGGCCTTGCAGGATCGGGTTGGCGGGGCTGCCGCGTGAGCCGTCGGCGGTGTGGCAGGCGGCACACACCTGGGTCGATTTTTCCTGGCCCTTGGCCAGGTCAGGCTTGGCCGCAGCTTTGGTTTCAGAAGCAAAGGCCGAACCGGCGCTAACCGAGATCAGGGCCGACAGTGTCAGGGCGAGCAGCGACTTCATGTCGTGAAACCTTGGAATGAACAGACTGGAGGCGCTCTGCGTTGGCCCGCAGGTTGCGGGACGAAGCTGGCGGCATGGAGCCTGAGGATGAAGATAAGGATGAGAAGCTTGACAGGCGGAGTAAACCCGTCGATTTTACAATGCTCCATGAACTCAAGCGCCAAAACACGGGGCAATGACTCCGATATCCCCTCTGACCCCGCGGTTCGCGAGGCCTTGGCCTGGACGCAAAGCGCCCGTTTCTTGACCACCGCCAGCCTGCTGTCGCAGTTGCCGGACTCTGATTTGCCCGAAGTGGCCTTTGTCGGGCGCAGCAATGCCGGCAAATCCACTGCCATCAACACCCTGGCCCAGCACCGGCGGCTGGCGTTTGCGTCAAAGACGCCGGGCCGCACCCAGCACATCAACCTGTTCGACCTGGGCCCGCTGGGTGCAGCCGATGGGCGCTGGGCCGACCTGCCGGGCTACGGCTACGCGGCAGTGGCGCGCGGCGCCAAACTGCGCTGGCAGCAGGTGATGGCCGACTACCTGGCAATGCGCCATGTGCTGGCCGGTATCGTGATGCTTGTCGATTGCCGGCACGGCTTCACCCCGCTCGACCAGCAGTTGCTCGACTTTGTGGCCGAGCGGGTGGGCCGGGGCGAGGTGCGCCTGCTGGTGCTGCTGACCAAGGCCGACAAGCTCAACCGCAACCAGCAGGCGCGGGCGCTGGCACAGGCGCAGAAGGCGCTGGGCGAGCTGGCCACCGATGCGTCCGACATCAGCGTGTCGCTGTTCTCGGCCTTGTCGCGCCAGGGCCTGGGCGATGCGGCCTTGACTTTGCGGCAATGGCAGCAGACGCCGGC
Source organism: Betaproteobacteria bacterium (assembly GCA_025358155.1). Lineage (GTDB taxonomy): Bacteria > Pseudomonadota > Gammaproteobacteria > Burkholderiales > Burkholderiaceae_C > Pseudaquabacterium. The sequence continues at coordinate 7,802 of JANYKR010000220.1, forward strand.
TGGCCAGCCGGATGCGGGTGCGCCGCCCGATGCGCCGCCCGATGCGCCGCCCGATGCGCCGCCCGATGCGCTCGGCGACGCGCCGCAGGATGCGCAGGACATCACATCGGCCGCGCCGCACAACCCGCCACAGAACCCGCCACAGAACCCGCCACAGAACCCGCCGCAGAACCCGCCGCAGAACCCGCCGCAGAACCCGCCACCGCTGTCGCCCGCTTGACGACCGGACCGGCAGCGCGGCCGCACACTGTGGCATGAGCCTCTTGCACTTCGATCAAGCCCTGCCGCACGGCATCACCCTGTCGTGCCGCGCTGCCGGCCCGCTGGATGCGCCGCTCAAGGCGCTGTTCCTGCACGGCTTTCCGGAGGCCGCCTTTGTGTGGGACGGCGTGATGGCCGCGCTGGCGCCCCAGGTTCGCTGCGTGGCGCCCAACCTGCGCGGCTACGGCGCGAGCAGCGCGCCTGCCGAGCTGTCGGCCTACCGCGCCAAGCACCTGGTGTCCGACCTGAGCGCGCTGATCGATGCCACCACCGGCAGCCCGGACGCACCCATCGATTTGCTGGTGGCGCACGACTGGGGCGGCGGCGTGGCCTGGAACCTGGCGGCGCTGTCGCCCGGACGGGTACGCCAGCTGGTGATCATCAATTCACCGCATCCCGGCGCCCTGTTGCGTGAGCTGCGCGACAACCCGGCCCAGCAGGCCGCCAGCCAGTACATGAACGAGCTGGTGCAGCCTGACGCGGCAGCAAAGTTGTCGGACCATGACTTTGCCGGGCTGTGGGCGATTTTGGGGCGTTTTGGCCCAGCCGATTGGCTGACCCCCGCCGTGCGCGAGCAGTACCGCGAGGTCTGGCGGCAAGGCCTGGACGGTGCGCTCAACTACTACCGCGCTTCACCGCTGCGCCCGCCCACCGGGCCAGCCGACCCCGCGTTGCAGCAACTGATGCTGCCCGCCTCGGTGGTCGATGTGGCGGTGCCGACCACCGTGCTGTGGGGTGACGCCGACCATGCGCTGCTGCCGGGGCTGCTGGACGGGCTGGCAGACTGGGTGCCAGGGGTGCAAATCCACCGCCTGCCCGGCGCCAGCCACTGGATCGTGCATGAGCAGCCGGCCTGGGTTGTTGCCCGGCTGCGCGAGGTGCTGGCCCGCTTGTGACGTGACGCCAGCAAGGGCTGCGGTCGGGCCAACGCACAGCCCGCGCTTATCCCGCGCCCAACCCGTACAAAAACTCCGCGCCTCAGGGCCGGCCCAGCATCAGCGTGATGCCGGTGCGGCCCTGCGGTGCATGGGTCAGGGCCAGGCTGCGCTGCACGTTCTGCTCGGTCAGCAGGTTGATCATCTGCCCGGTCAGGCCCACCACCGAGCCCAGCGCCGCGCGGCCTGCCAGCGGTGTGCCGATGTTGACGACGATCACCACATCGGCGCCCAGCGCCCGCGCCACGTCGATCGGCACGTTGTTGACCATGCCGCCGTCACCCAGCACCCGGCCCTCGACCTCGGTGGGTGCAAACACCCCCGGCACGCTCATGCTCGAGCGCAGCGCCAAGGCCAGGTCACCGTGGTCCAGCACCACGCCAGCGCCGGTTTCCATGTCGGTGGCCACCGCGCGGAACGGGATCGGCAACTGGTCGAAGCGGTCCACGCCGCGTACCGGCAAGGTGTAGCGGCGCAGCAGCGACTCCAGCCCCCGGCTCGACACAGCGCTGCTGGGCACCAGCAACTCGCCATGGCGCAGGCCCAGCCCGAACAGGCCGGAGGTCTCGAAGTCCTCCTCCTTGCGGCGCTGCGACAACTGTTGGCGCTCGACCCGGTTGGCAAACACCTCGCTCCATTGCACCGCGCGCAGTTCTCGCTCCAGATCGGCTGCGTGCATGCCGCTGGCGTAGAGCCCGCCGACGATAGCGCCCATCGAGGTGCCGGTGATCACGTCGATGGGGACTTGCATCTCCTCCAGCACCTTGAGCACACCGACATGCGCCAGCCCGCGTGCACCGCCGCCCGACAGCACCAGGCCGATGCGCAGGCGGCCTGGTGCGGGGTTGGCGCTGGTTTCAGAAGCAGCAGCGACAGCCGCGGAGGGCGCAAGCACCCGCTGCGCCCACACTGGCCCGGCCAGGCCCAGCAGCGCGCTCAGCAGGCTGAGCGCCAGGCCGATCACCGGGGCGGTCACCCAACCGATCATGGCGACCGGCCTGGGGCCGCTGGCACGGCCGCGTTTCAGCCTACCTGCGTGGACAAGAGTTTCGGGGCTGGCGTGGAGGCTGCGGCGCTGTCCAGACTCAAAGCGCATGCAAGACCGTGTCGGCGGCGCGCCGGACCAGCGACCGCACCCGCAGCGGGCGTGCCAGCTTTTCAGCCAGCAGCCGCGCCAGTGCGGGCTGGCGCAGTGCCCACAGCCGCTCGGCGGCAGGCTCGAACAGCAACAGCAGTTCATGCTCCGGGTCTTGCCACAAGCACATCAGCGAGCGCCATTCGCCCTGCAGGTAGACCCGCAAAGGTGTACCCGGCTGACTGGCCTGGGTCATCGACAGGGTGCTGGACGGCGCAGGCACAGGCTTGCTGGCGGGCATCAAGTCGGCCGGTACGGTGTCGAGCGAGCCAATGTCCAGCGGCACCGAGTCCGTGCTGTTGCCGACCTCGGCATGGCTGAAGCGCTGCAGCCGTTCGATCTTCGGCGCTGCATGGGTCAGCGCCTGGGCCAGCGCATGGCGGCGCGCTGCGGCCAGCCGGACGATGGCCCAGGAAAACTGACTGGCCTGCGGCGGGTCAGCGGTGGCGAGGTGTTCGACCAGACTGCGGCACAAGGCCAGCAGGCGCCGTCGCAAGGCAGGCGTGCTGCACGCGAGGTCAAACGCCAGCTGGTCCATGAAGCGCCAGATCGGGTGGTCGTAAGTGTCCAGCAGCGTGCCATCGACCTGCGCCAGGCGCAGCGCTGCGGGCTGCAAGCGCTGCAGCAGCGCCAGGGTGTGGCTGGCCAGGTTGGGGTCTTGCTGAATGGCAGCAAACAGCCGGGCCAGCAACTCGATCAACTGGGCATCGACCGGTTTGTAGGCCGGGCCGTGGCCGGGTGGTGCAGGGGCGCGGGCTGGCGACCCGTCTGGTGGCCCGCCAGGCAGCATGTCCGGCAGCAGCTCGGGAAATCCTTCGGGCACTTGCGGCGGCAGCGCGTCCAGCGGTGTCGGCATGCTGTCATGCAGGCTGTGCAAGTCAGCCGGTGGGTGGTAGCGGGCCGCGTCAGCCGCCCTCGAGGCCGCACCGCCGTAAACGATGGTGCGGTATGCGCCCGGGACGATGCCTTGTTCGTGGAGCCGGCGACTGGCAGAGGCGTAGCTGACTTGCAGCGCCTCGGCCAACGGCGTGGCCGCCTCGTGCAAAAACGCAGTCAACATGGGCCGGCTGAGCGGCAGTCGCTGAAGACCGGCCCACAAAGCGGCGACAAAACGCTCGGGCCGGAACGGGTTGTTGTCCCGGGTGACATTGACATCGTTGGCCAGCGCCGAGGTGAAGGTTTGCAACTCGCGCAACTCGGCATCGGCGGTTTGGCAGATGGTCCGGATGCAGCGGGCGACCTCGATGTCCACCACCACATCGTCCTCGCCGATCAGCGACAGCTCCGAGCTGGCCGATACCGTCGATTTGGGCCTCAAGGCCGGGGGCGCCGGTGGTTCCAGGCCCTGCAATTCGGCCTGAGCCGATGCGCGCAAGCTGTTGAGCGCCTCGGCAACCAACTCTCCCCGGTGCAGTGCCAGGGCCCGGCACGGATCACCGTCGATCCGGTCGTGCGCCGGCAAGCGCAGCCGCCACTGGCCCAGCACCGCATCGATCACGGCGTTGAAAGTCATCGGCGCACGCAACAACTCGTCGTCGATAAATTCTTGCTGCTGGAGGCGACGGGGCATGGCGGGCGATTATCGGCGCCTGCGAACTGGGCAAGGGCTGGCGGGCGACCGCACAGTGCGGGCGACCGGGCCCGGCCCGCGAATCGACCGAGCCGGGCCATGGGTGAGCACCAAGCAAAACGGGCCACCCGAAGGTGGCCCGTGAGCGCTTGGCACTTGAGTGGCCAGCCGAAAGCTGACCGCTGGCAAGTGCCAGCTTGCTCCGGCGGCGGCAAGCCGCCGGTTCAAGCTTACATGTCCATGCCGCCCATGCCGCCCATACCACCCATGCCGCCCATGCCGCCACCACCGCCGGCGCCAGACTCGTCCTTGGGTGACTCGGAGATCATGCACTCGGTCGTCAACATCAGGCCGGCCACCGAAGCGGCGTTCTGCAGTGCTGTGCGCGTTACCTTGGTCGGGTCCAGGATGCCCATTTCGATCATGTCGCCATAGGTGCCGTTGGCAGCGTTGTAGCCGTAGTTACCCGTGCCTTCCAGCACCTTGTTGATCACCACGCTCGGCTCGTCACCGGCGTTGGCAACGATTTCGCGCAGGGGCTGCTCAACCGCGCGCAGCACGATCTTGATGCCGGCGTCCTGGTCGTGGTTGTCGCCCTTGAGGGCGCCGGCCGACTGGCGGGCACGCAGCAGCGCGACGCCGCCGCCAGCCACGATGCCTTCTTCAACGGCAGCACGGGTGGCGTGCAGCGCGTCTTCGACACGGGCCTTCTTTTCCTTCATCTCGACTTCGGTGGCAGCGCCAACCTTGATCAGCGCCACACCGCCGGCCAGCTTGGCCACGCGCTCTTGCAGCTTTTCACGGTCGTAGTCGCTGGTGGCTTCTTCGATCTGCACCCGGATCTGCTTGACCCGCGCTTCGATGTCGGCAGCCGCGCCGTTGCCGTCGATGAGGGTGGTGTTTTCCTTGCCCACTTCAACCCGCTTGGCCTGGCCCAGGTCGGCCAGCGTGACCTTCTCCAGCGTCAGGCCGACTTCTTCGGCGATGACCTTGCCGCCGGTCAGGATGGCGATGTCTTCGAGCATGGCCTTGCGGCGGTCACCAAAGCCCGGGGCCTTGACAGCCACGACCTTCAAGATGCCGCGGATGGTGTTGACCACCAGCGTGGCCAGGGCCTCGCCTTCGACTTCTTCGGCAACGATCAGCAACGGCCGGCCGGCCTTGGCCACTTGCTCCAGCGTGGGCAGCAGGTCGCGGATGTTGCTGATCTTCTTGTCGAAAAGCAGAACGAAAGGATTGTCGAGAATCGCCGACTGCTTCTCGGGATTGTTGATGAAGTACGGCGACAGGTAGCCGCGGTCGAACTGCATGCCTTCGACGACATCGAGTTCGCTGTTCAGGCTCTTGCCGTCTTCAACGGTGATGACGCCTTCTTTGCCAACCTTGTCCATCGCCTCGGCAATGATGCGGCCGACTTCTTCGTCGCTGTTGGCCGAGATCGTGCCGACTTGCGCAATTTCCTTGCTGGTGGTGGTGGCCTTGGACTGCTTTTTCAGCTCGGCGACCAGGGCGATGACCGCCTTGTCGATGCCGCGCTTCAGGTCCATCGGGTTCATGCCGGCGGCAACAAACTTCATGCCTTCGCGGATGATCGACTGCGCCAGCACCGTGGCGGTGGTGGTGCCGTCACCGGCGATGTCGCTGGTCTTGGAAGCAACTTCCTTGACCATCTGCGCGCCCATGTTGGCGAGCTTGTCCTTCAGCTCGATTTCCTTGGCCACGGACACACCGTCCTTGGTCACGGTAGGGGCGCCGAACGAGCGCTCCAGCACTACGTTGCGCCCTTTGGGGCCGAGCGTGACCTTGACCGCGTTGGCCAGAACATTCACGCCTTCAACCATGCGGTGACGGGCATCCGCACCAAATACAACGTCTTTAGCTGCCATGAGTAATTCTCCGAATTCGATTGGGGGTTGGAGCCACGCTCAGATTCACCGCACAGGTCGTCGGGAAAGAGGGCGTAGCAAGCGGCATGCTGGCCAGGCGCACGGCACACAGGAACCGAAACGCAGCCTTGCTACGTGAGGATTCCGGGCACCGCGCAACGACGCCAGCGCGCCGCGCAGTAGCTTTATTTCTCGACGACGGCGAAGAGGTCTTCTTCGCGCATCACCAGCAACTCATCGCCATCGACCTTGACGGTCTGGCCCGAGTACTTGCCGAACAGCACGCGGTCGCCCGGCTTGCAGTTCAGGGCGATGAAGTCACCCTTGTCATTGCGCTTGCCCGGGCCGACAGCCAGCACTTCACCCTGGTCAGGCTTTTCGGCGGCGTTGTCGGGGATGACGATGCCAGAGGCGGTCTTGGTCTCTTGTTCCAGACGCTTGACGATCACGCGGTCATGCAGGGGGCGAAGTTTCATGCGGTTCTCCTAATTGGATTCACACCAGCAGGTGCCGCCAACCTCAGGCCGTGGCACCCCATCATTGCTTGCAAATCGGCTGCGCAGGGCGCCGGTTCGGACTGCTAGCACTCAGTGTTGATGAGTGCTAGCAAAGGATTATACGGACGAAGCCGGGTATTTCAAGGGCTTGCGCATGCGCCGTATTCAGGCCGCCGGGGCAGGCCCGGGGGTGCAGCACTGCGGCATGCCTGCCGCCACCGGCGCGGGGCTGAACCCCCAGGATCGACACGCCTGAGCGCGGCTGCAGCAGACGGCGTCAGTGGGTGGACAGACTCAAGCTCACCTGCGGTGTCCAGACCGTGCCGGCGTCAGCCGCAACATGCAGTTGCGGCGCTGCCAGGACCAAGCGCTCGCTGGGCAGCTTGCGTGCCAGCAGGGCGTCGCGCACCGCCAGGCCGCGCTGTGAGGCCAGGTCGCGGGCGGTGTCGTCGCCTGCCGGCAGGGCCGCCAGCAGCAAGGCCTCCATCTCGGTGGCAGGCAGGTCGTCGCGAAGCAGGCCAAAGGCGTTGCGCGGCTTGTCGGGCAGAGCGGTCTTTTGGTAGAGCGCCTTGAGCAGCCGTGCGCGCTCCTCGGGTGTGAAGCCGGGCCGGGGCGGCGCCTGGCTTTGCGGGACGGCGTCGGTGGCCGAGGCCGGCCCTGTCGGCCGCGTCGCCGCTGGTCGCATTGACTCACGCGCCCGCTCCGCTTGCAGCCGCTCGTCCAGCAAGGCCAGCCGCAGGGCGGTCCGTTCGGTGGCCGGATCGGCTGCGCCGGTGACGGTCAGCTTCAAACCGGGTCGGGCCAGCAGCGCCGCCGCTACCTTGTCGAGTGCCTGTTGGCCGCTGCCCACGATCTGCGCGCTACCTGGGCTGAACTCGACCGTGCTCAGGTCGTCGCTGTCGTTGCCCGCCAGCAGCGCAAACGGCGAGCTGAAGGCTTTGCCCAGCAGGTTGAGAATGACCTTCCAGATCAGGCCGCCGAGGCTGAACTGGGGGTCGCTGACGCTGCCGCTGACCGGCAGGTTGATGTCGATCACACCGTTGCGGTCAGTGAGCAGGGCCACCGCCAGCAGCACCGGCAACTGGGTGGCGCTGGTCGACTCGACCCGCGCGCCAAAACTCAACTGGTTCAGCACCACCTGGTTGCTGGCGGCGAGATGGCCGTCGGCGTCGATCTTGTAAGCCACGTCCATGCTGAGTTTGCCGCGGGTGATGGCGTAGCCGGCGTACTTGCCGGCATACGGTGACAGCGGCGCCAGCTCCAGGTCGGTGGCTTTGGCGCGGATGTCCAGAGCCAGCGGCCGGGCCATCGGGTTGATCTGGCCGTTGATGTCGATCAGCGCGGTCTGCGCCGCCCGGCCTTGCAGGCTGAGGGTGGCCATCTCGCGGCTGTCCGAGCGCAACGCGCCGAGCTGGCCGTTCAGCTCGGTCAGCCGCACGCTGTAGTTGGGCCGCACGAAGTGGTCGCTGAAGTCGATGCGGCCGTTGCGCAGCTGGGTCGGGCCCAGCACCAGATCGACTGGCAGGGGTGCAGCGCCAGTGGCGGTTGTGGTGGCAGTGGCGGTTGTGGTGGTCGTGGCAGTGGCAGTTGTGGCGGTCGTGGCGGTCGTGGCGGTGCCGGCCGGTGCCGGCGCCGCAGCGGCCCGGCCCTTGGCGGTCACATCCTGCAGGTTGAAGTGGCCCTGCTCGGTCACGTTCAGTCGGCTGTAGAAGTCGGTGAGTGCAAGGTCGCGCACGGCGATGCGGGGCCGGGCCGGCGGTGCCAGCGTCACCGTCAAGCCTTGCAGCGCGAGCGTTTGCCAGGTCAGCAGTTCTTCCCCGCTGTCCGGTCGGGCATCGGCGGCTGCCCGGGTGTTGATCTTCAGCTCGGTCATTTGCAGGTCGCCCGCGCTGCCGACCTGCCAGCCGTCTGCGGTCTGGCGGGCGCTCACCCGGCCCTGGAACCCGGTGTCGGCATGCAGCAGGCTGACCGGCAGCGCATCGGCAGCGTAAGGCGCCAGCAGGTGCAGCGGCAGGCTTTGCAGCGTCAACTGACCATCCACTTGCAGCGGTGCCAGACCGAACCGGCCGTCCCAGTTGATGGTGCTGGTGGCCTGCGCGTTGGCCGGTCGGTCGGCCGGCAGGCCCAGCCTTGCGGCCAGTTGCAAATGGGGCTGGGTTTGAGCCGTATCCGGGCCTGCAGGCCAGCTCAGGCCCTGCAGGTGAAGTTGCAAGGCGCTCAGCGACAGGCGCAAGGGCTCGCCGGTGCCGGGCGGCAGCACCGCTGCGTCGGTCCACAGCAGCTGGCCGCCGCTGACCTTCAAGTCCTGCAGTTTGATGCGCCAGCCCAGGGCCGGTGTGGCCTCGGCGGCGGGCTGTGCGAGCTTGCCGGTCTGCATCGCTGTCAGCGCCAGGTTCAACTGGCCTTGGGCGTCACGGCTCGCGTTCAGCTGGGGCTGCACCAGCTCGACGCTGCCGATGCGCAGTTGCCTGGCCAGCAGGTCCACCGCAGTTTGCTCGACCTGCAACTGCCGCAGCGATGCCAGGCGGGTGGCGCGAGGCCCGGTGCCGTCTCGCAATTGCAGGTCGTGCAGCGTGGCCTTGTGCAGGGCCAGTTGCAGCTGGGGCGCCAGCGGTCCGGCCGCCCAGTCGAGCTGGCTGTCCACCGACAGCCGGCCCGACAGCTGGGGTTTCAGGGCCTGGGCAAAGTAGGGCGCCAACGCCGCCAGGTCCAGGTCGGCCAGTTGCAGTGACAGCGTGGCTTGCTGCGGCGTGAGTTTGCCGTCCAGTGTCAGCCGCCCTGCCGCAGCCGCCGCCGTGCTTGTGGTGCGCAGCGTGGTGCTCAGCGTCAGCGGCAGTGGCGCGGCGGCGGGCCACTGCACGCCAGTCACCTGCAGGTTCAAGTCGGCCAGTTGCAGGGCGGCACGGGGCTGGACGGCGTCATCGGTCCAACGCACCAAGCCGCGGTTGAGCCGCAGCGCGTCCAGGCTGAGTTGCCAGGGCTCCGGTGGTGCCGGCGCCTGCGCGGCATTTGCCGCCGGGTCGATGGGTGGACTGGCGCTGGCGGTCAACAGCGACTGCAGGTTGAAGCGGCCTTTTGCATCGCGTGCCAGCAGCAGTTCGGCACCGTCCAGCTTGAGCTCACCCAGCGCCACTTGCCGGGCCAGGGGCTGCACGTCACGCAGGCCCAGAGCCAGGCTCTGCCAGGCGAGGATGGGCGCTGCATCAGCCGCTGCGCCGGGTGCCGCCAGCGCCACGTCGTCCAGTTGAACCGTGCCCCGCAGCGACAGGCTGGGCCGGCCCTCGGCGGGCAGCGCAAAGCGCAGCCTCAGATCGGTGGACAGCCGGGCTTGCCGCAAGCGCAAGGGCAGGCTGGCGGGCAGGTAACCCAGCCAGGGTTTGAGGTCCAGCTGGGCACAGGCCAGCGTCAGCTCGCCGGGGTGCCTGCTGGCAAATGGCCGGACCTGGCTGCCGCTGTCGAAGCGTGTCCCGTTGACGGTAAACGCCAGCCGAGGCTCGGTGATCACCTCAACATCGGCCGGCAGGTTGGACAAAAAGGGCAGACTGAGGGTCAGGCCATCAACCTGGTGGCGTTGCCCGGCCGGGCGGTCATGCAGCCTCAGCACGGCGCCGCGCAGTGCCAGGTTGTAGAGCGCAAACCGCGCGGGCTCGGCAGTGATGGCGCCGGGCTGGGGCGCAAACCGGGCCAGCAGGTCGTCGATGTCGTAGTGCCCCGGTGCCGTGCGCGCCAGGTTGAGCTGCAGGCCGTCGATCAGCAGGCTGTCGACCACTGGCGCACGCTGGCGCAGGGAAGCGAGCGACAAAACAGCATGCAACTGGGCAATTTGCAGCAGCGGCCCGGGGGCGGTGGCGGCGTCCGGGGAGTTGGCCTGTTCGGCCGGTGCCGCGCCCGGGGCTGCCCCGATCCGCAGGCCCTTGAGCGTGAGCGCGAGCCGCCAGGGCACAAAATCCACCGCCTCCAGCGTCACCGGCCGGCCCAGCGACTGGCTCAGGCGCACTGGCAGCTGCGATTGCAGCAGCGCCGGTACGCCCCACCAGGCCAGCAGAACAAGCAGACCTGTGCCCAGGCTGGTCCAGGCCAAAAATTTGATCCATCGACTCGGGCCGGACACGGGAGTGCTCACTTCCAGCTCGGAGGATCAGTCCGGCAGGGTGTCGTCGTCCTCGCGGGTCGGCGGCGCCTCGACCCGGTAGCTCTCATTGGCCCAGGCGCCCAGGTCGACACCCCGGCAGCGCTCGCTGCAAAACGGCCGCCAGGGGTTTTCAGGCGCGAAAATCGCGGGCCGGCGGCAAGTGGGGCAGGGCACGCGGCGCGGCTCGGCTGGGGGGGTGAGGGCTTGGTTGTGGGTGTTCAAGCGGGTCATGCGCAGAGCGTCAGTTCAAAGGGCATGTCAACAGCGGCCGGGCGCAGCCGGCCGTCGGTGTCGGGCCGCATCAGCCGGACTGAGACCTGCAGCCGGTGGCCAGTGATCTCGGGCACCAGGCCCTCGGCTTCGTCGATGCGCACCCGCAGCAACTGGTAGCTGCGGCCGGATGGCAGACTTTGCTGAAACTGCCCTGCCGTGCTGACCACCTTGTGCGGTACGCCGGCCTCGCGCACCAGTTGCAGCAGGGTCTGCAAGGCCTCGGCCAGTGGCGCCAGTGTCGCCACCCAGCCCATCAGGTCAGCCCGCCGGCGCGCCGGCTCATGCTGCTGCCAGGCGTAATAGGCCGGCAGGTCAAATTCACAGGTGCCGCCCGGGATGCTGATGCGGCTGCGCACGCTGGTCAGCCAATCGTTGCCCGACAGCGCCTGGCCGGCCTTGCCGGGCTGCTGGTTGAGGCCGCCAAAGGCGTGGTCGATGCGCGCAATCACACCGTCCAGCGCGGCTTGCGAGACTTGCGGGTTGCTGCGGTAGGCGGTGAACTGTGCCTTGTGGCGCTCCAGTTCCTTGAGCAGGTCGGACTTGAGGTCAGCCCGCGAGGCCACCTCGATGATCTCGAACATCGTCACCAGCGCAAAGTGGTGGTCGATGGCCGCATCACGCGGCAGCAACTGACCCAGCCGGTCAAACAGGTGTTCGAGACGGAGCATGGTGCGCACACTCTCGTTGAACGGGTACTCGTACAGGACCAAGGCGCTTCCTAGGGGCCGCAGCAGGGGCAGCGGTCATCGGGTAGATTGTTCCACAGGGGCCGGGCCTGGCGGGTTCGGCGGCGGACCGTCCAGCAGCCGCTGGCCGGGCCTGGGCTCAGGGCCGAGGCAGGCACCATGCCGCCCACAGCGCGGCCACCTCGCCGGTCAGGTCTTGCAGGCTCAAGCCGTCGTTGAAGATCACCGCGTCGGCAATCGCGCGGCGTGAATCCCGGCTGGCCTGCTGCGCGATCACTCGCTCGACCTGGTCGACCGACCAGCCTGAGCGCGCCATGACCCGCTGCACCTGGGTCGGAGCGGAGCAATCGATCACCAGGATGCGCTGGCAACGGCTGCGCCAGATGCTCGACTCGGTCAGCAGCGGCACGTCGAACACCACGACGCCGCCCCGGTCCGAGGCCAAGCCGGCCTGGCGCTGCGCCTCGGCGCCGATCATCGGGTGCAGCACGGCTTCAAGCGCCAGCTTGGCCGCAGGGTCGGCAAACACCAGGCTGCGCATCTGCGCCCGGTCCAGCGCGCCGTCGGGCCCGACCACCGCATCACCAAAGCGCTGGCGCAGTGCCGGCATGGCCGCGCCGCCGGGGGCGGTGAGTGCGTGGGCGATGGCATCGGTATCGACCAGGCTGGCACCCTGCGCGACCAGCAGTGCCGCCACCGTGCTCTTGCCACTGCCGATACCGCCCGTCAGCCCGATCCGGTCCACCGCACACCGAGCCGGGCCAGTCGCCGATCCCGCAGGGGGACGCTGTTCGCCCTCGGGCGTTGTCAAAACCCCGGCCACAGCCCGCTGAGCTGCTGGCCGAAAAACAGCGCCGCCACACCACCACCGGCCAGATAAGGGCCGAACGGGATCGGCACGTTGCGGCCGTGACCGCGCGCGACGATCATGAAGATGCCGACCACCGCGCCCACGGCCGATGCGAGCAGGATGATCGAGGGCAGTGCTTGCCAGCCCAGCAGCGCACCCAGGCCAGCCAGCAGCTTGAAGTCGCCCTCAGCCATGCCCTGCACCCCGCGCACCAGCTTGTAGGCAAAGGCCACCACCCAGAGCGAGCCGTAGCCAAACAGCGCGCCCAGGCTGGCATCAACCAGGGACACGCCAGTCCACTGCTGCCAGGCCGCCACCAGGCCCAGGGCGATGAGGGGCAGCGTCAGGTCGTCGGGCAGCAAGGTAGTGTCGAGATCAACAAAGGCGGCCGCCACCAGCAAGGCTAGCGCGGCGCAGTACACCCCCGTGGCCGCGCTGGGGCCGGCCTGCAGCGCGGCGGCGGCGAACAGTGCGCCGGTGAGCGCCTCCACCAGCGGGTAGCGCAGGCTGATGCGGCTGCCGCAGGCCGAGCATTTGCCGCCCAGCCGCAGCCAGCCCAACAGCGGGATGTTCTCGTGCCAGGCCAGCACATGGCCGCACTGCGGGCAGCGTGAGCGGGGCCGTGACAGGCTCAGGGCGGGCAGGGCTTCGACCTCGGCCGCCAGTGCCTGGCCCTGCCTGGACAACTCGCTGTGTCGTGCCGGGCTGCCGGCGAGCACCCGGGCCATCGCGGCCTCGTCTTGCAGGTAGCCGGCCACATCGCCCAGCCATTCACGTTCGAGCAATTGCGGCAGGCGGTGGATCACCACATTCAGAAAGCTGCCGACCACCAGGCCGAGCAAGGCCAGGCACCAGGGCGACAGCAAGAGGATCAGGGCAGGATGCGTGACCGTCATGCGTCAGACCACCGAGCCGATCTTGAAGATGGGCAGGTACATCGCCACCACGATGCCGCCGATGATCGTGCCCAGCACCACGATGATGATGGGCTCCATCAGGCTCGACAGGCCCTTGACCATGTCGTCAACCTCATCTTCGTAGAACTCGGCCGCCTTGGCCAGCATGTGGTCGAGCGAGCCGGATTCCTCGCCGATCGAGGTCATCTGGATCACCATGTTCGGAAACACGCCGGTGCTCTGCATCGCGGTGGTCAGCGCGCTGCCGGTGGAGACATCGCGCTGAATCTTGTGGGTAGCCTCGGCGTACACCGCATTGCCCGCTGAGCCACCCACCGAATCGAGCGCCTCGACCAGGGGCACGCCTGCAGCAAACATGGTCGACAGGGTTCGGGTCCAGCGGGCGATCACCGACTTGTTGATCAGATTGCCGAAGATCGGCAGGCGCAGCAGCAAACGGTCCATCACCATCTGCATTTTTTCGGAGCGGCGCCAGCTCTGCATGAACATGTAGCCGCCGCCGACCAGGCCAAACAGGATGAAGGGCCAGGAGGCGACAAAAAACTCCGACATCGCGATCACCACCAGGGTCGGGCCCGGCAGATCGGCGCCAAAAGACGAAAACACCTCCTTGAAGGCGGGCACCACCTTGACCATGATCACCACCACCACCGTGAAGGCGACCACCAGCACCGCCACCGGGTACATCAGCGCGGCCTTGATCTTGCTCTTGAGAGCGATCGTCTTTTCCTGGTAGATCGACAGGCGTTCGAGCAGTTGCTCCAGGATGCCGCCGGTCTCGCCTGCCTCGACCAGGTTGCAGTACAGAGCATCAAACTGCATCGGGTGCTTGCGGAAGGCCGCCGACAAGCTGGTGCCGGTCTCTACATCGGCGCGGATGTCGCCAAGCAGCTTGGTCAGGCGCGGGTTGACGGCACCTCGGCCGACGATGTCGAAGGACTGCAGCAAGGGCACGCCGGCCTTCATCATGGTGGCCAACTGGCGGGTGAACAGCGCGATGTCCTTGGCCTTGACCGCCCGGCCGCCACTGGTGCGCCGCTTTTTGAGCTTGGTCAGCAAGATGCCCTGGCGGCGCAGGCTGGCAGTGACCTGGGCCTCGCCGCCAGCGCGCAACTCGCCGCGCACAATCTTGCCGTTCTTGTCGCGGCCCTCCCATTCGAAGACCAGTTCCTTGACGTTTTTTGCGGCTGCTGCAGTCGCCATGGATTCTCCGGCTCGGGGCTAGTGCGCTGCGGCGCCTGGGCGGCGGCTGGGCAGGGCGCTGAAAAACGGGGTCATTGGTTGGTGACGGCGATGATTTCTTCAAGGGTGGTCACGCCGGCCCGCACCTTGATCAGGCCGGACTGGCGCAAGTCACGCACACCGTCCTTGCGAGCCTGGTCGGCGATATCGACGGCAGTGCCTTCGGCCAGGATGATGCGCTGGATCGCGTCCGTCATCGGCATCACCTGGTACAGACCGACCCGGCCCTTGTAGCCGCTGTTGCAACTGCCGCAACCCACTGCGCGGAAGGGCTTCCAGCTGCCGTCCAGGTCTTCGGGCGCATAGCCGGCGCGCAACATCGCCTCGCGAGGATAGTCGGCGGGCGTCTTGCAGTGTTCACACAGCCGGCGCGCCAGGCGCTGCGCGGTGATCAGGATCACGCTGGAGGCGATGTTGAACGGCGCCACGCCCATGTTGAGCAATCGCGTCAAGGTGGTGGGCGCGTCGTTGGTGTGCAACGTGCTCATCACCATGTGGCCGGTCTGGGCGGCCTTGATGGCGACGTCGGCGGTCTCCAGGTCGCGGATCTCACCGACCATGATGATGTCCGGGTCCTGCCGCAAAAACGACTTGAGCGCGACCGAAAACGTCATGCCGGCGCGGTCGTTGACATTGACCTGG
Source organism: Betaproteobacteria bacterium (assembly GCA_025358155.1). Classification (GTDB taxonomy): domain Bacteria; phylum Pseudomonadota; class Gammaproteobacteria; order Burkholderiales; family Burkholderiaceae_C; genus Pseudaquabacterium. Next base: position 22,828 of record JANYKR010000220.1, read on the forward strand.
TTGACGCCGGGCAGGTTGATTTCGGCCGGGTCTTCAACCGTCGAGATGTTGACGCCGGGCTGATTCAGGATGTTGAGGCAGGTGTAGAGCGATACCGTCTTGCCCGAGCCGGTCGGGCCGGTGACCAGAATCATGCCGTAGGGACGGACGATGGCGGTCAGCAGCCGCTCTTTCTCGATCTTCTCGTAGCCCAACGCCTCGATGCCGACCTTGGCCGAGGACGGGTCGAGAATCCGGATCACGATCTTCTCGCCAAACAACGTAGGCAGGGTGCTGACCCGGAAGTCGATCGCCTTGGTGCCGAACTTCATCTTCATGCGGCCGTCTTGCGGCACGCGCTTCTCGGAGATGTCGAGCCGGCTGATGATCTTGATGCGCGAGGCGAGCTTGTCCTTGATGGCGATCGGCGGCTGGGTGATTTCACGCAACTCGCCGTCGACCCGGAACCGCACCCGGTAGTTGTACTCGTAGGGCTCGAAGTGCAGGTCAGAGGCGCGCAGGTTGATCGCGTCGATCAGCATCTTTTGCAGAAAGCGCACCACCGGCGCGTCTTCGACCTCGGCCACCACCTCGGCCGAGTCGGGCGCGCTGGCGTCGTCGGTGACGTCAAACTCGAAGTCTTCAGCGGTCAGCGCCTGCAGTGTTTCGTTGGCGCTGTTGCCCTGGGATTCGAGCTGGCGGGCGAGCTTGTCGTACTCCACAACCACCCACTCGGGCGCGAGCTGCGTGGCGAACTTGATGCGCTCGACCGCCTCCTGGTCGGTCGGGTCTGCGCCGCCGATGAACAAACGGTTGCCACGCCGCCCCAACATTACCAACTGGTACTGCGCCGCCAGCTTGGCATCGACCAGACCTTTGGGCAGGCGCTCCAGGTCCACCGCAGCCAGGTCCACCAGCGGCAGGGCCAGCGAGGTCGACAAGGTGTGGGCCAGATCAAACGCCGAGACTGCGCCGGAGGCGATCACGGCGCCAATGAAGCTGATCTTTCGCTCGCGGGCCGACTTGGCCAGGTCCTCGGCAGCCTTGCTGCCGAGCTTGCCGGCATGCACCAACACCCTCGCCACACCGGAGAGGGAGGACATCGGAATTTCGACCAGGGTTTCCAAGGCGGATTCAGTGCGCTCGCTGAAGGGGAGGGACGGGCAGGACAAGGGAGAGAGTCCGCAGCCTGCCGCCCCTGCGCGCACTGTAACCCGAAGGGCTGCGCGCAAAGGGCGCCGCTGTCCGGGCCGGCATCCGCTCGGCGGTAAGCAAATGCAGCGCGACCGGCCGCAGTCGCTCGGACTGGAGCCAGAGCCAAGCGGGCCGGAATGCGGCAGGGGCGCAAAAAACTGGTCGGGGTGAGAGGATTCGAACCTCCGGCCTCTACGTCCCGAACGTAGCGCTCTACCAGGCTAAGCTACACCCCGAATTTTTAGCCGCTCGCGTTGTCGTGTTGCTGGTGATCAACGGGGCCGCCTGGGCTGCCGTCGCTGCAGGTCTTGTGCAGACCTGACACGCTGTACAGAACGTCGATCAGGAGGATCGCTCCACCGACCGAGCGCACAATTCTAGCAGAGCCTGGCGGGCTGTCGATTCGGGCAAAGCGGCAATCGAGGCCCGGGCCTTGTCGGCTTCTGCGCGCGCCGCATCACGGGTGGCTTCAAGCGCTCCAGTGCGGCGCACGATGGCGAGGATCTCGTCAAGCCGTTCGTTCTCGCCATGCTCGATCGAGTGGCGCATCAACAGCCGCTCGGCATCGGTGCAACGCGCCATCGCCACCAGCAGCGGCAGCGTGGGCTTGCCCTCGCGCAGGTCGTCGCCCACGTTTTTGCCCAGGGTGCGGGTGTCGCCCCCGTAGTCAAGCAGGTCATCCACCAACTGAAACGCAGTGCCCAGCGAGCGGCCATAGTCGGCGCAGGCTTCTTCGGTCTCGCGGCCGGCGTCCGCCAACACAGCGCCCAGCCGCGCGCTGGCCTCAAACAGCTTGGCGGTCTTGAAGCGGATCACCCGCAGGTAGTCGTCCACGTCCAGGTCAGGGTCATGCATGTTCATCAACTGCAAAACCTCGCCTTCGGCGATCACGTTGGTGGCGTCGGCCAGCACTTCAAGCACGCGCATGCGCTTGATGCCCACCATCATCTGGAAGGCGCGCGAGTACAAAAAATCGCCGACCAGCACGCTGGCGGCATTGCCGAACAAGGCATTGGCGGTTTGGCGGCCGCGCCGCAGTGCGGACTCGTCCACCACATCGTCGTGCAGCAGCGTGGCGGTGTGGATGAACTCGACGATGGCCGCGAGCTCGAACCGTTCAGGCCCGTCAAAGCCCAGCGCCTCGGCGAACAGCAAAACCAGCCGGGGCCTGATGCGCTTGCCGCCCGCACTGACGATGTAGTGCGAGATTTGGTTGATCAACACCACCTCGGACGCCAGGCGCTGGTGGATGACCTGATCGACTTGGTGCATGTCGGCGGCCATCGGGTCAGCGGTGTCCGCAGCAGGGGCGAGGGTGTCGGTCAAGGGGGCTCGGTCTGGATGCAGTGCCAAATTATAGGGAGGCCGCTGCCGCTGGCGGCACCGGCTGGCGGTGGTGATCCGGCAAGCCCGGTAGCGATGCCGGGCTGCTATACTCAAAGGTTCCTTCGGCCCGATTGGTCGTTGGATCAGGGTAAACCCAAAAACAACCGCATCAATTTCAGGCAAGCAAGGCAAGTAAAGGCACATATGTACGCGCTCATAAAAACCGGTGGCAAGCAGTTCAAGGTTGCTGCCGGCGAAAAGATCAAGGTAGAACAGATAGCAGCGGACGTGGGCCAAGAGATCGTGATCGACCAGGTTCTGGCAGTCGGCAGCGGCGCAGAATTGACGATCGGGACTCCCTTGGTGGCCGGCGCGACGGTGACCGCCACCGTGGTATCGCACGGCAAGCACGACAAGGTGCGCATCTTCAAGATGCGTCGCCGCAAGCACTATCAGCGGCATGGCGGTCACCGCCAGACCTACACCGAGCTCGAAATCGGCGCCATCGGCGTCTGATTCGGGCCCAGTCCATCAGAGGTATCTAGCACCATGGCACAGAAAAAAGGCGGCGGCTCCACGCGAAATGGCCGCGACTCACAGCCCAAGATGTTGGGTGTCAAGGTCTACGGCGGCCAGGTCATCCCGGCCGGCTCGATCATCGTGCGTCAGCGCGGCACCCGGTTCCATGCGGGCGACAACGTCGGCATGGGCAAGGACCACACGCTGTTTGCATTGGTCAACGGCACCGTGTCGTATGCCATCAAGGGCGCACTGAACCGCCACATGGTGTTTGTCACGCCGGTCTGAGGCAAACACCAGCAGTTGGCCTCGGCTTGATGTCGGGGTCTTGATCGAGGTTCGGGATTTCCCTGAACTTTGATCTCCGAGCCCCGGCCTGCCGGGGCTTTTGTGTTTTTCTGGGCCGAGTGCCCGAGGGGTTGCAGCATGAAATTCGTCGACGAAGCGACCATCGACATCGCCGCGGGTGATGGCGGCGCGGGCTGCATGAGCTTCAGGCGCGAAAAGTTCATCCCCTTTGGTGGCCCCAACGGCGGCGACGGTGGCCGCGGCGGCAACGTCTTTGCCGTGGCTGACCGCAACATCAACACCCTGATCGACTACCGCTATGCCCGCCGCCACGAGGCACGCAACGGCGAGGCTGGTCGGGGCTCGGACCAGTTTGGCGCGGCCGCCGAGGATATCGTGCTGCGCATGCCTGTGGGCACCATCGTGCGGGACTTCGAGACCGACGAGGTGCTGGCCGAATTGCTTGATCCGGATGTCAAGACCTTGCTGGCCAAGGGCGGTGACGGTGGTTTTGGCAACATGCACTTCAAGAGCAGCACCAACCGGGCGCCGCGCCAGAAGACGCCGGGCTGGCCGGGCGAGGCCAAGAAGATCAAGCTCGAATTGCGGGTACTGGCCGATGTCGGCCTGCTGGGTTTGCCCAATGCCGGCAAGTCCACGCTGATTGCGTCGATCTCCAACGCCCGCCCCAAGATCGCCGACTACCCGTTCACCACCTTGCACCCCAACCTCGGCGTGGTGCGGGCCGGCCCGGAGCGCAGCTTCGTGGTGGCCGACCTGCCCGGCTTGATCGAGGGTGCGGCCGAGGGTGCCGGCCTGGGGCATTTGTTCCTGCGCCATCTGCAGCGCACCCGCTTGCTGTTGCATGTGGTCGACATGGCGGCGTTTGACGGGGGCGACCCGGTGGCGCAAGCCAAGGCGATCATCCAGGAGTTGCGCAAGTACGACGAGTCGCTGTACCAGAAGCCCCGCTGGATCGTGCTGAACAAACTCGACATGGTGCCGGCCGACGAACGTGCGGCGCTGGTCAAGGACTTCATCAAGCGCTTGCGCTGGAAGGGCCCGGTGTTCCAGATCTCGGCGCTGGCGCGCGAGGGGCTGGACCCGATGGTGCAAGCGATCTACGAGCATGTGGCCGCGCAAAAGGTGCAGGCGCCGGCCGAGGTGGACCCGCGTTTTGATGCCAAGCCGGTGGCGCCGGCGCCGGTGGGTTTTGACGATGACTGAGTTGGCGACCGGCGCATCGACCAGCGCGCCGACCAGCGCGCCGACCAGTCTTCTCGCCAGCGCCCGGCGCATCGTCGTCAAGGTCGGTTCCAGCCTGGTCACCAACGAGGGCCGGGGCATCGATGCTGACGCGGTGGGCAACTGGTGCCGCCAATTGGCGCTGCTGGCGGGCCAGGGCCGCGAAGTGGTGATGGTGAGTTCAGGCGCGATCGCCGAGGGTATGAAGCGCCTGGGCTGGCGCACCCGCCCGACTGAACTGCATGAGTTGCAGGCCGCCGCCGCCGTGGGCCAGATGGGCCTGGCCCAGATGTACGAGACCCAGCTCTCGCTGCACGGCCTGGGCAGCGCGCAAGTGCTGCTGACCCACGCCGACCTGGCCGACCGCGAGCGCTACCTCAATGCCCGCTCGACCTTGTTGACCCTGCTGCGGTTGCAGGTGATCCCGGTGATCAACGAAAACGACACGGTGGTCAACGACGAGATCAAGTTCGGTGACAACGACACCCTGGGCGCGCTGGTGGCCAACCTGGTCGAGGCCGACGCGCTGGTGATCCTGACCGACCAGCGTGGGCTGTACTCGGCCGACCCGCGCCAGGTGGCTGACGCCCGCTTCATCGACACCGCCACGGCGGGTGATCCGGCACTCGAATTGATGGCCGGTGGCGCTGGGTCGTCAATCGGCCGGGGCGGCATGCTGACCAAGATTCTGGCCGCCAAGCGCGCGGCCGGCAGCGGCGCCAGCACCGTGATCGCCTGGGGCCGCGAGCCCGATGTGCTGTTGCGGCTGGCCGCCGGCGAGGCCATCGGCACGGCGCTGCTGGCCGGTACCCCCAAGCTGGCAGCGCGCAAGCAGTGGATGGCCGACCACCTGCAATTGCGCGGCGCGGTGACGGTGGACGCTGGCGCCGTGCTCAAGTTGCGCGACGAAGGCAAAAGCCTGTTGCCGATCGGTGTGACCGAGGTTGAAGGTGACTTCCACCGAGGCGACGTGATCGCGGTGCGCACGGTGGCGGGGGTGGAGATCGCCCGTGGGCTTGCCAACTACGCTTCGGGCGAGGCCCGGCTGATCGCCCGCAAACCGTCGTCGCAGATTGCCGGGCTGCTGGGCTTTTCCAACGAGCCCGAGCTGATTCACCGCGACAACCTGGTGCTCAGCTGAGGCCGTTGCCTCAAGTGCCTTGCTGGTAAGCCCCGGCGATCTGGAACAAATGCTCGCGCGACGCGGGCTCCAGGTAGGGCATCAGCAGCGCCAGCACATGGTAGGCGCCGCGCGAGAGGGCGGCGGCGGCGCTCTCGGGCTCGAGCGCGCGGCGCGGGTCGCGCACGTACTCGTAGCTCAGCCAGTAGGTCAGCACCACCACCATGCTGCTGGCCACCGGCTCGGCCTCGCGGCGGTCGATGCGCATGGTGTTGCTGCGCGCCAGCCCGTCCAACACCTGCACCACGGCGCGTGACTTGTTCTTGAGCACAAACTGGAAGTGCGTCTCCAGCCGGCGGTTTTTGCTGAGCAGGTCGTTGAGGTCGCGGTACAAGAAGCGGTACTGCCAGATCAACTCGAACAGCATGTGGAAAAACAGCCAGGCGTCCTCGACATTGCGCACGCTGTCCGCAGCGTGCAGCAAGTCATTGAGGGCGCGCTCATAGCGGTCAAACAGCGAGTTGATCAACTCGTCCTTGGCCGGGTAGTGGTAGTACAGGTTGCCCGGGCTGATGCCCATCTCGGCCGAAATCAGCGTGGTGCTGACATTGGGCTCGCCGAAGCGGTTGAACAGGTCCAGCGTGACCTCAAGAATGCGCTCGGCGGTGCGGCGTGGCTTCTTGGGTGCCGACTTGGCCGTCGGGCTGGACGACGGCTCTGGCTTGGGCGGGTGGGCGTCGGGCATGAGGTGTGGGAATCTAGCATCAAGCGGGGCCTTGCGGCTTGATCGCTGTCCCTGAGTCGGCCGGCATGGAAGAGCTGGCGCGGCCGGCTCGCACCTGACCCGCAGGTGACTCAGCGAGCCCAGGGGGCGCTCCCTACAATCACGCTCCATGCCCGCAGTCAGCTTTCAACAGGTCGAGAAGACCTACACCGGGGTGCGTGGCAGGTTTCGCGCGCTCGACTCTGTCTCGTTCGACATCCCGCAAGGCGAGTTCTTTGGCTTGCTGGGCCCCAACGGCGCGGGCAAGACCACCTTGATCAGCGTGCTGGCGGGCCTGACGCGGCCCACAGGTGGCCGGGTGACGGTGACGGGTTTTGATGTGCAACGCGACGCGGCCGCAGCCCGCAAGGCGCTGGGCGTGGTGCCGCAAGAGCTGGTGTTCGACCCGTTTTTCACCGTGCGCGAAGCCTTGCGCATCCAGAGCGGCTACTTTGGGGTGCGCCACAACGAGGCCTGGATCAATGAGTTGCTGGAGCACCTGGGTCTGGCGGACAAGGCCGATGCCAACATGCGCCAACTCTCCGGCGGCATGAAGCGGCGGGTGCTGGTGGCCCAGGCACTGGTGCACCGGCCGCCGGTGATCGTGCTCGACGAGCCCACCGCGGGCGTGGATGTGGAGTTGCGGCAGACGCTGTGGGCCTTTATCGCCCGCCTCAACCGCGAGGGCCACACCGTGCTGCTGACCACCCATTACCTGGAAGAAGCCGAGGCCTTGTGCCACCGCATCGGCATGCTCAAACAGGGCAAGCTGGTGGCGCTGGACCGCACCGCCAACCTGCTGGCCGCCACCGCCAGCACCATGCTGCGTTTCAAGACCGACCAGGCCCTGCCTGCCGCACTCGCTGGCCAGGCCCGGGTCACCGGCCGCATCGTGCAGCTCAAGGCGCGGGACGCCGCCGATGTTGAGCGACTGCTGGCCGCGCTGCGCGAGGCGCAGGTGCGCATCGAAGACCTGGAAATCGGCCGCGCCGACCTGGAGGATGTGTTTCTAGAGATCATGCAAGCGGGCGGGCGGCAGCCTGCGCTGGAGGGTGCAGGCGTGCAGAGCGCCGCAGCCGCAATCGCCGGAGCGTCCGCATGATCCGCCTGGCGGGCGCGCGCACGTTGTTCTACAAGGAGGTGCTGCGCTTCTGGAAGGTGGGTTTCCAGACCGTGGCCGCGCCGGTGCTCACGGCGATGATGTATTTGCTGATCTTTGGTCATGTGATGCAGGGCCGGGTCGAAGTGTTTCCAGGCGTGGGCTACACCAGCTTCTTGATCCCCGGGCTGGTGATGATGAGCGTGCTGCAAAACAGCTTTGCCAACAGCTCGTCCAGCCTGGTGCAGAGCAAGATCACCGGCAACCTGGTGTTTTTGCTGTTGTCGCCGCTGTCGCACTGGGCCTGGTTTGCGGCCTATGTGGGCGCCAGCATGGTGCGCGGGCTGGTGGTCGGGCTGGGGGTGTTCGGGGTCACGGTCTGGTTTGCGCCGCCGTCCTTTGCCCAGCCGCTGTGGATCGTGATCTTCATGGTGCTGGGCTCGGGCATGCTGGGCGCGCTCGGCGTGATCGCCGGGCTGTGGGCCGACAAGTTCGACCAGATGGCCGGCTTCCAGAACTTCATCATCATGCCGATGACGTTTTTGTCCGGGGTTTTCTACTCGGTGCACTCGCTGCCGCCGTTCTGGTTGCAGGTCAGCCACCTCAACCCGTTTTTCTACATGATCGACGGCTTCCGGCGTGGTTTCTTTGGCACCAGCGATGTCTCGCCCTGGATCAGCCTGGGCGTGGTGGGCGGCAGCTTTGTGCTCGTCTCGGCCGTGGCGCTGCACCTGCTCAGGACAGGCTACAAGCTGCGGCCCTGACCGGCGCTGGCCGGCGCGGGTGGCATGGGCCGTCGCCCGGCGGCCGGCATGACGCTCTGAGATAATCGGGGCCATGTCAAACCCCACCGCTGACGACGTGCGCAGCTTCATCGCTGCCGGCCTGCCTTGTGACCACCTTGAAGTCGAGGGCGATGGCCAGCACTTTTTCGCCACCATCGTCTCGCCCGAGTTTGCCGGCAAGAGCCGGGTGGCGCGACACCAGCGGGTCTACAGCGCCCTGGGCGACCGGATGCGTGCGCAGATCCATGCGCTGTCAATGAAGACCCTGACCCCCGCCGAGTGGGCCGCCACGCCGGACCAGGCGCAGCCTCCTCACCACTGACACCCCGCGGCTGCACGCTGCGGGTGGCCTCTCGGCGCCGTCCAGCGCGCCCAGCCACCTGATCCGGCGAGCGGCCGCTGACCCAGGTCACGCAACATGGACAAACTCATCATCCGCGGCGGCCGTCGCCTGCAAGGCACGGTGGCGATAGCCGGCGCCAAGAATGCCGCGCTGCCTGAGCTGTGTGCCGCCTTGCTGGTCGACGGCGTGACCACGCTGCACAACGTGCCGCACCTGCAAGACGTGGCGACCATGCTCAAGCTGCTGCGCAGCATGGGCGTGGTGGCCGAGCGATCAGCCAGTCAGCCCGGCGAGGTGACGCTGGACGCGCGCCACATCACCTCACCCGAGGCGCCTTACGACCTGGTCAAGACCATGCGGGCGTCCATCCTGGCACTGGGCCCGCTGCTGGCGCGTTTTGGCCAGGCCCGGGTGTCGCTGCCCGGCGGCTGCGCCATCGGCTCACGCCCGGTGGACCAACACATCAAGGGCCTGCAGGCGATGGGCGCCGAGATCAGGATGGCGCACGGCTACATCCTGGCCAAGGCGGTGCGGCTCAAGGGCGCGCGCATCACCACCGACATGGTCACCGTCACCGGCACCGAGAATTTGCTGATGGCGGCCACCCTGGCCGACGGCGAGACCGTGCTGGAAAACGCCGCGCAAGAGCCCGAGATCGTCGATCTGGCCACCTTGCTGATCGCTATGGGCGCCCGTATCGAAGGCCACGGCAGCAGCCGCATCCGCATCCAGGGCGTGCCGCACCTGCACGCGCCTGCCGCGCCGCACCGCATCGTGCCCGACCGCATCGAAGCCGGCACTTATCTGTGCGCGGTGGCGGCCACTGGCGGCGACGTGATGCTGCAAGGCGCCGAAGCCCGTCATCTTGACGCCGTGATCGACAAGCTGCGTGAAGCGGGCGCCAACATCAGCGACGGCGTGCAGCATGGCCAGAGCTGGATCCGGGTGCGCTCGGATGGCCGGCCGCAGGCGGTGGGTTTCCGTACCAGCGAGTACCCGGCGTTTCCGACCGACATGCAGGCCCAGTTCATGGCGGTCAACAGCGTGGCCGACGGCACGTCGCGCATCAGCGAGACGATCTTCGAGAACCGCTTCATGCACGTCAACGAGCTGGTGCGGCTGGGCGCCCGGATCGAGGTGGACGGGCACACGGCCGTGGTCACCGGGGTGCCGATGCTGTCGGGCGCCACCGTGATGGCCACCGACCTGCGGGCCTCGGCCAGCCTGGTGATCGCCGGCCTGGTGGCGCAGGGCGAGACGCAGATCGACCGCATCTACCACCTGGACCGCGGCTACGACCGCATGGAAGCCAAGCTGCGTGCCCTCGGCGCTGACATTGAGAGGCGAGCCTGATGCCCAGCCCGACCCCCATCATCACCCTGGCGCTGTCCAAGGGCCGCATCTTCGACGACGCGCTGCCGCTGCTGACGGCGGCCGGCATCGAGGTGATCGACGATCCCGAAAAAACCCGCAAGCTGATCCTCGCCACCCACCACCCCGGGGTGCGGGTGCTGCTGGTACGCGCCAGCGACGTGCCCACCTACGTTGAGCAAGGCGGCGCCGACCTGGGCGTGGCCGGCCTGGACGTGCTGATCGAGCATGCCGCCGAGCTCGGCGGTGGCAGCGGCGGCCTGTACCTACCGGTGGACTTGAAGATCGCGCGCTGCCGCATCAGCGTGGCCACGCGTGCCGACTTCGACTACGCCGCCGCCGTCAAGCAGGGCTCACGGATCCGCGTCGCCAGCAAGTACACCCACATCGCGCGCCAGCACTTTGCCGACAAGGGCGTGCACGTGGACCTGATCAAGCTCTACGGCTCGATGGAGCTGGCGCCGCTGACCGGCCTGGCCGACGCCATCGTCGATCTGGTGTCCACCGGCAGCACGCTCAAGGCGAACCACCTGGTCGAGGTCGAGCGCATCATGGACATCAGTTCGCGACTGGTGGTCAATCCAGCCGCGCTCAAGCTCAAGCGTGAGCCGATGCGCCAGCTGATCGACGCGTTTGCGCGCGCGGCGGCTTGATCGGCCCGCCATGTCTGCCGCCAACATCTCTGCCGCCAACATCCCCGCCATCAACCTCGCCGCCGTCAACGTCGCCGCCGTCAACATCCGCCAGCTCAGCACTGCAGCTGCCAATTTCGAGGCCGAGTTTGGCCGCGTGCTGCACTGGTCGGCCGAGACCGATGACGCGATCGAGCAGCGTGTCGCCGACATCCTGGCCGACGTGCGCCTGCGCGGCGACGCCGCCGTGCTGGACTACACCGCGCGCTTTGATGGCCTGGTGGCCAGCGACATGGCCGCGCTGGAGCTGGGCCGCGACGAGCTGCAGCAGGCCTTCGAGGCCATCACGCCGGCCCAGCGCGGGGCCTTGCAGGCCGCCGCAGCGCGGGTGCGCAGCTACCACCAGCGCCAGTTGCAGGCCTGCGGCCTGAGCTGGCAATACCGCGACGAGGACGGCACCCTGCTCGGCCAAAAGGTCACGCCGCTGGACCGGGTCGGCATCTACGTGCCCGGCGGCAAGGCCGCCTACCCGTCGTCGGTGCTGATGAACGCCATCCCCGCCCAGGTCGCCGGCGTGGCCGAGATCATCATGGTGGTACCCACCCCGCGCGGCGAGAAAAACCCGCTGGTGCTGGCGGCAGCCTTTGTCGCCGGCGTCAGCCGCGTCTTCACCGTGGGCGGCGCGCAGGCCGTGGCCGCGCTGGCTTACGGCACCGCCACCATTCCCCGGGTCGACAAAATCACCGGCCCGGGCAACGCTTACGTGGCGGCGGCCAAACGCCGGGTGTTTGGCCAGGTCGGCATCGACATGATTGCCGGCCCCAGCGAGATCCTGGTGCTGGCCGACGGCAGCACGCCGCCGGACTGGGTGGCGATGGACTTGTTCAGCCAGGCCGAGCACGACGAGTTGGCGCAAAGCATCCTGCTTTGCCCCGATGCCGGCTACCTCGCCCAGGTCAAGGCCGCGATCAACCGGCTGCTGCCCGAGATGCCGCGCCGGGCGGTGATCCGGGCCTCGCTGGAAGGACGCGGCGCACTGATCCACACCCGCTCGATGGACGAGGCCTGCGACATCAGCAACCGCATCGCGCCCGAGCACCTGGAGGTCAGCGCCCAAGACCCGCAGCGCTGGGAGCCCCGGCTGCGCCATGCCGGCGCGATTTTTCTGGGCGCCTACACCAGCGAGAGCCTGGGCGACTACTGCGCCGGGCCCAACCATGTGCTGCCCACCTCGGGCACGGCGCGTTTTTCGTCACCGCTGGGGGTTTACGACTTCCAGAAGCGCAGCAGCCTGATCGAGGTCAGCGAGGCCGGCGCCCAGGTGCTGGGCCCGATTGCCGCCGAGCTGGCCTACGGCGAGGGCCTGCAGGCGCACGGCCGGGCGGCGCAGATGCGGCTCAAGCCGGTCTGAGCGTCCGA
>JANYKR010000109.1 GCA_025358155.1 Betaproteobacteria bacterium
GTTCGGTGGTCACGGTTTCGGGGATAACAAACCATTGCCAGCCCGTACTCGCCGAACACCGGTTCAACCGTCACCACCAGCGCCTGCTCGATCTGGGCCTGCGCCATCAACATGCGGTCGAACGGGTCGCCGTGCGGCCCCGGCAACCTGCCAGCCAGGATCGCGTGTTCCAGGCGATGGGCAGCGCTTCGAACCGCTGCTTGCGGAGGTATTGCGACAGGTTGACGTCGATGTCCTCGGCCTGAGGCAGCTTGCCGATGCGAAACCTGGTGGCCATCTCCCAGGCCGTGGCTGCGCTCACCTAGACCCGGCGGTCAGGATCGCCGATAGCTTGCCGGGCGCTGAGGCTGAGCTCTGGGCTGCCCAACAGCCACCAGATCAGGGCATGGGTGTCGAGCAGCAGCGGCTGGCTTTCGGCAGGCTTTGCTGCGCCAGCGCGTCAGGCCGGGGCGGCCCGGGATGCTGGGGCCTTCGGCGCTTTGATCAACTCAGCCGGCCCAGCCTCATCGGCCATCCCAGGCCGCCAGCTCGTCTTCAGGCAGGTGCTCAAAAAACGCCGGCGTGAGCGCAGCCTTGCCTTTGGCTTGCTGCACACTCATCTCCATTCCGGACCACCCCCGGCGATCAGGACCGCGCCAGAGCGCCACTCAAATCGCCAGCGGATCGACGTCAATCGCCCAGCGGGTCAGCCCTTTGTGGCGGCCGCGCAGGCTGTGCAGCACCGGCACCCAGTCGGCCAGCAGGCGCTGCAGTTGCAGGCGCGAAGCAGCCTCGACCAGCATCTGCAGCCGCTCGACGCCCGCCACCTTGCCCACCGCTGGCGGCACGGGCGGGTAGAGCGTGACCCCGGCCGCGCCGGGCAGCGCAGCGGCCAGCGCGGTGGCCTCGTTCAGCCAGGCCAAGGCCACCGCCGGGTCGCGCGCTTCGGCACGCAACAGCGCCAGGTGGCTGTACGGCGGCAGGCCGGCGGCGCGGCGCTCGGCCAGCTGGCTTTGCGCAAAGGCCGCAAAGTCGTGGGTCTTGAGCGCGGCGTAGAGCGCGTGTTTGGGGTGCCAAGTCTGCACCCACATCTCGCTGCGCCCGGCCGCGTCGGCGTCGCGCCCGGCCCGGCCGCCGGCCTGCATCAGCAACGCAAACAGCCGCTCAGGCGCCCGGAAATCGCTGGCAAACAGGGCTGAATCGGGGTTGACCGCCACCACCAGGGTGATGCGCCGAAAGTCGTGGCCCTTGGTCACCATCTGGGTGCCTACGAGCACGTCCACCTCGCCCGAGTGCACCTGCGCCAACCGGGCCTCCAGCTGGCCTTTGCCGCGGGCGGTGTCGGCATCGAGCCGGGCGATGCGCGCGCCGGGCAGCAGCTCGGCGAGTTGCTCCTCCAGCTTCTCGGTGCCACGGCCCATCGGCGCGATGTCGAGGTTGCCGCAGTCCGGGCAGGCGCGCGGCACCCGCTCGGTAAAGCCGCAGTGGTGGCAGCGCAGCGTGCGCTCACCCTTGTGGAACACGCGCCAGGCGCTGCAGTGCGGGCAGCCGCTCTTCCAGCCGCAATCGGCGCAGAACAGCACCGGGGCGTAACCGCGGCGGTTCAGGAAGACCAGGCTCTGCTCACCACGCGTCAACCTGTCGCGCAGCGAGTCCAGCACCATCGGTGCGAGCAGCGGCGATTGCCCGGCCACCTTGGGCAGCACGCCCATGTCAAACAGCCGCACCTGGGGCAACGCACCGCCGCCCACGCGCTCGGCCAGCGTCAGTCGCTGGTAGCGTTGGCTTCGCTGTTGCGGGCTGGGCTCGGCGCGCTGCCAGGTCTCCAGCGAGGGTGTGGCCGAGCCCAGGATCACCGGGATGCGCTCCAGGTGGGCCCGGTAGACCGCCAGGTCCCGCGCTGAGTAGCGTGCGCCCTCTTGCTGTTTGTAGGACGGGTCGTGCTCCTCGTCGACCACGATCAGGCCCAGCTGCGGCAAGGGCGCAAACACCGACAGCCGGGTGCCCAACACGATGTCGGCCTGCCCCAGGTGCGCCATCAACCAGTGTTGCAGCCGCTGCACCGGCGTCAGGCCGCTGTGCATGGACACCATGCGGTGCGCCGGGAAACGCTCGGCGAACCGTGCTTCGAGCTGGGGCGTGAGGTTGATCTCGGGCACCAGCACCAGCACCTGACGGCCGGTAGCCAGCACCTGCTCGGCGGCATGCAGGTAGACCTCGGTCTTGCCGCTGCCGGTGACACCAAACAACAGTATCGGGGCGGGCCGGGGCTGGTCCAGCGCGGCCTCGAAGGCTTGCAGCGCGACTCGCTGTTCAGGCCCCAGTGCCGGCCGGACCACAGCGGCCAGAGGCGCCGCCGCCGGGGCCGAGGCCGCAGCCTTGTCGAGCTTTTTGACCAGCCGAGCCAATCGCTTGACCAGCCCGGGTGCGTCGAGCTTGCGCAGCTCGGGCGGCAGAACCGACAAGGCCAGCTCCCCCACGCCACGCTGGTAGTAACCCGCAGCAAAGTCCACCAAGGCCAACCAAGCGGGACCCAAGGGAGGCAGGGCATCGAACACCTCGCCCACTTCCCGCAGGGCCTGGCCTGGCGGCGCCGAAGCCGCGCCGTGCCAGACGATGCCCAGCAACTCCCGCTTGCCCAAAGGCACCCGAAGCAAGGTACCGGGCGCGAGTGGGCGCTTGCTCAGGTAATCGAGGGCCCCGCCCAGTCCGCTGTGTTGCGGTGCATCAACGGCAACCCGCAGTACCTCATTTGCAACACCGTCGCTCACTGCAGGATCAGCCGCAGTTGGGCTGGTTTTTTCGCATTCGCATCAAGAAGCACGCTTAAGTCGATGATTGAAAACGAGTTTTTGAACTATCCCCGAAATCTGTGGATAACTTTGTGGGGAACCTGCTGGCGGCGGCGCTAAGTGCTTGATCTTGCGGGCTTCGCGCTGGATTGCCCGATCCTGCAGCAGCACCAGAAAGCTGTTAAATATCAATCACTTAGCACGTAAATCCAAGATTCCTGATGTTGCAGTGCACATATTTTTCAAGATTTTTTCGCTTCCGAAGTTTTGGGGATAAGTCAAGCCCTGAGCGCTCACTCACCCCTAAAGCCAGCCGGATTTAAACCCGAACAGCGGCTGCGTGCAGCGCACGCGAATGGCTGTGCACCGCCTCGACCAGGGCCGTCACGTTGTCGGTGGGCGTGTGCTGGTTGATGCCGTGGCCCAGGTTGAAGACGTGACCACCGCAGCGCCCATCAGCCCGCTGCTGCGGTCCAAAACTGTCGATCACCGCGCGCGCCTCGGCGGCCACCGCCTCGGGCGTGGCAAACAACACCATCGGGTCGAGATTGCCTTGCAGCGCCACACGGTCATCGATGCGGCGCCGGGCCTGGGCCAGATCGCAGGTCCAGTCCAGGCCGACCACATCGGCGCCGGTGGCGGCGATCTGCTCCAGCCACTGGCCGCCGCCCTTGGTGAAGACGATGGCCGGCACCCGCTGGCCGTTGTGCTCGCGCTTGAGCTGGTCCATCACGCGCTGGGTGTAGGCCAGGCTGAATTGGTGGAATGCCCGGTGCTCCAGCACGCCGCCCCAGGAGTCAAAGACCATCACCGCCTGAGCGCCAGCCTCGATCTGGGTGTTGAGGTAGGTGGCCACCGCGTCGGCGTTGATGGCCAGGATGCGGTGCAGCAGGTCTGGCCGGGCGTACATCATGGTCTTGACGGTGCGGTAGTCGTCCGAGCCTGCGCCTTCGACCATGTAGCAGGCCAGCGTCCAGGGGCTGCCGGAGAACCCGATCAGCGGCACCCGGCCGTTGAGCGCGCTGCGGATCGAGCTGACCGCATCAAACACGTAGCGCAGCTTGGCCATGTCGGGTACGGCGAGTGCGGCCACCGCCGCCTCGTCGCGCAGCGGATGGGCAAAGCGCGGGCCCTCACCGGCGCCAAAGCTCAAACCCAGGCCCATCGCGTCGGGCACGGTGAGGATGTCGGAGAACAGGATTGCCGCGTCCAGCGGGTATCGGTCCAGCGGCTGCAGCGTCACCTCGGTGGCGTAGCGGGGGTTGGTGGCCAGCCCCATGAAGCTGTTGCCCGCCGCCAGCCGCGAGGCCTTGTACTCGGGCAGGTAACGCCCGGCCTGGCGCATCAGCCAGACAGGCGTGTAGTCGGTCGGCTGACGCAGGCAGGCGCGCAGGAAGGTGTCGTTTTGCAGCGGAGCGTTCATCAGCGGATTATCACGGCCGACCTTGACGCCACCACCCTGCCGTGGTGCCCGGTTCGCGGCCAGCGCACTTGAATTCCGGGCAGAGCCCCTCAGCTATGCTTGCCGCAAAGTCCCGTCACCTCTGGAGCAAAGCATGCGCCGTTCACGATCCATCTTCGCCGCCCTGGCCCTGGGCCTGACCGTGCTGCTGTCGGGCTGCGGCTACAACGACTTTCAAAAGCTCGACGAGGTGGTCAAGGGTAGCTGGGCCGAGGTGCTGAACCAGTACCAGCGCCGCAGTGACCTGATCCCCAACATCGTGGCCACCGTCAAGGGCGAGGCCGGCTTTGAGCAGGACACCTTGACCAAGGTGATCCAGGCCCGGGCCAGCGCCACCTCGATACAGGCCACGCCAGAGCTGATCAACAACCCCGAGGCCTTCAAGAAGTTTCAAGAGGCGCAGGGCCAGCTCACCGGCGCGCTGAGCCGGCTGATGGTGGTCAGCGAGCAATACCCCAACCTGAAGGCCAATGCCGCCTTCCAGGACCTGCGGGTGCAGTTGGAGGGCACCGAAAACCGCATCACCGTGGCCCGCAACCGCTACATCCAGTCAGTGCAGCAGTACAACGTGCTGGCGCGCAGCTTCCCGACCAACCTGACGGCGATGGTTTTCAGCTACGGCGTCAAGCCCAGCTTCACGGTGACCAACGAGGCCGAGATCAGCGCACCGCCCAAGATCAGCTTTGACAAGCCTGCGGCGCCGGCCATGCCAGCGCCCACCGCCGCGCCCGCAGCGTCCAGGTAAACCGCAGCCATGCCGATGCTGCTGCGCCTGCTGGCCTTGCTGCTGTGCCTGGCAACGACAGCGCTGCGGGCGCAGGACGTACTGCCGGTGCCGGTGCTCTCGGCCAGGGTGATCGACCAGACCGCCACACTGGACGCAGCCGCGCTGGCGTCGCTGGAGGCCAAGCTGGCCAACTTCGAGGCCCAGGCCGGCCCGCAGATCGTCGTGCTGCTGGTGCCGACGACCGCACCCGAGGACATCGCCGCCTACGCCCAGCGGCTGGGTGACGCCTGGAAGATCGGCCGCCGCGACGTGGGCGATGGCTTGCTGGTGGTGGTGGCCAAGAACGACCGCAAGGTCTGGATCGCGCCGGCCAAGGCGCTGGAGGGTGCAGTGCCCGACCTGGCCGCACGGCAGATCGTGCAGAACACCATCACGCCCGCCTTCAAAAAGGGTGATTTTGCCGGCGGGCTGTCGACCGGTGTGGATGCGCTGATGGCGCGCATCCGGGGCGAAAACCTGCCTGCACCCCCGACGCGCAACGCAAGTGGCGGCGCGGCCTCCGGCTTCAACTGGGAGATGCTGGCGATGTTCTTCTTTGTCGGCGTGCCGGTGATCGGCGGTGTGCTGACCGCCATGCTGGGCCGCAAGCTCGGGTCGGTGGTCGCAGCGGGGGGTACCGGCGCACTGGCCTGGCTGCTGAGCAGCAGCGTCTTGCTGGGTGGGCTGGCGGCTGGGGTGGCATTGTTGTTGGTGGGCGTGATGGGGGTGGGCGCGGGCCGGGGCGGGCTGGGCGGTGTGTCGCCCGTGATTTTTGGCGGCGGCGGCTTTGGCGGTGGTCGAGGTGGGTTTGGCGGTGGTGGTGGCGGCGGCGGGTTCGGCTCGGGCGGCGGTGGCAACTTTGGTGGCGGTGGCGCCGGGGGCAGCTGGTGATGGGCAAGCTCACCCGCCTGCTCAAGCACCGCTGGTTCGACGAGACCGACACCCGCCGTGCGCTGTCGCCCGACGCACTGGCCCGCATCGAGGTCCGGGTGGCCGCCAGTGAGCAACGCCACAGCGGCGAGATCCGCGTCAGCGTCGAAGCCGGGCTGCCGCCGTCCTACCTGTGGCAAGGCTTGCAGGCGCGCGACCGTGCGGTCACGCTGTTTGGCAAGCTGCGGGTCTGGGATACCGAGCACAACAACGGCGTGCTGATCTACCTGCTGCTGGCCGACCATGCCATCGAGATCGTGGCCGACCGGGGCCTGAACCAGCACATCAGCCCGGCGCAGTGGCAGGCGCTTATCGCGCCGATGCGCGCCGCGTTTGCGCAGGGCCGCTTCGAGGCAGGTCTGCTGCAGGCCATCGAGGCCATCGACGGCCTGCTCGCCCAGCACTTTGCGCTGACGCCGGGACAGGCCAACCCCGACGAGTTGCCAAACCGGCCAGACTTGCGGTAGGCCTGGCAAGGCCTGCGCTCGGCCTGAGGCGCAAACTGGCGCAGTTCGTCGCGTTGCCGCGCCTCAGATCGGCTTGAAACCAGCTCGGCAATGCTCCGTCAGCGGGGCATGCGGCAAGGCCGGCAACGCCAGCGGCTCGGGCGCTATCGTGGTGTCGGGCAAACGCGCCAGCAGGTGCTGGATCAGTGCGATACGTCCGCGCCGTTGGTCGTTGAAGTCGACCAGCGTCCAGGGCGCTGATTCGGTGTGGGTGGCTTTGAGCATGGCGTCGCGGACGTCGCCGTACTCGGCGTACTTCTCGCGCGCCTTGAGGTCGATCGGCGACAGCTTCCAGCGCTTGAGCGGGTCGTTCAGCCGCTCGGCAAACCGAGCCTCCTGCTCGGCCTGGTCCACGGTCAACCAGTATTTGCAGAGCAGCACGCCGTCATCGACCAGCAGCTGCTCGAAGACTGGCACCTGCTTGAGGAAGGCCTTGGCCTGGGACTCGCTGCAGTAGCCCATCACCCGCTCGACGCCGGCTCGGTTGTACCAGCTGCGGTCGAACAAAGCCATCTCGCCGGCCATCGGCAGCTCGGCCACGTAGCGCTGAAAATACCACTGCGCCAACTCGCGCTCGGTGGGCTTGGCCAGGGCGACCACATGGCACTGGCGTGGGTTGAGCGTGCCGGCAATCGCCGCAATCACCCCGCCTTTGCCGGACGTGTCACGCCCTTCCAACACCACGACCAGGCGGCGCCCGGTGTGTTGCAGCCAGCGCGCCAGGTTGTTGAGCTGCAACTCCAGCGGCGCCAACTGCGCCAGGTAGTCCGACTTGGACAACGGCTCTGCCGCATCGGCTGCGCCGTCGCCGTGCTCGCCAGGCTTGTTTGCCTTTTTCGGCTTTTCAGCCTGGGTCGTCTTGTTGTTATGCTTGCCCATCCGTGCCTCTCCTCAATGCCCGAACCGATTCTGAGGGCTGCGCCAGGATCTGATCCGTACACAGCCAGGCCATGAAAAAAGCCTGCAAGGCGCAGGCCAGGCAGGCTTGGATTGGCAGTGCCGGCGGCACTGGCCGCCAGCAATCACTTGCGGCGCAGCTTGGCGATGGCCGCAATCTGGGCTGCCATCGTCGCAAATTCGCCTTGTGCCTTGGCAAAGTCGATGTCGGTCTTGGCGTTTTTCATCGCCTCTTCGGCGAGCTTGCGGGCTTCCAGCGCCTTGGCCTCGTCAAGATCGTGACCCCGGATCGCGGTGTCGGCCAGCACGGTGACGGTGCCGGGCTGCACTTCAAGAATGCCGCCAGCCACAAACACAAACTCTTCTTCGCCGTTGTCGGCGCGCACGATGCGCACCGCGCCGGGCTTGATGCGGGTGATCAGCGGCGTGTGGCGCGGGTAGATGCCCAGCTCGCCCATCTCGCCAGGCAAAGCCACAAACTTGGCCTCGCCAGAGAAGATGCTGGCATGGGCCGATACGACGTCAACGTGGAGGGTCGCCATGTCGGCTCCTTATTGGATCTTCTTGGCTTTCTCGAAAGCCTCGTCGATCGTGCCAACCATGTAGAACGCCTGCTCGGGCAGGTGATCGCACTCGCCGGCCACGATCATCTTGAAGCCGCGGATGGTTTCTTTCAGCGGCACGTACTTGCCGGGCGAGCCGGTAAACACCTCGGCCACGTGGAACGGCTGGCTCAGGAAGCGCTGGATCTTGCGCGCGCGGGCCACGGCCAGCTTGTCCTCGGGGCTCAACTCGTCCATGCCCAGGATCGCGATGATGTCCCGCAACTCCTTGTAGCGCTGCAGCGTGGACTGCACGGCGCGGGTGGTGGTGTAGTGTTCTTCACCGACCACGTTCGGGTCGACCTGGCGGCTGTTGCTGTCGAGCGGGTCCACCGCCGGGTAGATGCCGAGCGAGGCGATGTCACGCGACAGCACCACGGTGGCGTCCAGGTGGGCGAAGGTGGTGGCAGGCGACGGGTCGGTCAAGTCATCCGCCGGCACGTACACCGCCTGGATCGAGGTGATCGAGCCCACCTTGGTCGAGGTGATGCGCTCTTGCAGGCGGCCCATTTCTTCGGCCAGGGTCGGCTGGTAACCCACCGCCGACGGCATACGGCCCAGCAGTGCGGATACCTCGGTACCGGCCAGCGTGTAGCGGTAGATGTTGTCGACGAAGAACAGCACGTCCTTGCCCTCGTCGCGGAACGACTCGGCAATCGTCAGGCCGGTCAGCGCTACGCGCAGACGGTTACCCGGAGGCTCGTTCATCTGGCCGTAGACCATCGCGACCTTGGACTCGCCCAGGTTCTCGAGGTTGACGACGCCCGACTCGGCCATCTCGTGATAAAAGTCGTTGCCCTCGCGGGTACGCTCACCGACGCCAGCAAACACCGACAAGCCGCTGTGCGCCTTGGCAATGTTGTTGATCAGCTCCATCATGTTCACGGTCTTGCCGACGCCGGCACCACCGAACAAGCCGACCTTGCCGCCCTTGGCAAACGGACAAATCAAGTCGATCACCTTGATGCCGGTTTCCAGCAGTTCTTGCGACGGGCTCAACTCGTCGTAGCTCGGGGCCTTGCGGTGGATCGAAGCGGTGAGGGTCTGGTCGACCGGACCGCGCTCGTCGATCGGCGAGCCCAGCACGTCCATGATGCGGCCGAGCGTGGCCTTGCCCACCGGCACGGTGATGGCCGCGCCTGTGTTGCTGACCATCAGGCCACGGCGCAGGCCGTCGCTGGACCCGAGCGCGATGGTGCGCACGATGCCGTCGCCGAGCTGCTGCTGCACCTCCAGCGTCAGCGCCGAGCCGGCGAGCTTGAGTGCGTCGTAAACGCGGGGCATCTGGTCACGCGGGAACTCCACGTCCACCACGGCGCCGATGCACTGAACGATCTTGCCCTGGGCTTGAGTGTTCGACATTCTGTTTTCCTTGATACGGTATTCGTTGGGTGCGGCAGGTTCAGCCGCTGACAGTTTGGCTACGGCCGTTCGCTTTGCTCACTTGACTTGCGCTTCGCGAAAGTTAGCCGTCAGCGAATCGTGAGTCATGCTTCAGCCACTGATGGCCGCGGCACCGCTCACGATTTCAGACAGTTCAGTGGTGATCGCTGCCTGGCGGGTCTTGTTGTAGACCAGCTTGAGCTCACCAATCAGACTGCCGGCGTTCTCGGTCGCGGCCTTCATCGCCACCATGCGCGCCGATTGCTCGGACGCCATGTTCTCGGCCACTGCGGTAAACACCAGCGCCTCGATGTAGCGGGTCAGCAACTCGTCGATCACGGTGGCGGCATCGGGCTCGTAGAGGTAGTCCCAGCTGTGCTGCGCGCGTTCTTCGGCCGTTTGATCAAGCCGGCTGGCCGTCAGTGGCAGCAGCTGTTCGATCACCGGCACCTGCGACATGGTGTTGATGAAGCGGGTGTAGCAAAGGTAGACCACATCCACTTTGCCGGCAACAAAATCATCGAGCATCACCTTGACCGGACCGATCAGCTTGTCGATGGTCGGTGCGTCACCCAGCTGTGTGGCATGGCTCACCACCTTGGCGCCGATGCGGTTCAAGAAGCCGAAGCCCTTGTTGCCGATGGCCACCGCTTGCGCGCTGCCGCCTTCGGCCTGAACCTCGCGCAGCTTGGTCGTCACCGCCCGCAGCACGTTGGTGTTCAAGCCGCCGCACAAGCCCTTGTCGGCCGTGACGACGATGAAGCCGGTCACTTTTGACGTGGCACCCTTGCGCATGTAGACGCTGTGGTACTCGGGGTTGGCCTTGGACAGGTTGGCCGTGATGTTGCGGATCTTGTCGGCGTAGGGGCGCGAGGCGCGCATGCGCTCCTGGGCCCGCCGCATCTTCGCCGCCGAGACCATTTCCATGGCCTTGGTGATCTTCTTGGTGTTCTCGAAGCTCTTGATCTTGCCGCGAATTTCTTTACCGACTGCCATGGAACTCTCCAGTCAAGCAGGCGCCGCAGAACCGGCTTTGCCGGACTGCTGGCGTCGCCCCCCTGAGGGGGACCGCCGCAGGCGCTTCGGGGGTGGGTGTCATGTTCAGGCGAACGATTTCTTGAACGCGGTGACGGCGGCCGTCATCTCTTCTTCGGCAGCCTTGTCCATGGCCTTGTCGTTTTCCAGCTTGGCCAGCAGCGCCGCGTGGCTGCTCTTGAGGTACTGGTGCAGACCGTGCTCAAACGCCAGGATCTTCTTGACCTCGACGTTGTCCATGAAGCCCTTGTTGACAGCAAACAGCGTGGCGGCCATCAGGCTGATCGGCTGCGGCGAGTACTGGGCCTGCTTGAGCAGCTCGGTGACACGCGCGCCCCGGTCCAGCTGCTTGCGGGTGGCCTCGTCCAGGTCGGACGCAAACTGCGCAAACGCGGCCAGCTCGCGGTACTGGGCCAGGTCGGTACGGATGCCGCCCGACAGGTTCTTGATCAGCTTGGTCTGCGCCGCACCGCCGACCCGCGACACCGAGATACCGGCGTTGATCGCGGGGCGTATGCCGCTGTTGAACAGCGAGGTTTCCAGAAAGATCTGGCCGTCGGTGATCGAAATCACGTTGGTCGGCACGAAAGCAGACACGTCGCCGGCCTGCGTCTCAATGATCGGCAGTGCGGTCAGCGAACCCGTCCTGCCCGTGACTTCACCCTTGGTGAACTTCTCGACGTAGTCGGCGTTCACGCGGGCGGCGCGCTCCAGAAGGCGGCTGTGGAGATAAAACACATCGCCAGGGAAGGCCTCGCGGCCTGGCGGGCGGCGCAGCAGCAGCGAGACCTGACGGTAAGCCACGGCCTGCTTGGACAGGTCGTCATAAACGATCAACGCGTCTTGGCCGCGGTCGCGGAAGTACTCGCCCATGGTGCAGCCCGAGTAGGCCGAGACGTACTGCATCGCCGCCGACTCAGACGCGGTAGCCGCCACGACGATGGTGTACTCCATCGCGCCGTTGGCTTCGAGCGCGCGCACCACGTTCTTGACCGACGAGGCTTTTTGCCCGATCGCCACGTAGACGCAGGTCATGTTCTGACCCTTTTGGTTGATGATCGCGTCGATCGCCACCGCCGTCTTGCCGGTCTGGCGGTCGCCGATGATCAGCTCGCGCTGGCCACGGCCAACCGGCACCATCGAGTCGATCGACTTGAGGCCGGTCTGCACCGGCTGGCTCACCGACTGGCGGGCAATCACGCCCGGCGCGACCTTCTCGATCACGTCGGTCATCTTGGCGTTGATCGGGCCCGTGCCGTCGATTGGCGCGCCCAGCGCGTTGACGACGCGGCCGATCAGCTCGGGGCCGACCGGCACCTCCAGAATGCGGCCAGTGCACTTGACCACATCGCCTTCGGAGATGTGCTCGTACTCACCCAAAATTACCGAGCCGACCGAGTCGCGCTCCAGGTTCAGCGCCAGGCCGTAGGTGGGCTGGCCGCCAGGGGTGGGCGGAAACTCCAGCATCTCGCCGGCCATCACATCGGACAGGCCGTGCACACGCACGATACCGTCGGTGACGGACACGACGGTGCCCTGGTTCTTGATATCGGCCGACGCGCCAAGACCCTCGATGCGGCTCTTGATGAGTTCGGAAATCTCTGCGGGATTGAGTTGCATTGCTTTCTCCTTGGGCCAACTGAGGGCGGATCACGGCGGGCCGGCGGCCCGGGCGGTCACACCGTCAGGGCAACCTTCATTTGTTCGAGACGGGCTTTGACCGAGGTGTCGAGCACCTCGTCACCCACCACCACGCGGATGCCACCGATCAGATCGGTGTCGATCTCGACCCGGGCGTTGAGCTTGCGGCCAAAGCGCCTTTCCAGCGCCGTCACCACCTCGGCCAGGCCCGCAGCATCGATTGCAAACGCGCTGTAGACGGTGGCATCGGACGTGCCCGATTGGGCATTGACCAGGGCCTTGAACTGCGCCGCGATCTCGGGCAATGCGGACAAGCGACCGTTGTCGATCACCACACCCAGCAGGTTGGTGATCTTGGGGTCGAGCGACGTGTTGGCAGCGCCGGTCAGCACACCGAAGACTTGCGACGACAGCGCTTTGGGGCTGTCGGCGAACTGGCGCAATTGCGCGTTGCCGGCAACCTCACCGAGTTCACTCAGCTGATCGACAAGTGCTGCGCCGTTGCCGGCGGCGGCCTTGAACAAGGCCTCGGCGTAAGGCCGCGCGATGGTGGCGAGTTCAGCCATGGTCAGAGCTCGGCTTTCAAGCGACCCAACAGCTCGGCGTGAACGTCGGCGTTGACCTCACGCCGCAGGATCGCCTCCGCGCCCTTGACGGCCAAGCCAGCCACCTGCTCACGCAACGTGTCGCGGGCCTTGGACGACTCTTGCGCTGCTTCGACCTTGGCGGCGGCAATGATCTTGGCGCCTTCTTCGGTGGCCTTGGACTTGGCCTCTTCCACCAATTGCTGGGCCAGGCGCTCGGCGTCGGCCAGGCGTTTGGCAGCGTCGTTGCGGGCAGCGGACAACTGCTGCTCGACACGCTGGTTGGCCACAGCCAGGTCGGACTTGGCCTTGTCGGCGGCCGACAGGCCGGCGGCGATCTTGCTGGCGCGCTCGTCGAGCGCGGCAGTGATCGGCGGCCAGACGAATTTCATCGTGAACCAGACCAGGATCAGGAAGACGATCATCTGGACGATGAGGGTACCGGTGATGCTCACTTTTTTGCCTCAATCACGGTGATGGGAGGGGCCACCAAGACAACGCCACAGCGTGCCTTTGGCAGCCCGGAATCCAAGCAGGCCTGTGCAAGGCTTACTTGGCACCACCCGCAGCGGCGACGGCAGCGGCGATCTGGCCCAGAAACGGGTTGGCGGTGGCGAACCACAGCGCAACACCGGTGCCGATGATGAATGAAGCATCAATCAGGCCGACCAGCAGGAACATCTTGGTTTGCAGTTCGCCCATCAGTTCAGGTTGGCGTGCCGCAGCTTCGAGGTACTTGCTGCCCATGATGCCAATGCCGATACAAGCGCCGAGCGCGCCCAGACCAATGATCAAACCGGTTGCGAGGGCGACAAAGCTGATGACTTCCATGATGACTCCTAGAGGGGAAAGGTTAAGTTTTTGGAGAGAGAGAGAAAACAAGAACGGAAACTGTCGAATCCGTGGTTCAGCAACGACCGCCGTCAGTGCTGGTCATGCGCCTGGCCGATGTACACCAGCGTCAACATCATGAAAACGAAGGCCTGCAGGGTGATGATGATCAGGTGAAAGATCGCCCACACCGAGCCGAGCACCGCGTGGCCGATGGCCAGACCAACGCCCATCGCCGACATCGACCAGGCACCGCCCATCAGCGCGATCAGCAGGAAGATCAGCTCCCCCGCGTACATGTTGCCGAACAGCCGCATGCCGTGTGACACGGTCTTGGCGATGAACTCAATGATCTGCATCGCGAAATTGAACGGGTACAGCGCCCAATGGTCGCCGAACGGCGCGGCGAACAGTTCATGCACCCACCCGCCGACGCCCTTGATCTTGACGTTGTAGACCAGGCAGGTGACCAGCACGCCCATCGACAGACCCATGGTGACCGACAGGTCGGCCGTGGGCACGACGCGCAGGTAGGCATGGTGCGGGTCGCCGCCAGTGGCACCGACGATCTGCTCCCAGATGACCGGCAACAAGTCGACCGGCAGCAAGTCCATCGCATTGAGCAGGAAAATCCACACAAACACGGTCAGTGCCAGTGGCGAGACCAGTTTGCGGCTGTTGGCGTTGTGCACGATGCCCTTGGCCTGGTTTTCGACCATCTCGACCAGGATTTCTACCGCCGCCTGAAACCGGCCCGGCACACCAGACGTCGCCTTGCTGGCCGCCTTCCAGAGCAGGAAGCAGCCGACCACGCCGACCACGATGGAAAACAACATCGAGTCGTAATTGAACACCGACAGGTCGAACGGGCCGACGAGTTCCTTGTTGCGCCAATGCGTCAAGTGGTGAACGATGTATTCACCGGCGGTGGGGCCCGCATGGGCAGCACCTTCTGCGGCGTGCCCTGCGGCTTGCACTGCGGCGTGACTTTCGGCTGCCATGTTGTTGAGTCCAGTCCCGTCTTTTCTTTATCTCGCGCGGCGCCGCCAGAGCAGCGCCAACCCATAAACCTTCATGCAGACCACCATGCCGACCAACAAGGCGGGCCAAACCAGCGGCTGCACGATCTTGCCTGCGACGAGCAACATCGCCAGCGAAAACCCGATTTTGACAAACTCCCACAACATGAAGCTGACAGTGGATGCGCCAGGGGACATGCTGCTGAGCTTGCTGGTCATGCCGCGCGCCATCAAGGCTCCCGGCACCACCGATGTGGCCGCGCCGTAAAGCATCGACCACATCACGTCCATCCTGCCGGTGACCACCGCCCCGATCAGGGCAGCAACCACTCCCACCACCGCTTGCACGGCCACCACCTGCCAGGGTGAGACCGGCAACTCCTGCGCCCTTAAAGCGTCTGCTTGCGCGCGGCTCAAGGACTTGAAATGCGGATCAGCCGCTCCATCTGCAGAGGCATCCCAGAGCTCGTGATGAGTGGTGCGGCTCGCCTTTTGCAAAATTCGCGCAGGCTGCACGGGGCTCAACTCGGTCATTGGAAAACAGTCGGTTTCGGCAAACCGCTGAAGTATACGTGGAAACCCGCCGCTTTCGGCGCCTTCCTACGCGGACCAGGGCGTTGCGCTTACAGCACGGCGCCCCTCGCCCCTGCCGGAGCCCGGCAAAGGCCGCCGGCATGCCGGCTCACAAGCGCGCCAGACACGCCGGCAAACCCGGCACCGGGACGCGCAACTGCAGCACACAACCGGCCAGCGGCTGAGCGGCGAGTTCGTCAGCCGGGCGGTTTTCGCGCGCAGTGGTGACGTAGAGCGTGCGCAGATCAGGCCCGCCAAAGCAGGGCATGGTCGGGCAACGCACTGGCAGAGCCAACTCGGCCAGCAGCGCCCCGTCGGGCGCAAAGCGCAGCAGGCGCTGGCCTTCGAACATCGCCACCCAGTACGCACCTTCAGCGTCCACCGCCGCACCATCGGGCCGGCCGCCGTAGGCCTGCAGCGGCTGGCCGCTGCCTTGCGCGCTGAACTGCTGAAACACCCGGCGTTGCGACAAGCCGCCGTTGCCGAAGTCCAGATCAAAGGCATACACCGCATGCGCCTTGGTGTCGGCCCAGTACACCGTGCCGCCGTCGAGGCTGAAGGCCAAGCCGTTGCTGACGGTGATGCCACCCGCCATGTTTTTGAGCTGGCCGCCGACCAGGCGGAAGAGCGCAGCATGGGGCTCGCGCCGGTCGTCGATGGTGCCGATCCAGAACCGGCCCTGGGCATCGGCCTTGCCGTCGTTGAAACGCTGGCGGCTGGGGTCGTAGGGCGGTGGCGCAACCAGGCTGCGTTTGCCGCTGGCGGTATCGAACGACCAGATCCCGTCGCGCATCGCCAGCAGCAAACCGCCACCCAGCAGCGGCACGCAGCAACTGGGCTCGCAATCAAACTGCCACGACACCGATTGGCCGCTGGCCGGATCGAAGCGGTTGAGCTGGCGGCCGGGGATGTCGCACCAGTACAGCCGTTGCTCGTCCGGATGCCACAGCGGCGACTCACCGAGCAACGAAGGTGGCAGCGGCACGCCCTTGGCGCACAGGGCTTGCCAGTCGCTCACCCCAGGTCAGCCTTGAGGTAGTGCGCGCCGGCGATCGGGTTGAAGTAGTACGGAGGCACCTCGGCGAAGCCCAGGGTTTCGTACAGGCCGCGCGCGGCCTCCATGTCGTCGAGGGTGTCGAGCAGCATCGCCGAGTAACCCGCCTGCAGTGCCAGGTCGAGCAGAGCCTGGGCCAGCGTGCGGCCCAGGCCGTAGCGGCGAAAAGCCGGGCGCACGTACAGCCGCTTCATCTCGCAGGCGTTGGCATAGTCGACATCGGTCAGCGGCCGGAACGCACCACAGCCCGCCAGCGCGCCATCGACAAAAGCCAGCAGCAGGCCCCCCTCGGGCGCAGCGTAGTCACCGGGCAGGCCGGCGAGTTCGGCGTCGAAGTTCTGAAAGCACAGGTCGATGCCGAGGGCGGCGGCGTACTCTGCAAAGATTTCGCGCGTGGCGTCGAGCAGGCCCGGGGTGTCGGGTGTTTGCAGGCGGATCGCGGGGGGTGGCATCAGCGGCGCGGCAGTCTGAAAATCAGTCTAGCAGGCAGTTGGCGTTGGGTGGCCTGCTTCAGCCTCCCAGATCAGCCACCAAGACGGTTGATCCAAAGTGCACCCGCGCCGCAGAGCAAAAGCAGCACCACAGCCAGGATCCGGGTGGCGACACTGTCGGTCGAGGGCGGCACATCGCCGGGCAGCAATTTGTCGCCGCTGATCATCGGTTTGACGAGGCTGACGCCTCGCCAGCGGTAAACCCCGATAGCCGCCAAGTGCAGCACCACCAGCGCCACCAGCCCCCACTGGCCCCAGCCGGTGTGCCAGGCGCTGGCGGCCAGGCCCGTGGCGGTGGCGACAAATTTGTTGAGCGGGCCGGTGGTGGCAATCTCGTCATCGGCCACCAGACCGGTGGCCACCTGCACGGCCAGCAGCACGATCATCGACAAGACCGACAACGCGCCCAGCGGGTTGTGGCCAACCTCGAAATGATCATCGCTGCGCTGCGGCCCGCGCAGGTAGCGCCAGACCGTGCCGGGCAGCCGTACAAAGCGGGTGAACCTCGACCAGCGCCCGCCCACCAAACCCCACAACACCCGAAACACCAGCAGCGTCAGCACCAGCAACCCCAGTCGCATGTGCCAGACCAGCGCGTTGCCGCCGACATGGCCCAAGATCACCATCAAGACGACCGCCGGCGCCAGCGTCCAATGGAAGACACGGGTGGGCAGGTCCCACACCCGAACCGGGCGCAACAGGCCGGGGTCGATGGCACGGGCGCTGTCAGGGGCGTGGCTTGTCATGGGGTGGTCTTGGGCTGCCGCAACGCCGCGACGATAGCTGAACTGCTGAGGTGGCGGCAGAGGCTGGCTCGGCCGACGCGCCAGTGGCAGTGCGGCCCGGGCGAACGGCCGGGTGCTGGTGGGTGCTGGCGGGTGCCAAAAAAATTGCAGGCAAAGGGGGGTAAAACCGTGGGGAATAAAAACCAGGCTCCGCCCGTAGACTGAGGGCCACCCGCTGTTGTTGCCGGGTGCACCCCATCCTTTCTGACGGAGATAGAGCATGAAATTTTTGCCTGTGGCGACCCTCACGGCGCTCCTCGCGCTGACCGCCTTGCCGGTTGCGGCCCAGTTTCAGAAACCCGAGGATGCGGTCAAGTACCGCAAGTCCGCGTTCCAGGTGATGTCGGCGCACTTCGGCCGTATCGGCGCGATGGTCAACGGCAAGGCGCCGTTCGACGCGGGGGCTGCTGCGTCCAATGCCGAGGTCGTGGCCTTCATGTCCAAGCTGCCGTACGCGGGTTTTGTCGAAGGCACCTCGGGCACCGAGAAAGGCTCACCCAAGGCCAATGTCTGGACCGAGCGCGCCAAGTTTGATGAGGCCGCCAAGAAGATGCAGGATGAAGTTGCCAAGCTGGCGGTAGTGGCCAAGTCGGGCAATCCTGAGCAGCTCAAGACCGCCTTCGGTGCGGCTGCAGGTGCCTGCAAAAGCTGCCACGACGACTTCCGCAATCCGTAAATCAGAAGCGGGTCCGGATCGCCAAGAGGCCCGCAACTGCGGGCTTTGTTTCGCAAGCGAAAGGGCTGGCGACAGCAGCGCCGCCGCCAGGCGGCCGGTGCGCGCCGACGACACCCATCAGCCGCACCCGGCCTTGTCCGTGAGGTGCCTGCACGGTCACGCTGCGCATCAGGGCGGGGCTGCGCATCAGGGCGGGGCTGCGGGGTCCGCAGGCCCGGTGGTCAACGTTACCGGACCGCCTGGCGTGTCGAGCGTGACCCGCAACGACGGGCCACTGGGCACCCAGCTGACGCCCTGCAACAGCAACAGGTCGGTGACCTGGCGCGGCAAGCCCCCCAACTCGACCGACCTCAAGGCCACCGGCGACGGCGCCATGGCTTGGGACGGATGGCGTCCCTGCCACTCGATCAGCGTGGGCAGCGCACCGCCGCAGGCGATGCCGCCATCGGCCCGCACCAGAATGCGCCAGGCGAGCCGGCCCTGGGGGGTGTCGCGCTCGGCAGCCAGGGCCTCGCCCGGGTCGAGGCCCAGCGCCACCAGGTGGGCCCGCAGCCGGCTGATGTCGGGCGTCCGGACCACGGCATGCAGCAGCCGCGGCGTGTGCTGCACCGACTGTTGCAGCCGCGGGTTGTCCAGCCCGAACCAGCGGGGCCGGGCCGGCGCGGGTGCGTCCGGGTCGACCGCGATGATTTCCAGGTAAGTGCGTGCAAAGGCTGCGCTGCCGATCGCCAACAAGCGGTTGTGCGTGCCCATGAACGCATGCTTGCCGCCCGCCCCGGGCAACACGCCCAGCGTGGCCTCGCACCACGCAAGCCCCTGCGCGAGGCTGTGCGCGGCGACCACCAGGTGATCGACTTCGGCGCCAGCGGCCGGCGCTGCGCCGCCGTTGTCCGACGAACCCATCAAACCGCTGTCCGCCCGGCCGCCAGTCACAGGTTGACCCAGCCGCTGATGACCGGGCAGACCGCGCCACCGATCCAGATGTCGGCACCGTCCTGCTCCACAAACACCCGGCCGGCCCGACCCAGCGCCGCACCTTGCGCGGCGACGTAGCGGGACGGCGCCAGACCGGCACCGATCAGCCACTGCGCCAGGCCGGCGTTGAGGCTGCCGGTGACCGGGTCTTCCGGCACGCCCAGGCCGGGCACAAACGCCCGCACCTCGAACTGGCACTCGCTGCCCGCCGGGTAGGGCCCGACCACGCCCAACTTGAGGCCTTGCATCCGGCCAAAGTCGGGTCGCAGCGACAGCACCCGGGCGGCGTCGGTCAACAGCGCGGCCGTCCAGCCCGGGCCGTTGTCCACCCACTCCAGGCGCAAGACCTCGGCATCGGTCAGCCCCAGTGCCGCAACGGCCTGGGCCCGTAGCGCCGGCTCGACCGTGCCGGTGCGGCGCAGCGCAGGCGCAGCAAAGGCCAGGCGGGTGGCCTCACGCCGCACCCGAACCCGGCCAACACCGCACTGCTGCACCACCACCGCCGGGTCGCGCGGCACACCGCCCTCGGCCAGCCAGGCGTGGCAGCTGCCCAGCGTCGGATGGCCGGCAAACGGCAACTCGCCGCCGGGCGTGAAGATGCGCACCCGGTAGTCGGCCGCCGGGTCGTCGGGGGGCAGCAAAAAGGTGGTCTCGGACAGGTGGGTCCAGCGGGCGAAGTCGGCCATCTGGGCATCGCTCAGGCCGAGGGCGTCGTGCACCACGGCCAAGGGGTTGCCGCGCAAGGGCGTGGCAGTGAAGACATCGAGTTGAGAAAAGCGGCGGGCAGCCATTGCAGCGTCCTGGCATCAAGCCTGAAACCGTTGGCCGGACAAGACGCCGGCAAACACCTCGCGGTCGACATTGCCACCGCTCAGCACCACGGCCGTGCAGCGGCCGGCCAGCAGACTGCGCTCTTGCCAGGCGGCGGCCAGCGCAGCGGCGCCGGCACCCTCGGCCACTTGGTGGGTGGCCTCGAACAAGCGGCGCATCGCGGCCGCGACCTCGGCGTCGCTGACGCTCACGACCCGGGCCAGGCCGCGCTGCAGAATTTCCAGGGCCTTCGGGTCGGGCGTGCGGCAGGCCATGCCGTCAGGCAGTTCGGTGGTCACGGCATGCGAAACCAACTCACCGTTAGCGATCGACAGCGCGTAGGCCGGCGCACCGTCCGAGACCACGCCGACGATCTGGGTGCTTGCGCCCAGCGCGTCGCGGGCCGCGATCAAGGCCGCTGCGCCCGAGCCCATGCCGATCGGCACGTAGACGGTGTCGAGCAGCGGCACCGCATCGAACAACTCCAGCGCGTAGCTGGCCACACCGGCCACCAGGTCGGGATGGAACGAGGGCACCATCCACCAGCCCCGGGTGATGGCCAGGGCCTGGGCGTGCTCGCGGGCTTCCTGGAAGTCGGCGCCATGTTCGACCAGCTCGGCGCCCAGCGCCCGCATCGCGGCGTTTTTCTCGCGACTGTTGCCCTGCGGCACCACGATCAGCGCCGGCACGCCGTGGCGGCCTGCGGCATAGGCGATGGACTGGCCGTGGTTGCCCCGGGTGGCGCTGACCACGCCGGCCGGCCGCTGCGCGCCGGCCATCAAGCGCTCGAAGTAGACCAGCCCACCCCGGATCTTGAAGGCACCGACGGGAGTGTGGTTCTCGTGCTTGAGCCACAGCGCAGTGCCGTCGCCGGGGCTGGAGGCAAACGCGGCTTCAAGCAGCGGCCAGCGGTATTGCGGCGTGGGCGGCATCACCGCATGCACGCTGCGGGCGGCGGAACGCAGGCTGGCCAGGGTGTCGGTCATGCGGGGGTCTCCGGTTCAGGGCGCGGGCTCACGCTGGCCGTCGAGGTGCTCCCGCAACACCCGGCCCAGCACCGCCACTGCCTCGTGCAGCTCGGCCGGCGTCAGCGTGACAAAGCTCAGGCGCAGCGTGCGGTCGTCGGCCGGGTGATTGGCGGTGTGGGCATAAAACGCCGAACCCGGTACGTAGGCAATGCCGGCGGCCACCGCCTTGGGCAGCAGCGCCAGCGCGTCGCAACCGGCTGGCAGGCGCAGCCAGAAGAACATGCCGCCCATCGGCCGTTGCCATTCGCAGCCCTCGGGCATGTGCTGGCCTAGCGCCTCGGCCATCGCATCGCGCTGGCTGCGGTAGCGGGCGCGGATGGTGGGCACGTGCAAGTCGAGAAAGCCGTTCTTGATGACCTCGTAAACCACCCGCTGGTTGAAGCCGGGCGTGTGCAGGTCGGCCGCCTGCTTGGCCTGCAACAGCTTGGGGTAGAGCGCAGGCGGCGCCACCAGGTAGCCCAGGCGGAAGCCCGGCGTCAGCACCTTGCTGAAGCTGCCCAGGTAGAGCACACCCTCGGGCCAGCGTGCGGCCAGCGGCGCGGGCGGCGCCGCCTCGAACCACAGCTCACCGTAGGGGTTGTCCTCGACCAACGGGATCCGCGCGGCCTGGGCCGCAGCCACCAGCGCAGCGCGTCGGGCCTCGGGCATGACCCGGCCGGTCGGGTTCTGGAAGTTGGGGATCAGGTACGCAAAACGGGTACCCGGCGCGTCATGCGGCAGTGCCCGAATCGCCTCGGGCAGCGGGCCGTCGGCATCACCGGCCAGGCTGGTGTAGATCGGCTCGTAGGGGTTGAAGGCTTGCAGCGCACCGAGGTAGGTGGGCGTCTCGACTGCGATGGGCGCGCCGGCGTCCACCATCACCTTGCCAACCAGGTCCAGCCCCTGCTGCGAGCCGGTGGTGATCAGCACCTGGCTGGCGTCGAGCACCTGGCCCTGGGCCCGGAGTTGCTGGGCCACCCAGTTGCGCAGCGGCGCGAAGCCCTCGCTGGCGGCGTACTGCAGCGCCTCGCGCGGGCTGTCGCTGAGCACGCGCAAGCAGGCTTCGCGGATCGCCTCGACCGGAAAGGTGTCGGCCGAGGGCAGGCCGCCCGCCATCGACAGCACGCCGGGCTGCTCGGTCAGCTTGAGGATCTCGCGGATGATCGACGGGTTCAAGCGCGCACTGCGCCTGGCCTGGGTCCAAATAGTCATGGGGGTCTCCTGGAGAGGTCTCAAGCGGGACAGCGAAGCGGGCGGGCTGAGCCGGGCAGTTCAGTGGGGTCGTTCAGCGGGCGGCTGGCGCGGCGACCACCGCCATGCGCCGTGACAAAAACACCGAGCCCATCACCGCCAGCGCAAAACCGACGGTGGTGGGCTCCAGGGTCTCCCCCAGCAAGGGCACCGCCAGCGCCATCGACAAAAACGGCTGCAGCAGCTGGATCTGGCTGACCCGCAGCATGCCACCGAGCTGCAGTCCGCGGTACCAGGCGAAGAAGCCCAGCCACATCGAAAACACCGAAACATAGAAAAATCCACCCCAGGCCGAGGCCCGGACCGGCACGGTGGGCCAGGTGGCCAGCGCCAGCGGCAGGGTCAACGGCAGCGCGGCCACCAGCACCCAGCTGATCACCTGCTCAGGCGCCATGGCCGGCTGGCCGTCGCCCTGGGCCACCGACAAGCGCGCACCCAGCACATAGCCCAGCCCGCCCCACAGCACCGCCACCGCGAGCAAGGCGTCTGCTGGCTGCAGCCGGGCGCCGCCCTGCCAGAACGCAAAACTCAGCACCAGCGCCACACCCAGCAGTGCACTGACCCAGAAGCCCCGGCTCGGGCGCTGGCGCATCAGCAACGCGCCGATCACGGCGGTCGAGATCGGCAGCAGGCCTGACACCACGGCGGCATGCGCCGCGTCCACCCGCTGCACCGCCCAGCCCAAAAACAGCGGGAACCCGAACACCACGCCCAGCGAGGTCAGCGCCAGCTGCTGCCACTGCGCCGGCCTGGGCCAGGGCGCGCGGGTGGCTGCCAGCCACAGCACCGCCAGCAAGCCTGCCAAGGCAGCCCGGCCGATGGCCACGAACACCGGCGGCAGTTGCGGCGCGGCCAGCGGACCCGAAGCCAGGCGCGTCAT
This sequence comes from Betaproteobacteria bacterium, assembly GCA_025358155.1. Lineage (GTDB taxonomy): Bacteria > Pseudomonadota > Gammaproteobacteria > Burkholderiales > Burkholderiaceae_C > Pseudaquabacterium. Next base: position 22,930 of record JANYKR010000109.1, read on the forward strand.
CGGGATCGTCAGCGCAAAGATCAGCACGCCCAGCACGCCCAACAGCCCGCCCTGGGTGGCCGCCGACAACCGACGCGGCGGCTGGGCCGCCGACGACGGCGCGCTGCTGGCGCTGGCGACGGCATGCGGGGCGGCCTGCGGGGCGGCCTGCGCAACGGGTTTTACAAACGGTGCGGACATGGCATCAGTCTAGGGTGCAAATCAGCACAGCAACAGTACACTTGGCAGTACAGTTAAAGAAACTGTATCGCCAGTCGCAGCGGTACAGTACAGGCCGCAAGCAGCACCGGCAGGCCCGGGCCGCCGAGGCCTCAACCCCGCACGGGCCGCAGCGCCGCTGTCCATGACCGATCCCAACCCCCAGCCCATCGCCCCCAAAGCCCGGCCCGGCGCGTCCACCCTGGGCGAGCAGTTGGCGGCGCGGGTGGCCGAGCGCATCCAGCGCGGTGCGCTGGCGCCGGGTGCCCGGCTGCCGTCGGTGCGCGAGGGGGCGCGCCAGCACGGTGTCAGCCCCAGCACGGTGGTGGCGGCCTACGACCAGTTGCAGGCCAAGGGCTTGATCGAGGCGCGGCGGCAGCGCGGCTTTTTTGTACGCGAGCCCGGCACAGGCGCCCGCGCAGGCCCGGCAGGCGGGTCCGGCGGTGCGGGCCTGCAGCGCCCATCGGCGCACACACTGGCCGCGCCCGCAGCGCCGGTAGTCGTACCGATGGTGGCGCCGGTGGACGCCACCGCACTGATCCGCAGCATGTTCCAGCGCGGCTCGGCACCGGCCGGCCCTGGCATGGGCACCTTGCCCGAGACCTGGCTGGACCGGGCCTTGCTGGACCGGGCGCTGCGCCGCACCCTGATCCACGCGCCCGACGCGCTGCGCTACGGCGACCCGGCCGGCGATGAATCCTTGCGCCAGGCGCTGGCGCGGCGCCTGGGCGGCGAGCTGGGCATCGCCGCTGGCGCCAGCCAGATCGTCACCACGCTGGGCGCCACCCATGCGTTGGACGTGGTCTCGCGCACCCTGCTGCAACCGGGTGACGCGGTACTGGTGGACGAGCCCGGCTGGGCGGTGGAGTTTGCCCGCCTGACCCGCCAGGGCATGCGCTTGCTGCCGGTGCCGCGTGGCGCCGATGGGCCCGACCTGGCGGTGATGGCGCAACTGCTGGCCGAGCACCGGCCCAAGCTCTACGTCACCGTCTCGGTGCTGCACAACCCGACCGGCCACACCCTGTCGCTGGCGGCGGCTCACCAGATCCTCAAGCTGGCCGAGCAGTTCGACCTGACCATCGTCGAGGACGACACCTACGCCTGGCTGGCGCCGCCCTACGCACCCAGGCTGGCCGCGCTCGACGGGCTGGCCCGCACCGTCTACATCTCGGGGTTTTCCAAGATCCTGGCGCCCAACTGGCGGGTTGGCTACGTGGCAGCCGCGCCCGCGCTGGCCGAGCGCCTGATCGACACCAAACTGCTCGGCAGCCTGACCACTCCGGCGCTGCAAGAACGCGCCGTCGCCTGGTGCCTGGACCAGGGCCTGCTGCGCCGCCATGCCGAGCGGGTGGGCCAGCGGCTGGACGCCGCCCGGGTGCGGGTGGTGCGCCTGGCGCAAGACGCCGGTTGTCGGTTTGCCGCGCCGCCGCAAGGCTTGTTTGGCTGGGTCGATACCGGCGTGGACACCGAGCGCCTGGCGGTGTTGCTGGCCGCCGAGGGCTGGTTGCTGGCGCCGGGCAGCCTGTTCCACACGACGCCGCGCCCCAGCACGCTGATGCGGGTCAACTTTGCCAGCGCCCAGGATTTGCGCTTCTGGCAGTTGTTTGTGACTGCGCGTAACGCCCTGGGCGGCGCTGCCGTGGGATGAGCGTCGAGCGCTGAAACGTACTGACACGGTTGACACGGACCCGGCGCTTAGCATCCGCCCGCCCTTCCGGATCTGTGCATGTTTCTCCCCACCCAGCTCATGGACGACCGCGACCAGACGCTGCCTGACGAGCGCGCCAGCCGCACACGAGCAGCCCAGCCAGCTCCTTCGGCCTCCTCAGCTGGGCCTGTGGCGCCGGCCCTCGCCGGGACCGCGCCCGAGGCCGGTCACACCGCGTTGAGCTCGCTCAGCCCCTCGTTGCTGCAAGACCTGCAGCGTTTCGACGCCGGTCAGCCGCAGCGTGAATTGCTGGAGGTGTTGGCCGCTGCGCTGCGCCACACCCAGGCGCTGGCCATCGACATGGCCTGGGGTGCGTCGGCGCTGACCTTGACGGTGTTTCCGCAGCAGCGGCGGCTGCACTGCCCGCTGCCGCTGGCAGACTGGGCGGCCCATGACCTCGGTGCGCTGCAGGTGCGCCGGGTGCGACCGGCCCTGATGCGAGCGCCGGCGGTGGCCCAGACGGCACACGTGGCACAGGTGGCGCGGAGCCTCTCTGAATCCCAGGATACGGGCCAACTTGACCCGGGCGACGTGTTGCCCGGCCACGACGACCCTGGCGCTCTGGCGCCCCTGCTCTGGCGGGTCGCGCTGCAGGGTTCGCGCGCTGCCTTGCTGCCCGAGCTTCAAGGGCCTGCCGGCTACCGGGTGGTGCCCGGGCTCAGCTTGGTGTGCCTGGACGTGCCGGGCGCGATGGCCAGCTGCATTGCCCGGCTGCGGCGCCAAACCTGCAACCTGGCCGAAATCGCTGGCTGGACCGGCGTCGGCAAGGAGCGGGCAACACGCCTGCTCAACGCGCTGTACCTGCAGTCGGGGCTGATCGTCAGCCGAAGCCACCCGGCGGCCACCACCGAGGACTGGCGCGGTTACCGCAAATGAGGCCGGGCGCTGTGCGCAGCGCGCCTCTGTTCAGCCGCCGGCCCGGTCAGGCACGGCGGGCCCCGATCAAGACGCCGTCAAGCGCCGCCCAGCAATTCCCAGCGCTCCAGCGCGGCCAGCAACTCATCGTCGATCTGGCCAAAGCGTGCTTGCAAAGCCGTGGCTTGGTCGGCCGGGCCGGTGTAGAGATCGGGGCTGGCGAGCTGGGCGCTGAGGGATTTTTGCTCGGCTTCGAGCGCGGCGATGCGGGCCGGCAACTCCTCGAACTCGCGCTTTTCCTTGTAGCTCAGCTTGCGGGCCTTGGCCGCTGGCGGCGGTGCGGGCGCCACCGCAGCCGGTGCGGTTGAATCCGCCGGGCCTGCCTTGGATGTAGCGGCCTGCGCCGCCAGCATGCGCGCCCGCTGCACCCGCCAGTCGTCGATGCCGCCCTCGTACTCGCGCCACTTGCCGGTGGAGGCGCTGCCCACGGCGGCCAGCGCTGCCGAGCCTCCCGAGGGCGCGCCAGGCCGGCCTGGGGGCGAGCCGGCGCCAGGCCCGAGATCACCCTCCCAGCAGATCAGGCTGGTGACCACGTTGTCGAGAAAGCGCCGGTCGTGGCTGACCAGGAACACCGTGCCGGGGTAGTTCTGCAGCAGTTCTTCGAGCAGCTCGAGCGTGTCGATGTCGAGGTCGTTGGTGGGCTCGTCGAGCACCAGCACGTTGGCCGGCAGCGCAAACAAGCGCGCCAGCAGCACCCGGTTGCGCTCGCCGCCCGACAGGGTGCGCACCGGCGAGTTGGTGCGCTCGGGCGAGAACAAGAAGTCGTTCAAGTAGCTCATCACATGCTTGCGCTGGCCGTTGAACTCGATCCATTCGCTGCCCGGGCTGATGCTGTCGGCCAGCGTGGCGTCCAGGTCCAGCCCGGCGCGCATCTGGTCAAAGTAGGCCACTTCCAGCTTGGTGCCCAGACGGATCTTGCCGCTGGTCGGTTGCAACTGGCCCAGGATCAGCTTGAGCAGCGTGGTCTTGCCGGCGCCGTTGGGGCCGACCAGGCCGATCTTGTCGCCGCGCAGGATGGTGGCGGTGAAGTCCTTGACGATCAGCTTGTCGCCCGACGGCGACGGGAACCGCATCGTGACATCGGTCAACTCGGCCACGATCTTGCCGCTGGGCGCGCCGGCGTCGATCTCCAGCCGCACCTGGCCGAGCGAGTCGCGCCGGGCCTGGCGCTGCGCGCGCAGCACGTCGAGCCGCTGGATGCGGGCCACGCTGCGGGTGCGGCGGGCCTCCACGCCCTTGCGTATCCACACCTCTTCTTGCGCCAGCAGCTTGTCGGCGCGGGCGCCGGCCAGCGCGTCGGACGCCAGCTGCTCCTCCTTCATGCGCTCGTAGGCACTGAAGTTGCCGGGGTAGCTGCGCAGGATGCCGCGGTCCAGCTCCAGGATGCGGGTGGCCACGCCGTCCAGAAAGGCCCGGTCGTGGGTGATCAGCATCACGCTGCCCTTGAAGCCGCACAGCAGCTGTTGCAGCCACTCGATCGAGTCGAGATCCAGGTGGTTGGTGGGCTCGTCGAGCAACAGCACGTCGGGCACCGCCACCAGGGCCTGGGCCAGGGCCACGCGCTTTTTCATCCCGCCGGAGAGTTGGCCGATGTCGCGGTCGCCCTCCAGGTGCAGCTGGGCCAACGTGGTGTCAACCCGCTGCTCCCAGTTCCAGGCGTCCAGCGCTTCGATCCGGGTCTGCAGCGCGTCCAGGTCCACGCCTTCGGCATGCTCTTCGTAGGCCTGGCGCACAGCGCGGGCCTCGGCCACACCTTCGCTGACGGCCTCGAACACGCTGTGGCCAGGCTCGAAGGTTGGCTCTTGTGGCACGTAGCAGATGCGCAGGCCCTGGGTCATCTGCAGCAGGCCGTCGTCGAGCTTTTCCTGACCGGCGATGACCTTGAGCATCGACGACTTGCCGGCGCCATTGCGGCCGATCAGGCCCAGGCGCTCGCCAGGGTCGATCGAAAAACCAGTGGCGTCGAGCAGGGCCACATGGCCATAGGCCAGGTGGGCGTTGGACAAGGAGAGGAGAGCCATGGGGGGCGATTGTCGCCGGGCGCCTCTGGCCGCCGGACGACTGGCCGCTTGATGGGCGGCCACAGACCTGGCACCTGAGAGTTTTAAGCCGGCCCCTGGCGCGACTCAAGCTGGACCCCATTGGCGGCGCGGCCACCTGGAGCGGCGCCGGCGCCGGCGTCAGCCTGTTCGCTTTGCCGCCAGTGTCCGCGTCGTCTGGCATCTTGACCGAAGCCATCGTCAACACCTTGGGGTGGGTGCTGACGCCAGGCGCTCAATACGTGATCGATTTCACCGACGCCACCAGCCGCCTTCCTGGCAATTCCGGCGAAGTCATCGGCTTGCCCCCTGCGCCGCAGTGGCTGCTGCGCGCGGCGCCTTGCAGGGTCGGGGTGCTGGCGGTGACGACCAGCGAGCCGCTTTGGCCATGGGCAGTGATGTGGCGGACGGCGGCGCGCAGCATCAGAAAGCCGCCTTCGACATCGACGCGTTGGGCGCGGCCAAATTCGTCAATCGTCATCTCCAGCCATGGCGTGCCGGGCAGCCCCGCGGACGATCGCCCGGTGCTGGCGGTCGTGCCGCTACAGCGCCAGCGGCAGGTTCAGGCCGGTGCAGATGCCAACCTCAAGCACTCTGACCTGGGCCAACGGGATGATCTTGAGGCGCTGCCTGGGGGTCGGACGGGTGCTCACACCAAATCCATGAGGTGGGGCGGCACGTTGCGCTCGAACCAGGTCTTGGACGCGGCTGGGGCTCTCGTGAGGCAGGGGTTGTGAGTGCAGACGAGCGGGCAGCGACCGTCGTCACGCCAAGGCGACCTCCAGGGGTGGCAACGCCGAGTCGAAGCGGGCCGTCCATGTCTCGCCGGGACGCACCGGCCACGCATCAGTCCATGTGCCAGTGGTGACCATGTCGCCTGCAGCGACGTCGGACGCGCCGGGGCACGCGCGCAATTCGACGAGAAAGTGCTGCAGCGCCTGCAGCGGGCTGTCCAGCACGTTGGCACCCGCGCCCTCTTCCGCCAGGATGCCGTTCTGGTACAGGCGGACGCGCGCGC
>JANYKR010000134.1 GCA_025358155.1 Betaproteobacteria bacterium
ACCAGGTGGCGCAGCGCTTGACCGGCTCGGCACGGGCCACACCCTCAGCGCAGTGATGGGCGCCCCGAGGGCGCCTTGCACTGGGCGCCGTCCGGCCGGTCAAAAAAACCAGGCACCCAGCACCCGAGGGTCTGCGCTGACTGAATACGGCGTTCAACCCTACCGGCAGACCCTGCAACTGCTGGGTACCTGGTTTTTCTGACCGGCCGGACGGCGCTCAGCGCAAGGCGCCCTCGGGGCGCCCATCACTGCGCTGAGGGTGTGGCCCGTGCCGAGCCGGTCAAGCGCTGCGCCACCTGGTCAAAAACCTGGCCCGGCACAGGCGCCGAGGCTTGAAGCGCCTGCAGCCGCTGCGCGGCGCGCCCGGCGTCAGGGGATTGCAACAAGGCCTGGCAGGCGTCACGCACGGCACCGATGCTCAGGCGGTCGGTGCGCAGCAAGCGCCCGGCGCCGGCCGCGACGATTGGCGCCATGTTGAGGAACTGGTCCATGTTGCTGGCCAGGCCCAGCACCGGCACGCCGGCCGCCAGGGCCTGCTGCACCGCCAGGCTGCCGCCGTTGCAGATCACCAACTGGGCCCGGGACGCCGCCAGGTGGCCGGGCAGGTAGGCTGCAACACGGGCGTTGCTCGGCAGATCGGCAGGCACGCCGGCGCCGGCCGTCGAGGCCATCACCCGGATCGGCAAATCGGCCAAGGCCGCCAGCGTCAAGGCCAGCGCCTGGGGCGGCCCGGAACTGCCCAAGGTCAGGTAGACCACCGCCTGCTCGCCCGGCACCGGCCGGTCCAGCGCAGTCGGCCAGGGCAGGTCGGGCGACCAGGCCAGTGGGCCAGTTTGGCTGAAGGCTTGGGCCGGCCCCTGCATGGCAAACAGTGCCGGCGAATCTGGCACCAGCAGGTGGTCGGCATCGCTGTAGACCCGCCGCAGGTCGCGCCCCAGGCTGGGCAGGCCGTGTTGCGCCCGCAGGCGGTTAAGCGGCCGGCAGTGGGCCGCAAAAGCCAGCGGCCGAAACGTGTCGAACAGTGCCCGGGCCAGCGGCAGCGGCAGGTGGCGCGACAGCGGCAACACCGGCATCGGGAAGCCCGCCGCGTGGTACGGCGTCCAGTAGGCGTTGACGATGGCCAGGTAGGGCACGCCGACCAGCCGGGCGCTGACCGACAGGGACAGGCGAAAGTCGCCCACCACCAGGTCGGGCCGGTGGGCCGTTATCAGTGCACGGTCGGCATCGGCATAGCCAGCCAGGGTGGCCAGGTCGTAGAGCGGCGCGCCCTGGGCCAGCGCTTGCGCAAATTGCGCCGACGCGATGCTGTGCAAGGGCACGGTTTGCCAGGCCGGGTTGCTGGCAAAGTCGGCGTAGCGGGTGGCGCAGGCCAGCACCAGCTCGTAACGGGCCGGGTCAAGTGAACGCAACAGCGCCAGTGGCCGGGCCACATGGGCCAGGGTCACGGCCTCGGCAAAGACCAGCACCTTGAGGCGGCGCGGCGGCATCGGCTGGTGGTCGGGTTTGGGGCCGGTTCGGCTTCAGCGACAGGACCGACCCGCCAGGCTCACTTGATCGCCAGCCGGTGCATCAGGTCGTACAGGGTGGGGCGGCTCACGCCCAGCAGTTCGGCCGCTTTGACGATGTTGCGCTCGGTGCGGGCCAGCGCGGCCAGCACCGCCTGGCGCTCGGCCACCTCGCGCACTGCGCGCAAATCCAGATCGCCGACCGCATCCGAGGCCGCGTTGGCGTCCGTCTCGCTCTCGTCGCCCGGCAAGCCCAGGTCGTGCCGGGACAAGCGGTTGCCGTCGGCCATGATCACCGCCCGGCGCACCGCGCTGAGCAGTTGCCGCACATTGCCCGGCCAGGCGTGCGACTCGATGGCCCGCAGCGCATCGTCGCCAAAGCTCATGCTGCCGCGCCGCTGCTCTTGGGCGAAATTGCGCAAGAAAGCATGGGCCAGCAGGACCGCGTCGCCTTGGCGCTCGCGCAGCGCCGGGATCTCGATCACGATTTCAGCCAGCCGGTAATACAGGTCTTCACGAAACCGGCCCTCGGCAATCTGGGTCTTGAGGTTCTGGTGGGTGGCACAGACCACCCGCACATCCACCGGAATCTCCTGCCGGCCGCCGACCCGCTCGACTTTGCGCTCCTGCAAAAAGCGCAGCAGCTTGGCTTGCAGCGGGTGCGGCAGGTCGCCGATTTCGTCGAGCATCAGCGTGCCGCCGGTGGCGGTCTCGATCTTGCCGACGGTGGTCTTGGTGGCGCCGGTGAACGCGCCACGCTCGTAGCCGAAGAGCTCGCTCTCCAGCAAAGCCTCAGGAATGGCAGCGCAGTTGATGGCGACAAACTTGCCGCTGCGTTTGGAGGCCAGGTGCAGGCCTTGCGCCAGCACCTCCTTGCCGGTGCCGCTTTCGCCCAGGAGCATCACGGTGGCGGTGCTGCTGGCCACCCGCTCGACCATGCGGCAGGTGCGCAACATGCCGGGGTCCCGGGTGATCAGGCCGCTCAGGGCATCAGGCTGGTGCAGGGTCTGCAATCGCAGGTTTTCGCTCTGCAACTCGGACAGCCGAAAGGCCCGGTCGATGGTGAGGCCCAGCATGTCAGGCTCAAAGGGCTTGGCCAGGAAATCGTAGGCGCCCAAACCGATGGCGCGCAAGGCGTTGGCCTGGTCGTTCTGCCCGGTCAACACGATGACCTTGACGTTGGCATCGAGCTCCAGCAGTTGCTCGAGCAGGCGAAAACCTTCGCTGACGGAATCGGGGTCTGGCGGCAGGCCCAGGTCCATCGTCACCACCGCCGGTTGGTGGCGTCGAAACTGCACCAGCGCCGACTCCCGGTCGCTGGCGGTGACCGAGTCAAAGCGGTCCAGCGACCACTTGATCTGCTTTTGCAGCGCGAGGTCGTCCTCGACGATGAGCAGCGGCGAGGTTTGCACGGTGGCCATCAAGCACCCGCCCCCGGCAAGCGCAGGTCGGGCTGGGTGCGCAGGTCTGAGCCCGTGCGCAGGTCAAACATCGGCAGCAGCAGCGTGATTTCGGAGCCCAGCCCCAGGGTGCTTTTCACGTCGATGGTCCCACCCAATTCCTTGACATACTGGAAACTTTCATATGAACCGATGCCCATGCCGCTGCTCTTGGTCGAGTTGAAGGGGCGGAACAATCGGGTCTGGATGAACTCGGGGCTCATGCCGGCGCCACTGTCGCCCACCACTACCCGGGCCCGGCCAGACGATTGCTGCAACCGAACCCACACCCTACCTGTTGTGGGCGTGGCGTCGAGTGCATTCTGCACAACATGGCCGATCACACGCTCGAGCCGCTGAGCGTGGCCCCGGGTGGCGATGCGGTCTACCAGTTCGACCTCGACTTGGCGACCGCGCTGGTGCGCCGCCTGGGCAATGCGCTGCAACAGCGGCGCCAATTCCACGCCCGAGGCCACACCCGCAGGCCGCTCGCCCTCGCGCAGTTGCAGCATCATCTGGCGCATCTTGTCGAGCGAGCTCTCGACCGTGATCAGCATGTCCTGCTGAAACTCGGGGTTGGCGCTGTGGCGCTCGGCGTTCTTGAGCATCAGCGAAAGCTGCGTGATGATGTTTTTGAGGTCATGCACCACAAACGCCGACATGCGGTTGAAGGCGTCGAACTTGCGTGCCTCCAGCAGCGCCTCGGTGGCGTGCATCTGGGCCAGAAAGCCGGCCGCCTGGCGTGCTGCGGTCTTGAGCAGGTCGCGCACCTCCCAATCGAGGTCCAGCTCGGTGCGAGGTTTGGCCAGCACCACGAAGCCCAGCATCTCGTCGGCCACCAGCAGCGGCACCACCAGCCAGGCCGTCGGCAGCGCCAGCAGCCAGGCCGGCACCGCCGGGCTCTCGCTGGCAGGGCCGTTGCTGCGGCGGGCGGTGTCGAGGTCGATGATCCATTCGCGCTCGCGCATGAAGCTGCAAAAAGGCGAATCAGTGGGCTCGGACTCGGTCATCGGCGGCATGTTCCAGGCCGCTGACTGCACATAGCGGTCGTCACCCAAGGCTTTGAACCACAGGCCACCGGCAGGGCACTCCACCATGTCGGCCAAGCCTCGCACCACCAGGCCGCTCACTTCTTGTGGCGTGCTGCGCGAGGACAGCATGGCGGTAAAGCGCAACCATTCCAGCCGGTAGTCGTAGCGGTAGCTGAAGAAGTTCTTGCCCAGAAACACCCGCAGCCGGGCACGCAGCGCGCCCGACAACACCAGCACCGTCAACAGCACCAGCGCGATGAACAGCAAGGCCACCTGCAGCGCGCCGCCCCAGTGGCCGCCAAAAAACCGCACGTAGTAGCCTGCACCGGCGATGAACAGCAGGTACAAGCCAATCAGCAACAGCGAGGCGGAATAAAAAGCGGCCGTCTTCGAAACCTGGACCCGCGCCAGCCACTTCGCGTCGCGGCGCGACGCCACCAGCAGCAAGGGCACGGTCACGGCCTGCACCAGGCTGCGTGCACTCAGCGCGTCGGCATCAAATCGCCCGAACATCAGGGCCTGCGAGAACAGGTAGACGTCGTACAAGAACAGACAACCCAGACCCAGGCACAGGGGCTTGGCGCCCCAACGCGAGGGCTCAGCCTGGTTGCGGAACACCTGTTCCACCAGCAGCAAGCCCAGCACGGCGCAGCCGAGCTGGCTGGCCACCAGGCAGCGAAGCACCAGGTCAGTCCGGCCAGGATGCAGGCCCGTTTGCAGGCTCGGTTGCAGGCCCAGCAGCACATTGGCCCCCAGGCCGACGCCGACCAGCGCGATCAGGCCCAGCAGGCCCAGTCGGGTGCGGGTCGAAGCCAGGCTGCCCGCCATCGGGCGCAGCAACTCCAGCAGAAACACGGTCCAGGCGCCGTAGCGCAACTGGTCCATCGCGGTGGCCAAGTGCCAGGTAAAGACCTTGCTTGAGCCCAGATCCAGCAACCCGGCAATGGCCCAGGCCACGGTGGCCAACACCGCCAGCACGTAGGGTCGCGCCGAGCGCTCGACTGGCGCGCGCAGCAAACCGCCTCGCACCAGGACCACCGCATAAGCCGCGTAGGCCAGGATCACCAGCACGTAGCCGGCCAGCGGCAGGCCGCTGGACAGACCCAGATCTATCGCTCCGCCTAAATTCATCGGCCCTTCACAGCGCTGGAGGCGGGCCGGACACCGACCTCAGGACAGCCAGCGGAGGCGGCACTCAGCGTGCGCCCTTGCCGGTGAGCACCACACCCACGGTCTCGAACAAGATGAGAAAGTCAAGAAACAAACTGTGGTTCTTGACGTAGTAGAGGTCGTACTGCAGCTTTTCCTGCGAATCTTCGATTGTCGAGCCGTACTTGTACCGCACCTGGGCCCAGCCCGTCACGCCCGGCTTGATGCTGTGACGCACAGCGTAGTAGGGGATCTCGGTGGTCAGTTGTTCGACAAAAAACGGCCGCTCGGGCCTTGGGCCGACCAGGCTCATGGTGCCGGCAAGCACATTGAAGAGCTGCGGCAACTCGTCGATGCGCAAGCGCCGGATGATGTGCCCGACCCGGGTGACGCGGTCGTCCTGGGCGGCAGCCCACCGTGGCTTGCCGTCTTTTTCAGCATCGGTGCGCATGCTGCGGAACTTGCTGACCCTGAAGTTCTTGTTGTTGGCCCCGACCCGCTCCTGGCGGTAGAACACCGGGCCCTGGCTCTCGAGCTTGATGGCCAGCGCCGCGACGACCATGATCGGCGCCGACAGCACGATCAACACCAGCGAGCACAGGATGTCGAAAACGCGCTTGACCGCTGTGCGATAAAACCCCTGATTGAAACCGTCGCCAAAGATCAGCCAGCCGGCGTTGACAAAATCGATCCGGATCTGGCCCAGCATGCGCTCGAAATAGGTGGTGATGTCAAACACCCGCACGCCCGCCAGTTTGCAGTCAAGCAATTCGCGCAGCGGCATGCTGCCCGAGCGGCGCTCGGTCAGCGCGACGATGATCTCATCGACTCCCAGCCGCTGGGCAGTCTGGGTCAGCGACAGCTCGGACGTGAGCCGCTCGGCCTCGGGCACGGATGGTTGCTTCTCGTTGGGTCCGGGAAAATAGCCGACGATGGTGGCCAGCGGATCGGCAGCGCGCAAGGTGCTGCCCACCATCTGGGCCGCCGGGCCGGCACCAAAAACCAGCACCCGCGAGCCGGCACGTGACTTGGTGGCCCAGTAGCCCATCACCACCCGGCGCAGGATCAAGGCAGCAATCACCAGCATGGCCGAGGTGCGGATCGCCTCGGTATTGCCAAACCCCACCGGCAGCAGGCTGAAGACCTGATACGCCAGGAATACCCCCATCGCCACCGCAAGCATGGCCCGCAGCGACGACTCGACCAACGACCAGTCTTGCGACCGCTGGTACAACCCTGAGGCGCTGTTGATCACAAACAAGCCGGCGGCCAGGCTCAGGATCTGGATGCTGGCCATCGGTACGGCCAGGCCGAGGCTCTCGGCCTGAACCAGGATCACGCCGGCCAAGGCCAGCAGCGACAGCAGGAAGTCAAAGAACATCCGGCGCAGAGTCCATCCGTGAAAATAATGGTTGAACAGCCTGATCATGGTTGGAATCTCCGAGCCTGCGCCGCGAGGCGGTCGACGCAGGTACTGCACAACGGGTTGGCGACATCGACCTGTCAGCAGGTCGACCCAAGGGACGCGCTGGCAGGAAAAGACACCGAAAACCGGATGAAAGCCCAGCACCCGCCATCCGATGGGCGTTAGGCTTGCGTCCGGAAACTGACTGTAAGCAGGGTAGCGCCGCTGCTGCCAGACTTGCTAGAGCACCGCCGCGACCGAAGTCACATTGCCTGCAGATTGTTGCATCCCGCTTGCCCTGGTGGCCGTTGGCCGGGGCAGCAGATGGGGCAATGTGCTCAGGTCTGCATGGGTGCGTCCGCTGTTGAGGGCCGCAACGCAACGCTGCCAGGCCACATCGGGTTGGGGCACCACAAAGCCGTAGTACACCAGACCACCCGAAACCTGCCGCCGTACTGCGGTAGCACCGACCCGTGCTGTCTCACCCTCACCCAGATCGACCTTGACCTGTCCACTGGTATTTTCAGGCAGCGGCACCGCACATTCGGCCTTGAATCCGTGCAGAGACATCTCAGTGACCTGCAGCGGAAACTCAAGCCTCTGGCCGTAGGACGCCACCGTCAGCCGGGCCGGACAGCGGATCGAGAAGCGCTGATGCTGGCGCAGCACCAGACCTGTGGCCGCACCGGGTTGCAGTGGCGGCAGCGCTTGGGCATAGCTCGTGTGGTCATAGATCGAGCGCAGCAGCCGGCGCTTGCGCTCATCGAGCCCGGCAAACACCTGGGTACGCTGGTTGAAGAAATAGTCCATCATCGACGGCGTCAGCACCGGGTCGTTGGTGGTGTGGAAGCGCCGCTGCGGCAGCTGGATGTTGGCCAGCTTGCTGTTGAACAGGTACCGCGACAGGTTTTTGTGGTCGGGCTTGTGGCCGTAGGCCTGCTCGAAGTGCGCGATGCCCTCCAGCAGGTCCAGCGTCGCTCCCACTGCCGGTGCACCGTTGGCAAAGTCGTAGTGGTCGACCACCTTGTCTTGCAGCCGGTCGAAGAACAGCAGCGACTCGTACATCTCGATCTTGTTCGGATTGACCGCAATCACGATGTGCCGGGTGTCGAAATAGCTGCGGCAGTAGTCGGTCATGAACTTCATCAGCGGAAACAGGATCTTGCCGCCGGTCTTGCGAAAAGCCGGCGCCACTGCCAGTGCCGAGACCTCGGCGATCTGCCCCGACTTGGCCCGCACCGGGCCGAGGTCAAACGCCGTCTGCAACGGAAAGCCAAACACCCCCTCGCGGATCATCGAGATGGTGCCCACCACCTGGCCGTCCCACTTGGCGCAGAGCGTGGTGGTGGTGGGCAGGGCGTGGTAGATCGTCACCCGCAGACCCGACGGGTCAGGCTGCATGAACCCGGCCGCCACGTAGGAATCGTGCAGGATTCGGAAGCACGCCTCCAGCTCGTCCTGGGTGTCAGCGATCTTCAATTGCAGACGGGCATCAGGCCGGGGATCGCATTTGGCCAACGCTCGGTAGACGCCAAACCGCAGGCCGCGCGGCAGCGACGCCATCAGCGCGCGGGTGGCCTGGTGGCTGAACTTGCGGGCTATGGAGCCCAGAGAATGTTTCATCGATTGGGTCGGGTGGGCTGCGGTGACGGGGCTGCTGTGACGGGGCTGCGCCGGTGCGGCCGGTGCCAAGACAAAACGGGCGGAGTCAACCCGTCAAGCCGTGGGTTCGAGATCGGCGGCCCGGCGCGGCAGTTGAGCTCCCGGCGGCTCGGCGTGGTAACAGCGTGTTGGACGGTGACCGCAGCGATTTGCCCCGCAACACGCTTGCCTGACTGGCACGCCAGGCCGGCTTGGCCGCTTGCCGGCGCTTGCGGGCACTGCGGGATGCGACTGCCGACACCCCCAGTTCGATGCCACCGGCGGGCCCGCCTGGCGCTGAAATTGAGGCTACATTGGCCCACCGCTGCCGTCCGGCAGTTGGCCCTGTACCTGGGAGCAAGGCATGAAACTGGCGTTCACCTCCTGCATGTCCTACACCGTGTTTGCGCAGCAGCCGGTCTGGGACCAGATCGCCGCCCAGCACCCCGACCGGCTGGTGCTGCTGGGCGATTCGGTCTACATCGATGCCATGCCCTTTCCCAACAACATCCACCCCAAGCGGCTGGAGACCAATGACTTCTTGTTGCATTTGCTCGGACGTTGGCGCGTGCAGCTTGACCAACCGCAGTTCCGCGCCTTGGTCAAGGCCGTGCCCACCGATGCAATCTGGGACGACCATGACTTTCTCTGGAACGAGCACTTTGAAGAGAACGCGATCACCAAGGTGATCTACAAGGACAACATCCGCATCACCCGCGCCTTGTTCAATGCGTTCTGCCGCACCCTCGAAGCCCGGCTGGCGCCGGGCAGCTTTCCCGACGCCTACAACGATGCCGTGATCAACCAGAGCGACGAGCCACCGCCCGGCTACAAGTTTCGCGACCTCGAGCCCGGGCTCAAGCTGCACCTCACGGACGGTCGATCCTGGAGGCTCAAGCGCGACATGCTGGGCGCCGCGCAACGGGGCCAGATTGAGGCCAACATGGCGGCCGCCCCGGGTGCAGTGCACCTGCTGGCATCAGGCTCGGTGGTGCGCAACGACGATGACTCGCGTTGGGAGCAGTTTGACGACTACGTCTGGCTGCAGGCGCTGGCGCGCCAGTACAAGATCCTGGTGCTCAGCGGCGACATTCATGCCAACCGCTTTCAGGCCACCGACCTTGGCAATGGGCGCTGGTTGTTTGACGCCACGTCCTCAGGCGCTGCGATCAAGCGGCTGGTGGACGCCGGCTCCAAGTGCGAAAACTACGGCCTTCTCACCACTGACCCGACCTCGCTGCGGCTGGACTTTTTCTCGCACGGTACGGCGGACTCAGTCGGCTCCTGGGCCATCGACCGCGCCGCCTGGACCCATCGCAGCGTCGCCTGATTTGCCGCCTGCCTCACGGGCGGCTTGTTGTGCCCGCTTGCGGGCAGGCAGCTTCAGTTGGCGCTGGCCCAGGCCATCGGCGGCCGGGCAATGGGCCGCAGGCTCTCGTAAGCCCGGCAAGCGCGCAACACCAGGGCGTCGCCAAACATCGGCCCGACCAGTTGCAAGCCGATCGGGAGGCCATCCGAGGTCAGGCCACACGGGATTGACGCGGCCGGCTGCTGGCTCAGGTTGAAGGGGTAGGAGAACGGCGTCCATCCCAGCAGCGCGGCCGGATCGATGGGCGTGTGGCCCGCCGGCCGGGCCTCGAAAGCCGGCACCGACACCGAGGGCGTGGCAATCAGGTCGTAGCCTTGCATGAACTGCCGCAACTGCGCGCCCAAGACACCGCGCCGCTGGTGCAGTTGCTGCACCTCCAGCGCGCTCAAGCGAGCGCCGAGCTCGGCCTCGGCCCGGAAGTCGGGGTCGCAGACCGCTTGCTGCGCTGGGCTCAAGCCGCTCCAGACCGTGTAGGCGCCCAAGAACCACAGCCCGGTGCAGATGTCGAGCGGGTCGGCAAAACCCGGGTCTACCGCCTCGACCACCGCGCCCAGCGACGCCAGGTCGCGCACCGCACGCTCGACTGCCGCTGCCACCTCCGGATGCACGTTGCGGGCATAGCCCAGGGTGGGCGAGTAGGCGATGCGCAGGCCACGCACGCCGTCATCCAGGCCAACCCGGTAGTCGCGACCGTCGGCGGGCAGTGATGTCCAGTCGCGGGCGTCGGGCTGGCTCAGCACGTTCATCATCAGCGCCGCGTCCGCCACGCTCAGGGTGTGCGGGCCGAGGTGGGCGACGCTGCCAAACGGCGACAGCGGATAAGCCGGCACCCGGCCAAAACTGGGCTTCAGGCCGAAATTGCCACAAAACGCCGCCGGGATGCGCACCGAACCCGCGCCGTCGGTGCCCACACTGAGCGGGCCCAGCCCGGCCGCCACCGCTGCGGCCGTGCCGCCCGACGAGCCGCCCGGCGTGCGGCTCAAATCCCAGGGATTGCGACTGATGCCCGTCAGCGGCGAGTTGGTCTCGCCCTTGCAGCCAAACTCGGGCGTGGCGGTCTTGCCCAGCAGCACCGCGCCGGCCTCGCGCAGCCGTGCGGTCACCGGCGCATCCACGGTCCAGGGCTGGTCAGGGTCGACGCTGAGCGAGCCGCGCCGGGTCGGCCAGCCCTTGGTGAGGATCAGGTCCTTGATCGAGGTCGGCACGCCGTCGAGCGGGCCGATGGGTGTGCCGCGTTGCCAACGCGATTCGCTGTCGCGGGCCGATTGCAGGGCAGCCTCGGCGTCGACCAGGCAAAAGGCCAGAAGTTGCGGGTTGAGACGGCTGATGCGGTCCAGCACGGCCTGGGTCGCCTCCACCGGCGAGGCGGCCCCGCTGCGGTAAAGCGCCAGCAATTCAGTGGCGGTGGTCTCGGTCAGGTGGGCAGTCATGGCGGCGCTCCAAGCAGGGATCTGGCCAGATGGTAGCCAGCCCGGAGGCCAGCCGGACGGCGAAGAAACCCGCGCTTGACGCTGTCACTCAGGGCTTGAAGTCGCCGGCAAACACCCAGACCCAGCGCGCCGGGTCGATGTAGCGCCGCAGCGCCGCGTTGACCTGCGCCAGCGACAGCGCGGCCACGGCATCATCGGTTTTTTGCTGCAACGCAAAACGGCGCTGGAGGTAGAGGTTGGCGCCCAGCGTGCCGGTCACCGCCGGGTCTTGCGCACGGCCGAGGCGGCGCTGGTTGAGCAGGCCGGTGCGGCCGGCGTCGAGCTCGGCCTGGGTAAAGCCGTCTTTCAGTGCGCGTGCCACCTCCTCGCGCAGCGCAGCCTCGACCTTGGCCTGGTTTTGCGGCGCAAAGATGGCCGATGCCTGCCAGCGCGAGTTCAGCTCAAAGCTGTTCCAGCCCACGCCCGAGCCCACGCTGTAGCTCAGACCGTCCTTTTCGCGGATGCGGGCCCACAGCCGCGACATCGCGTCGCCGCCCAGCAAGTAGTTGGCTACCAGCAGCGCGGGAAAGTCGGGATGGGTGTCATTGATCGCCAGCGTTTGCTCGACCAGGCCGGTGGCGTTGGGCTTGTCAGGCGTGCTCAGCATCAGGCGCAGCGGCGCCACGGCCACCAGCGGCTGAGGCACCCGCGCAAAGGCTACCGGGGCTGCGTTGTCGGCCGGCGCCGTCCAGTCGCCCAGAGCTGCGGCGAGCGCAGCGCGCACGACGTCGGCGTCCATGTCGCCGACGGCGCTGAACTCACCCACCGCCGCGCTGACAAAGCGCCGGTAGACGGCGCGCACGGTGTCGATCTGCAAGGCTTGCACCTCTTGCACACTCTCGTCGAAGCTGGCGACATAGCGCAAGTCGCCACGCGGGTAAGGGTTGCCGTTGCGCTGCAGCGCATTGGCCGCCACCGCGCCCGGCTCGCTGCGTTGGGCGGCGATGCCGGCCAGCGCCTGGCGGCGACGTTCTTCCAGCGCTTCGGCCGGAAATGCCGGCGCACGCAGCAGCCTGCCGACCAAGGCCAGCACCGCCGGCAGGTGTTCACGCACCGTGGTGATGCCGACCGACAGGCTCTGGCCACTGGCGCCAAAACTGACATCGGCCCGCAGTGCATCCAACGCATCGGCGATCTGCTCGCGGCTCAGGCCCGCACCGCCCTTGTCGATCAGCCCGCCCATCGCAGCCACCGCCAGGCCCTGGCCCTGCAGGCTGGCCGCATCACCAAAGCGCAGGGTCAAGCGGGCATGCACCGCGCCGCCGCGGGTGCCCTTGGGCAACAGGGCCACTTTCAGGCCGCCGGCCAGGCTGCTGAACTGGCTGCGAGCGTCCAGGTTGGCGGGCGTGGCCTCAAAGCTCTCGGCCTGCGCCACCGCCGCGTCGCCCTGGTAGCCCTGCAGCATCGGCGCCACATCCACCAGGACCGGGGCCGGTGCACGTTGCGGCTCGTCGGTGGGCAGGTAGGTGCCGAGCGTTCGGTTGTCAGGCAGCAAATAAGCTTGCGCCACCCGCTGCACATCGGCAAGCTTGAGCGAGCGCATGCGGTCGCGGTCCAGGAAGTAGAGCCGCCAATCGCCATTGCCGATGGCCGTCGACAAGGCCACGCCCACCGCCTCGGGGTTGCTGAAGCCCTGGGCCCAGTCGTTGAGCCACTGCACCCGCACCCGCTCCAACTCCGCAGCGGTGATGGGCTCGGTAGCCAGCGCGTCTACCGTGGCCAGCAACTCGCTGCGGGCCCGTGCCACGTCCTGGCCGGGCGCCAGTTGCGCGCCCAGCAAAAACGGGCCGGGCTCGGCCAGGCTCCAGGCAAACCCGAAGGTGGACGACGCGAGCTGCTTTTCAACCAGGCGCTTGTGCAGCCGGCCCGACGGCGCGGGGCCGAGCACACCGGACAGTGCCTCAAAAGCCATGAAGTCGGGATGCGCCGCTGCCACGATCGGCCAGCCCGCCAGCACCAGCGGCGCACCACCCTTGCGCCGCAGCGTGATGCTGCGTTCGCCGTTTTGCACCGGATCGACGGTGTAGCTCGGCTGCAGCTTGCGCTGCGGCCGGGGCAGCGGCCCGAAATAGTGCGCCACCCAGGCCAGCACCTGGGCACTGTCGAACTTGCCGGCCACCACCAGGGTAGCGTTGTCGGGTTGGTAAAAGTTGCGGTAGAAGGCCTGCAGCCGGCCGATGTCGACGTTTTCGACGTCGGCGCGGGCGCCAATCGTGCTCTTGCCGTAGTTGTGCCACTGGTACATCGTGGCCAGGGTTTGCTGCAGCGTGGCGCGCACCGGGCTGTTTTCGCCCGACTCCATTTCGTTGCGCACCACCGTCATCTCGGTGTCCAGGTCAGCCCGGGCGATCAGGCTGTTGACCATCGCGTCGGCCTGCCAGGCCAGGTACCAGCGCAGGGTCTCGTCATTGGCCGAAAAGCTGGCAAAGTAGTTGGTACGGTCAAAGCTGGTGCTGCCGTTGTAGCGCAGACCGCGCTTGCCCATTTCGGCCATCACGTTGCGGGTGGTGGGCGTGCCCTTGAAGATCAGGTGCTCCAGCAGGTGCGCCATGCCGGTTTCGCCGTAGTTCTCGTGGCGCGAGCCGACCCGGTAGGTGAGGTTGACGGTGGTGCTGGGCTTGGTGGCGTCAGGCACCAACAAGATCTGCAGGCCGTTTTCCAACCGGTATTCGGTGATGCCTTCGACCTGGGTGCGCTCGGTCAGGCCTTTGGGCAGGGCAGCCTGGGCCGGCGCTTGAGTCGGGGTCTGAGCCGGGGATTGAGCCTGGGCAGACGGGCCCACCATCAGCGCCAGCAAGCAGCAGGTCAACAGGCTGATCGGCACGGCGGGCAACCATCGGCGGAGCGTCATGGGGTCTTTGCCAGGAGTGGACGAGAACGGAGTCTAGAGCGTGGCCGAACACTTGACCGCCGTGCTGCGCCTTGCCCGCCCTCGTCCTGCCCCAGCGCTTGCCTGCTCAGTGTTCACGTGTCTGTTGACGCTGACCGAAAATTGACCCACTTGCAGCGACAGTGCCGATCCCTTCGACCCGGGTGTTCAACCTGCCCTGCCACTCTTCTGAGCAGGGGAGAATGCGTGATCGCCATGGCCAGGATTGGCAAGGTCACGCGGATGTATTTCCGCGAGAAGAAGTCTGTTCGGGAGATCGCGCGGCTGACCAGTTTGTCGCGCGACACGGTGCGCAAGTGGCTCAGGGCGCCGGTGCTGGAGGAGCCGAGATATGTGCGCCGCGAGGCAGCGGGCAACCCAAGTTCGACACCACCTCCCACATTTTCGCCCCGTCGCCGGCCTGGAAGCCTTTTCAGATCAAGTGGTTACATGCGCTTGACGCACCGCACAGGCAACTCTCTGTAGTGGCACGTTTAGTGAACGTTGTAGTTCGTGATTTGGCCAGTCTGGGCTACACTTGCGACCATGTTTGTAAAGGTCACCCAGTCAGGTTCCCGCCGCTACGCGCAGCTGGTCGAGTCGTTCCGCAACGAGCAGGGCAAGCCGCGCCAGCGCACCATCTGTACGCTCGGGCGCCTTGAGGCCGGTGGCGATGTGGACACCTTGATTGCATCGCTTCAACGCGCGCAGGGGCAGCAGGCGGCCGCCGCTGCGGTCGCTCCCGTCAACCCGCTCGACAACCTTCGCTTCATCGACAGCCGCAGCGCCGGCGATGTCTGGGCCCTGAGCCGTCTGTGGCGC
Organism: Betaproteobacteria bacterium; assembly: GCA_025358155.1. Classification (GTDB taxonomy): domain Bacteria; phylum Pseudomonadota; class Gammaproteobacteria; order Burkholderiales; family Burkholderiaceae_C; genus Pseudaquabacterium. The sequence goes on from JANYKR010000134.1 coordinate 14,700, forward strand.
GCCCTGGGCTTTGATGACCTGTCTGGCGCCTGGCGGCGTTCCCGGGTTGAGCTCGATGTGCTGGCCTGCCTGCGCACCATGGTCTTGAACCGGCTGTGCGACCCGGGCAGCAAGCTGGGCGTGCTGCGTTGGCTCGATACCGTGGCGCTGCCCACCGATTTCGGTTTTGCCGACAGCCTGCCCTCGCACCAGCACCTGCTGCGCGCCATGGACGTGATCGACGAGCACAGTGAGGCGCTGGGCGAGCGGCTGGCCGGCTTGATGCACCCGCTCATCGACCAGGATCTGTCGGTCGTGTTCTACGACCTGACCACGGTGCAGGTGACGGGGGAGTCGGTGCAAGACGGCGATGTGCGTGCCTTCGGGCGCGGCAAGTCCGGCCTGATCGAGCGGCAGTTCATGCTCTCTCTGGTGCAAACCGCCGAGGGTTTGCCCATCGCGCATGAGGTGCACCCTGGCAACACGGCCGAGGCCAAGACCTTGCTGCCGATGATCACCTCGCTGCTGGCACGCTACCCGCTCAAGCGGGTGGTGCTCATCGCCGACCGCGGCCTGCTCAGCGTGAACAACTTGGACGAACTCGCTGCGCTGCAAGCCGCGCTCAGGGCCCAGGGTCGCGAGGTGGCGGTGGACTACATCCTGGCCGTGCCCGCATCACGCTATGGTGACTTCGCCGACGCGCTCGGCGCCATGGCCGCGCAGCAACCGAGCAATGCTGAATGGGTCGGCGAGACGCAGTGGGCAGCGCCCGATAAGTCGTCTCGCCGCCTGGTGGTCGCGCACGACCCAGTGGCCGGTGGGCGGAGAACACAGGCGCGCCAGACCGCCATTGAAGACCTGATCAAGCTTGGCCAGCAGTGGAGCGGCAAGCTCGACGAGCAAGACGCCGGCAAACGCAGCAAAGGCAAACCGCTGTCGGACTCAGGCGCAAAGGCGCGCTTCTATCACGCGGTCAAGGCCGCGAGCCTGGCCCACCTGATCAAGGTTGACATCAAGGCCGAGGCCTTCAGCTACACCGTTGACGAGGACCGGCAGCGCTATCTTGAGCTGCTCGACGGCAAGTTGCTGCTCGTGACCAACACCACCGAGCCGGCGGCCGAAGTGGTCAAGCGCTACAAGAGCCTGGCCGACATCGAGCGAGGCTTTAGGGTACTCAAGTCCGACATCGAGATCGGCCCGGTCTACCACCGCCTGCATCAGCGAATTCGCGCCCACTCGCTGATCTGCTTCATCGCCCTGATCCTCTACCGGGTGATGCGCATGCGGCTCAAGGCCAGTAACCGGGAAGAGTCTCCGACCCGGCTGCTCGAACAGCTCAGGCGCATTCACCAGCAAACGGTTCAGACCGCACACGGGCAAAAGCTCAGCGGCTTGACCGAAATCTCAGCCCTGCAGAAGTCGCTCTTCGCGGCGCTAGACCTGCCACAACCCACCCCCACCAGCCTCTCTAAACCCCATTTGTAGTCTGCGATTTTGAACCTGGTTCTATATGAATCAGGCACTTGCG
>JANYKR010000306.1 GCA_025358155.1 Betaproteobacteria bacterium
GGTGCAGTGGGTGGTGGACGCGGTGCCGGCATCGCTGCAGCCGATCCCGGCGTCGGTGGCCTTGATGGACCAGTTGCGCCGGCCGGGCAGGCCGATGTTTTTTCTCTCCAACATGCCGGCGCCCTACGCCGAGCAACTGGAGCGTGAGCACGCGTTTGTGCGGGCGTTTGACAACGGCGTGTTTTCGAGCCGGGTCAAGCTGATCAAGCCCGACCCGGCGATCTTTGCGCTGGCAGTGCAGCGCTTTGGCTTTCCGCCGGCCGAGCTGGTGTTCATCGACGACGTGCCAGCCAACGTGGCGGCGGCCCAGGCGGCGGGCTGGCAGGCGCTGCTGTTCACCGATGCCGCGCAGTGCGCGCGTGATCTGCGCCAAGCTGGGCTCTGGCCGGCTTGAAGCGGCTGAACACGGCTGAACACGGCTGAGTTGCCGCCCGGGCTATCGGCAGCGCGTTCGGCAGCGCCAGCCGGCCTGTGCTGCAATCGAGTCCGATGACCGCGCCGCGCCCCCACGACCTCGTCGTCGCCCGACCCGAAGGGCTGTACTGCCCGCCGGGCGACTTCTACATCGACCCCTGGCGCCCGGTGGACCGTGCGGTGATCACCCACGCCCATTCGGACCATGCGCGCACCGGCCACCGGCACTACCTGGCCCAAACCGACAGCGCCGGCACCTTGCGCGCCCGGCTCGGTGCGGGCATCAACCTGCAGACGCTGGCCTATGGCGAAGCGATCGAGCACCACGGTGTGCGCGTCTCGCTGCACCCGGCCGGGCATGTGCTGGGCTCGGCGCAAGTGCGGCTCGAACACGGCGGCCAGGTCTGGGTCGCGTCGGGCGACTACAAGACCGATCCCGACGGCACCTGCCCGGCGTTCGAGCCGGTGCGCTGCAACACCTTCATCACCGAGTCCACCTTCGGCTTGCCGGTCTACCGCTGGCCGACGCAGGCCAGCCTGTGCGCCGAGATCAACGCCTGGTGGCGCGCCAACGCCGGGCAAGGCCGCGCATCGGTGCTGTTTTGCTACGCCTTCGGCAAGGCCCAGCGCATCCTGCACGGGGTGGACGCCAGTATCGGGCCTGTCGTCGTGCACGGTGCCGTGGAGCCGCTCAACCAGGTCTACCGCGCCGCCGGCGTAGCGCTGCCGCCCACGCTGCGGGTGAGCGATCCGCAGGTCGACGCCGCCTTGCTGCAGCGTGCGCTGGTGCTGGCGCCACCGTCGGCGCAGGGCACGCCGTGGATGAAGCGCTTTGGGCTCTATGCCGATGCGTTTGCAAGCGGCTGGATGCAGTTGCGCGGCATGCGGCGCCGGCGCGGTGTGGACCGGGGGTTCGTGATGTCGGACCACGCCGACTGGCCCGGGCTGTTGCAGGCCATCGCCGGCACCGGTGCCGAGCGGGTGTTGGTCACGCACGGCAGCGTGGCGGTGCTGGTGCGCTGGCTCACCGAACGCGGGCTGGACGCGCAGGGCTTCAAGACCGAGTACGGCGATGACGACGTGGCCGACAAAGTGGTCAATGAGGTCGCGAACGGTGGTGCGACTGACGGTTCGAACGACGCTGCGAACGACGCTGCGAACGACGCTGCGAACGCCGTGGCCAACGACGCAAGCAAAGCTTCGCCCGGCCCATGAAGGCCTTTGCCGCGCTGTACCACGCGCTGGACGCCAGCACCTCCAGCCTGGCCAAGCAGGCCGCGCTGCAGCGCTACCTGCGCTCGGTACCCCAGCAGGATGCCGCCTGGGCGGTGTACTTTCTGGCCGGTGGCAAGCCGCGCCAGCTGGTGCCGACCGCTTTGCTGCGGCAATTCGCGCGCGAGGTTGCCGGCCTGCCCGAGTGGTTGTTCGACGAGAGCTACGAGGCCGTGGGCGATCTGGCCGAGACGATCTCGTTGCTGCTGCCCGCGCCCACCGAGGTGCAGCCGCGTGGCCTGGCCGCCTGGGTCGAGCAGCATTTGCTGACACTGCGCGGCCAGGCGCCAGAGCCGGTGGCCGCTGCACTGCGGCTGCAGTGGCGCGAGCTCGAAGTCGACGAGCGCCTGGTGTACTTCAAGCTGCTGACCGGCGGTTTTCGGGTCGGCGTGTCGCGGCTGCAAGTCACCCAGGCGCTGGCGGCGGTGGGCGGGATCGACGCCAAGCGCGTCGCGCAGCGGCTGATGGGCTACACCCAGATCAGTGCCCGGCCCGTGGCGGCGGACTACGCCGCGCTGATCGTCACTGAGAGTGCGGATGAGCAAGACCAGCAGACGAGCGGGCAGCCGTACCCGTTTTTTCTCGCCCACCCGTTCAACCTGGCGCTCGACCAGTTCGACAGCGTGCTCGGGCCGCCGTCGGACTGGCTCATCGAATGGAAGTGGGACGGCATCCGGGCGCAGCTCGTCAAACGCGCCGGCCAGGTCTGGTTGTGGTCGCGCGGCGAGGAACTGGTGACCGACCGCTACCCCGAGCTTGCCGCCCTGGGCGCAGCCCTGCCCGACGGCACCGTGCTCGACGGCGAGATCGCGGTCTGGCGCGGCGGCCGTGTGCAGCCCTTTGCCGAGCTGCAAAAGCGTATCGGCCGCAAGACCTTGGGGCCCAAGCTGCTGGCGGATCTGCCGGTGGTGCTGCTGGCTTATGACCTGCTCGAATGGCAGGCCCGTGATCTGCGTGCGCAGACGCAGTCTGCGCGCCGTGAGTTGCTTGATGCCCTGCTGCATGACGTGGCGCATCCGTCCTGGGTCGCCAGCCCGGTGCTGGGCGGCGACAGCTGGCCCCTGCTGGCCCGCCAACGCGAGTCGGCACGGGCGATGGGTGTCGAGGGGATGATGCTGAAGCAGCGCGGCGGCTTGTACGGCGTCGGCCGCACCAAGGACGTGGGGACCTGGTGGAAACGGAAGATCGACCCGCTCAGCATCGACGCCGTGCTGATCTACGCCCAGCGCGGCCACGGCCGCCGCGCCAGCCTGTACAGCGACTACACCTTTGCGGTCTGGGATGCGGCGGCGGGCCAACCCGGGCGCAAGCTGGTGCCGTTTGCCAAGGCTTACTCCGGCCTGACCGATGCCGAGATGGCCCGGGTGGATGCGGTGATCCGCAAGACCACGGTCGAGAGCTTCGGCCCGGTGCGCAGCGTCAAGCCGACGCTGGTGTTCGAGCTGGGCTTCGAAGGCATTGCCCGCAGCGCGCGGCACAAGAGCGGCATCGCGGTGCGCTTTCCACGCATGCTGCGCTGGCGCGAGGACAAGCCGGTCGACGAGGCCGACACACTCGCCACGCTGGCGGCCTTGTTGCCGTCATGAGCACCGCACCGGTGAGCGTCAAGCGGGTGCTCGACGCCTGGTTCGACGAGCGTGGCTGGCGGCCGTTCGCCTTCCAGCGCGAGGTCTGGCGGGCGATTGCCGCCGGCCGATCCGGTCTGCTGCACGCCACCACCGGCGCCGGCAAGACCTACGCGGTCTGGCTGGGCGCGCTGCTGGCCTTTGCCAAGGCCGCGCCCGCCACGCCCGCGTCCGCCAAGCCCGCGCCTGCAAGGCCTGCAGATTCAAAGCCTGCGGCTGCAAAGCTCGCCGCCAAGACTGCCGCCGCCAAGACTGCCACCGCACGATCACCCGCCGCCCAGCCCCTCACCGTGCTGTGGCTGACCCCGATGCGCGCACTCGCGGCCGACACCTTGCGTGCCTTGCAGCAGCCGCTGGAAGCGCTCGGCGTCGCCGTGCACCCCTGGAGCGCCGGGGCGCGCAGCGGCGACACCGGCTCGGCCGAGCGCGCCGCCCAGAGCAAACGCCTGCCGACCGTGCTGGTGACGACCCCGGAGAGCCTGTCGCTGCTGCTGTCGCGGGCCGACGCGCAAGCGGTGCTCGGCAGCATCCGCCTGGTGGTCGTTGACGAATGGCATGAGTTGCTCGGCAACAAGCGCGGCGTGCAGGTGCAACTCGGGCTGGCGCGGCTCAAGCGCTGGAATGCCGGGCTGTGCATCTGGGGCATGTCGGCCACGCTCGGCAATCTGGACGCGGCGATGCACGCGCTGCTGGGGGCGGATGACGGCCTGCTGGTGCAGGGCAAGCTCACCAAGCCTCTGTTGATCGACTCGCTGCTGCCGGGCCGCGCCGAGCGCTTTCCGTGGGGCGGGCACCTCGGGCTGACGATGCTGCCGCAGGTGATCCACGAGATTGCCGGGAGCAGCACCACGCTGGTCTTCACCAACACCCGCTCGCAGGCCGAGATCTGGTACCACGCGATGCTCGAATCGCGGCCCGATTGGGCCGGGCAGATTGCGCTGCACCACGGCTCGCTGGACCGCGAGGTGCGGGAATGGGTGGAGCTGGCGCTCAAGCGCGGCGCGCTGAAGGCGGTGGTCTGCACCTCCAGCCTGGACCTGGGCGTGGACTTTCTGCCGGTCGAGCGGGTGCTGCAGATCGGCTCGCCCAAGGGTGTGGCGCGGCTGCTGCAGCGCGCCGGGCGCTCAGGCCATGCGCCGGGCCGGCCATCGCGTATCACGCTGGTGCCGACGCACAGCCTGGAGATCGTCGAGGGCGCCGCCGCGCGCGCGGCGGTCGCGGCCGGCCAGATCGAGACCCGCAGCTCACCCGAGCAGCCGCTGGACGTGCTGGTGCAGCACCTGGTGACGGTGGCGCTGGGCGGCGGCTTCGAGCCCGACGCGCTGTTCGCCGAGGTGCGCAGCACGGCAGCCTACGCGCAGCTGTCGCGCGAAAGCTGGGACTGGTGCCTGGCGTTTGTCTCGCAAGGCGGCACCTCGCTCGCGGCCTATCCCGACTACCAGCGCACCGTGCCGGACGCGGCAGGCGTCTGGCGGGTGCCCGATGCCCGGCTGGCACGCCGCCACCGGATGAACATCGGCACCATCGTCAGCGATGCCAGCATCACCGTGCAGGTCCAGGGCGGCGCCCGCCTGGGCAGCGTCGAGGAGAGCTTTGTGGCGCGGCTCAAGCCCGGCGACTGTTTCATGTTCGGCGGCCGCCTGCTGGAGCTGATCCGCATCCGCGAAATGACGGCCTGGGTGCAGCGTGCAACGGCGAGCCGCGCCGCCGTGCCGCGCTGGAACGGCGGCCGTCTGTCGTGGTCGAGCACGTTGGCCGACGCGGTGGTGCAGCAGCTGGCGCTCGCGGCCGACGGTCGCTTCGAGACGCCCGAGCTGCAGTGCGTGCGGCCGCTGCTGGCCATTCAGCAGCAGTGGTCGGCGCTGCCGACACCGCAAACCCTGCTGGCCGAAGTGCTGAGCACACGCGAGGGCACGCATTTGTTTTTGTACCCGTTTGCCGGCCGTTCGGTGCACCTCGCGCTGGCCGGCCTGATCGCCTGGCGGGCGGCGCAAATCGAGCCCTGCACGTTTTCGATCAGCGTCAACGACCATGGGCTTGAGCTGCTCAGCGCCCTACCCATCGACTGGCCGGCTTTGCTGCCGCGCCTGCTGCACCGGGGCGACGACGCGGCGCTGCTGCCCGAGGTGCTGGCCAGCCTGAACGCGGGCGAGCTGGCACAGCGCCGGTTTCGCGAGATCGCCCGGGTGTCCGGGCTGATTTTCCAGGGTTACCCTGGCGAGAAGCGCAGCGGCAAGCAGCTGCAGGCCTCGTCGTCGCTGTTCTGGGAGGTGTTTCGCAAGTACGACCCGGCCAACAAGCTGCTGCTGCAGGCCGAGCAGGAGCTGCTGGCGCAGGAGCTCGACATCGACCGGCTGCGCGCCAGCCTGGCCCGGATCGCGACGCAGCACCTGGTGATCAAGCTGCTGGTGCGGCCGACGCCGTTTGCGTTTCCGCTGATGGTCGAGCTGTTTCGCGAGAAGCTGTCGACCGAGAGCGTGGCGGTGCGCATCGCACGCATGGTCGCGCAGCTGGAGAAGGCGGCTGGCGGCCCGCCAGCGGTCGGCGGCGTCGAGCAGGTCAAAGGCACGATGGCGTTTGGCCAGGCGCCCAGCCCACAGCGCCAGTCTCGTGGTTCGCGCCAGTCTCGTGGCTCGCGCCAGCCCCGTCGCGTGCGCAAGCCCTCGCGTCCCCTGCCGCCGCTGTGAGCGCTGCGGGGTCCATCACGCCGTGACACCCACCCCCTGCAGGGTCGAATGGGCCGGTGAGCTGCTGCAGCTGCTGCCCGAGCGCGCGCTTTGGTGGCCAGCAGGTCGCGTCCTGTTCATCGCCGATCTGCACATCGGCAAGGCTGCCGCCTACCGCGCGCTCGGTCAGCCGGTACCGGGCGGCACCACCCAGGAGAACCTGGCGCGGCTCGATGGCTTGATCGGTCAGCATCGGCCTGAACACATCATCTTTCTCGGCGATTTTCTGCATGCGGCGGCGGCCCGCACCGCCGCCGTGTTGGCCGCACTCGACGCCTGGCGCGCTCGCCATGCCGCGATCGCGATGACGCTCGTGCGCGGCAACCACGACAGCCACGCTGGAGACCCGCCGGCTACGCTGCGCATTGAGGTGGTCAGCGAGCCGCACTTGCTGGGGCCGTTTGCCTGCTGCCACCATCCGCAGACCCATCCGACACACTTCGTGCTCGCCGGCCACCTGCATCCGGCGCGCCGGGTTCACGGGCGCGGGCGCGACAGCCTGCGCTTGCCATGTTTTGTCAGTGACGGCCAGCAGGCGGTGCTGCCGGCGTTCGGTGAGTTCACCGGCGGCTGGCTCGCCGAGGCAGCGCCAGGCCGGCGGTTTTACGCCGTCGGCGGCGGCGCGGTCTGGCCGATACCCGGCTGAGGCCGGACCGGCAACGGCCGAAACCGGGCACGGCCGAGACCCGGCAAGCGCGGCCGCAGTCCTGGGTGCTGGCGCGCCGGTGCCTTCCAGAACTTGACGGCGTGCGTATGCTGCGCGCATGACGCTTCTCTGCACTGCCTCTCCCCGCCGCCTGGCCGCCGGCCTGCTGGCCCTGCTCGGCCTGGTGGCTGCCATACCCGCCGGCGCCCACGACAGCTGGCTGCAGCCGGTGCCCCGAGGTGGCAATGCCGGCCTGCTGGTGCTGGGCACGGGCAACCGCTTCCCGGTGTTCGATGTGGGCGTTGATGCGCACTACCTGGTCAAGCCCGGCTGCGCCGATGCCGCCGGCAAGCGGCAGCCGCTGGACGCCGTGCGCAACTTGCCCAGCAGCCTTCTGCTGCGCGCCGCTGCGGCGGCTGAGAGTTGCTGGCTGCAGCTCACCCCTTTCGACGTGACAGTGCCGCCCGACAAGGTGCCGGTCTACCTGGACGAGGTGCGGCCGTCGCCCGCCCTGCTGGCGGCCTGGGCCGACATGCAGGCCCGGGGCCGGCCGTGGCAGGAGCGCTACACCAAACACGCACGCATCGCGCTGCCCGGCCCGGCCGTTGACATCGGCCCGGCGGCGGCCCAGCCCGCGCCGTTGGGCATGGACATGGTGTTGGCCGAGGTCAAGGCCGACAGCGCCGCTGGCCTGCAGGCGCAGTTGCAACTGCAGGTGCTGCGCGACGGCCAGCCGCTGCCGGCGCTGGCAGTGGAGTTGGTCAACGCCGACCGGCCAACGCCTGGCACCTGGCAGCAGACCGATGCCAACGGCCGCCTCACGTTGGCGCGACCCGCTGCGGGTCGCTGGCTGCTGCGCGCGGTTGACCTGCGCCTGGCGGCCGACCCGCCCGACAGCTGGGAAAGCCGGTTCGTCACGCTCAGCTTCAGCCTGCGCTGAGCTGCATCGCAGCTCAGAACGGCATCAGCTTCAGGTCCAGCGCCCGCTCCGCCAGCCACACCCCGGCCAGCAGCGCGATCAGCAGCGAGCCGCCCACCAGCACGGCGCGGCGGTAAAACAGGCTGCGCCGCAACGCATAGGCCAGCGGCAGAAACACCGCGACGATGGTCAACTGGCCCAGCTCGACCCCCACGTTGAAGCCGGCCAGCGCCACCGCCAGCGCGCCCTGTGGCAGGCCCAGGTCCACCAGCACGCTGGCAAAGCCGAAGCCGTGCAGCAGGCCAAAGGCAAAGGCGACCATCCAGCGCCGGCCGTGAAACACCGGCCAGACGTTGTTCAGCGCGGCCAGCAACACGCTGGCGGCGATCGACGACTCCACCACCCGCGATGGCAACGACACCAGGCCCAGCACCGCCAGCGACAAGGTGATCGAGTGCGCCAGCGTGAAGGCGGTGACCACTTTCAGCACCTCCACCACCGCCTGGCCAAAGCGGTCCACCGGCTGCCAGCGCCGCCCGGCCCACAAGCCCACCGCTGGCAGCAGCAGCGAGAGCAAAAACAGGATGTGGTCAAAGCCGATCCAGATGTGCCACACGCCCTCTTGCACGTAGGCCGCAAAGGCCTGCCAACGGCTGATGCTGGCCAGCGTGAAGCTTTGCAGCGGCGCCTGCGGCCCCAGGATCGCGCTGCGGCTGGCGCCGTCGACCGTCAGGTTCAGCAGACCGCGGTGCTGGGGGTCCAGGTCGGCCAGCAAGGTGTAGCGCAGGCTGAGCGTCTTTGGCGCCTCAATCGTGCAGGCCAGTTGCAGCGGCAGCACGCTGTAGGCGCCGTCGGTGTGCTCGTCCACCTGCTGCGGGCCCACGCTCAGGCTGCAGGGCTGGTCGTCGGCCTGCACTTGCAGCCGCGCGCTGGCGTAGGCGGCAATGGCCAGGTGCTGGGCCCGCACCTCGCTCCAGGTGATGCGGCCGTCACCGTCGGCGTCCAGCCCCACGGCCAGATCGAGGTCGCGCAGCGCGATGTCCCACTGCCCGCGCAGCCGGCCGTCCTGCACGGTGATCGTCAGGTAGCTGTCGGAGGGCTTGTGGGCCTGCGCTGCGCCGGCCAGCAAGGCCAGCGCGAGGCAGCACCAGATCCAGCGGCTGGCGCGGCTCATCGCAGCGCTTTCAGCTGGGCCGCCAGGGCTTGCAGCACCACGCTCTCGACCCGGTGGGTGGTCATCCAGTCGAGCACTGGCCGGGCGGCACCGGGTTGGCGCGCGGCCAAGGCGGCCTCCAGCAGGATGCGGGCGTCGGCCGGCTCACGCTGCTCGGCAAAGTTCTGCTGCGCCAGTTGCAGCGCGCGGGCGGTATCGCCCTGCAAGGCCAGCACAAAGCGCGACTCCTCCTTGCGGTGCGAGGTGTCGCCGCGCTGGCGGGCGGCGTCGAAGCGCGCGGCCAGGGCGTCGCGCCAGCGGCTGGCGTCGCGTGTGCCAGCTGCCTTGGCTGCCAGCGCCAGGCGCAGCAGCAGCACATCGGCACGGGCACCGTCGGCCAGCAGGGTCAGCACTTCTGCGGGCCGGCCGCGGTCGAGCAAAAAGTCGGCATAGGCCGCCTGCAGGTACACGTCGGACAGGCCCAGGGCCAGCGCGGCGCGGAACGCCGCCTCGGCCTGGGGGTAGGCGCCACGGCGCTCCTCGTTTTCGGCCAGGCGGGTCAGGCTCCACAAGCGCTCGGCGGGGTCGGCCTGGGGCTTGGCGTCGAGCGCGGCGCGCAGGTGGTTGGCGGCGTCGGCGGCATGGCCGGTCACGGCGTCCACCTGCGCCAGGCAGGCCACAGCGATCAGCTGAGACGCCAAGGGCGCCAGGCGTTCGCAACTTTCGCGCGCTTTGGCGTAGTCGGCCTGCACCATCAGGATCGCGGTTCGCCATGACCAGGCGGTGCCGTTGTCGGGATCTGCGGCCAGCGCCGCGTCCAGGTCGACCAGCGCAGCGTCGAAGCGGTGATCGAATTGCAAAAGCTGGGCCCGCAGCACCCGCACGGCAGCCGGAGGATCGGGCAGCGTCCACCAGGGTTGCAGCACCGCCTGGGCCTGGCCGACGTAGCGCGGATCGCCCTCGGCACCGACTTGGGCAAAGCTGCGCTCGGCCAGCCGCAAGGCGGTGGCCAGGTCATTGGGTTGCTTGCGCCAGGCCTGGCGCAGGGCGGCCAGCTCACGCGCCGCCGGGTCGCTGGCGCGCGCAGGCACAGTGGCCAGCACCTGGGCATCGTTGGCCGGCGTGTAGGGCGCGGCCGTGGCCAACGCGCTCAGGCACAGCAACAGCGGGGACAGGCACTGGCGGATGGCAGCGCACAGCGGAGAGCTCAGTGGGATCACCCGTTCGATTGTCGCCCGTGCCGGCCGGCGTGTTTTGCGGTGCATTTCTGCACGGTGTGCTGCCGCACTGACGGTGTGTGCAAATCGTGTCAACCGATGGCGTTGCCGGGCGTTATACCGACACGGCAGCGCGTCTGACACGAGGTGTTGCCAGTCCGGCAGGGCGTTGTTCTCAGGCCTATTTCTGAAGCCGCGTACCTGTACCACCTGAACGCCCCACTACCGAAACGACCGACACCATGAACAAGCTCCTCACTGCCATCGCCCTCGCCGCCTTCGCCCTGGGCGCCCAAGCCGCCTCCCACGCCGGTGGCGCCCCGATGAAGGCCGAGGCTGCCAAGCCTGCAGCCAGCGCCGCCAGCGGCGCCAAGCACGCTGCCAGCGGTGCCAAGCACGCTGCCAAGAAAGACACCATGAAGGACGCCAAGAAAGAAGAAGCCAAGAAGTAATTCAAGGCTTCAAGCTTCGATGAGGGCGGGCGCCGTGAGGCGCCCGCCCTTTTTTTTGTGTGCGCCCGGCAACCCGTGTCCGGCGGCATTGCTGGACCCACCGCAGACCAACCCAGCGTTGCGCTGGCGGGCCCATGCTGGTGCGGGCGCTGTCCACGCTGCACTGCATCGGGGTTGACCCCGAGCCGATCGCCGGGCTGGACCGTGGCACAAATCTGGCTAGCTCGGTGACAATAACTTGACCAATTGGTTAAGTTTTGCCGCTACCGGCCCATCCCCTTTGTCCATGAATGCTCCAGATCGCCAGGCTTCGGTGCCGTTTGCCGTGGCGCCGGCCGATGCCCGCCCAGCCGCAGCCGTCGCCGCAGGTCAACCAGCCGTGCAGGTGCGCCGCGCCAGCGTGGTCTACGCTGCCGCCGATGCGCCGGTGCACGCCCTGTCTGAGATCGACCTCGACATCGCGCAGGGTGAGTTTGTTTCGCTGATCGGCCCGTCGGGCTGCGGCAAGACCACGCTGCTGCGGGTGATTGCCGACCTGGAGCCGATCAGCGCCGGCGAGGTGCTGGTCAATGGCTTGACGCCGCACCAGGCCCGGCTGGCGCGGGCCTACGGCTACGTGTTCCAGGCGCCGGCGCTGTTTCCGTGGCGCACGGTGCTGGGCAATGTGATGCTGCCGCTGCAGATCCAGGGCCGGCGCAAGGCCGAGGCCGAGGCCGTGGCGCGCGAGCAACTGGGCCGGGTCGGGTTGACCGGCTTTGAGCGCAAGTACCCCTGGCAGTTGTCGGGCGGCATGCAGCAGCGGGTGTCGATTGCCCGGGCGCTGGGCTTCGAGCCCAAGATCTTGATGATGGACGAGCCGTTTGGCGCGCTCGACGAGATCACCCGCGACGGCCTCAACGAGCAGCTGCAGCAACTCTGGCAGCGTGAACGTCGCACGGTGGTGTTTGTCACCCACTCCATCGCCGAGGCGGTGTACCTGTCTACCCGCATCGTGGTGATGTCGCCCCGGCCGGGGCGCATCTTGAAGATCATCCCGTCGACATTGCCCGATGATCGGCACCTGGGCTTGCGCGACACGCCCGAGTTCATGGCGCTGGCGCATGAGGTGCGTGAGGGCCTGGCAACTGGGCACGGACAGGGCCACGGCCCAGCCCCTGGCGACGATGCGGTCTGAGGCCATCCCACTGCACGAGCGGGCATTGCCGGTGGCGCTGGTGCTGGCCGCCACGCTGCTGCTCTGGTACGCGGGCGCGGTCGGCTTGAACCGGGCTGGCGCGGTCGAGCGCGTGCTGGCACCCCAAGGCACATACAGCACCGGCCAACTCATCACGGCCACCCTCAACATGGAGCGCCCGGTGCTGCCGGCGCCGCACCAGGTGGTGGCTGATTTGTACAGCAGCCTGGTCGATTGGCCGCTCGACTCGCCGCGCAACCTGCTCTACCACGCGGCGGTCACGGCGCAATCCACCCTGGTGGGCTTTGTGCTGGGCACGCTGCTGGGTGTCGCGCTGGCGGCGGCCATCGTGCACTCGCGCACGCTCGACCGGGCGCTGCTGCCCTGGATCGTTGCCTCGCAGACCGTGCCTGTGCTAGCGATTGCGCCCATCGTGCTGGTGATCCTGGGCAGCCTGGGGTTCTCGGGCGTGGCGCCCAAGGCGGCGATTGCGATGTACTTGTGCTTCTTCCCGGTCACGGTGGCGATGGTGGCCGGCCTGCGTGCGCCGCAGCGCATCGAGACCGAGCTGATGCACACCTACGCCGCCAGCCGGCTGCAGGCCTTCTGGCTGCTTCGCATGCCGTCGGCACTGCCGTTTTTGTTCCCGTCGCTGCGGGTGGCGATTGCCGCCGGGCTGGTGGGCGCGATGGTGGCCGAGTTGCCCACCGGCGCGCAGGCCGGGCTGGGCGCGAAGCTGCTGACCGGCAGCTACTACGGCAACACCGTGGGCATCTGGTCGGCGCTGGTGATGTCGGCGCTGCTGGGGCTGGGGCTGACGGCGGCGGTGGCCGCCCTTGAGCGCTGGGTGCTGCAAACCCGGCGGGCGGCGCGATGATGGGCCGTCAACTGGCCTTGTGGCTGACCCTGCTGACGGCCGGCATCGCCGCTGCTGCGCTGGCACAAGCCGTGCCGGCTGCGGGCAGCAGCGAGGCCGGGCCCGCCACCGCCCATCTGCTGGGGCTGCTGGTGGTGGTGGTGCTGGCCGGGCGCAGCGTACAGCGGGTCGCGGCGCTGGACGGACAGCGCTGGTACGGCACGGCCACGGCCGCGCTGTTTGGCCTGTGGGTCATCTACTTTTGGCAAGTGGGCGTCACCTTGTTTGACGTGCCCCGGGTGCTGCTGCCGGCGCCGGCGCTGATCGGCCAGATGCTGATGGCCCGCTGGGACACCCTGGCGGGTGACTTTGTGCAGACCGTGCTCAAGGCCGTGCTGGTCGGCTGGGCGTTGGGTTCGGGCCTGGGCTTTGCCGTCGGCGTGGCGATCGACCGGGCGCCGTTTTTGCAGCGCGGCCTGCTGCCGCTGGCCAACCTGACCAGCACTGTGCCGCTGGTGGCGGTGGCGCCGATCATGGTGATGTGGTTCGGCTTTGAGTGGCCCAGCAAGGCGGCGGTGGTGGTGCTGATGACCTTCTTCCCGATGCTGGTGTCCACGCTGGCCGGGCTGCAGGCGGCCGGCAAGCTGGAGCTGGAGCTGATGCACAGCTACGCCGCCAGCTACCTGCGCACCCTGCTCGACCTGCGCCTGCCAGCGGCCATGCCCTTCATCTTCAATGCCCTCAAGGTCAATGCCACGCTCGCGCTGATCGGCGCGATCGTGGCCGAGTTTTTTGGCTCGCCCACGGTGGGGCTGGGGTTTCGCATCAGCACCGAGGCTGCGCGCATGAACATGGCGCTGGTCTGGGGCGCCATCGTGGTGGCGGCGGTCACCGGGTCGGTGGCCTATGCTGTGCTGGTGCAGTTGGAGCGGCGGGTGGCTTTCTGGCATCCGTCGATCCGCAGCAAGTGATGTCCCCCCCGGGCTCAGGCAGGCGCTGCCTCCCGCGATTTGTCCGTTCGTTGTCCCTCGTTTTCCGTTCCGTTCCACAAACCAAGACAGGAGTGAGTCATGACCGGTTTCACGATCAAACACGCGGTGCTCGCCGCCATGCTGGCCGCCGCAAGCCTGGCAGCACAAGCCGCCGACAAGGTGGTGGTGCAGATGAAATGGGTGCCGCAAGCCCAGTTTGCCGGCTACTACGTGGCTGCAGCCAAGGGCTACTACAAAGACGCCGGGCTCGACGTCACCATCAAGCCGGGCGGCCCCGATGTGAGCCCGGTGCAGGTGCTGGCCGGCAACCAGGCCGACGCCATCGTCAACTGGATGCCCGATGCGCTGGCCGCCCGTGAGGCGGGGGTGCCGCTGGTCAACATTGCGCAGATCTTCGACAAGTCTGGCTTGATGCTGACCTGCAAGAAGTCCAGTGGCATTGCCAGCCCGAAAGACTTCAAGGGCAAGACCCTGGGCGTCTGGTTTGGCGGCAACGAGTACCCGTTCCTGAACTGGATGGCCAAGCTGGGCCTCAAGCCCGACACCGACGTCAAGGTGCTCAAGCAGGGCTTCAACGTCGACCCGCTGCTGCAAAACCAGGCCGCCTGCATCAGCACCATGATCTACAACGAGTACTGGCAGGTGGTGGATGCGGGCGTCAAGGAGAGCGACCTGATCACGTTCTTTTACGAGAAAGAGGGCGTGGCCTCGCTCGAAGATGGCCTGTACGTGCTCGAAGGCAAGCTGAAAGACCCGGCCTTTGTCGCCAGGATGGGCAAGTTCCTCAAAGCCACGCTCAAGGGCTGGAACGACGCGGTCAAGAACCCCGAAGAAGCCGCCAAGATCGTGGTCGCGGCCGATCCGTCGGGCAGCGCGACCCTCAAGGTGCAAAAGCGCCAGATGGAGAACGTTGCCACCCTGATCAGCAATGCCGGCACCGCCAAGATCGGCTACCTCGACCCGGCGGCCTACCAGCGTACGGTCAAGGTGCTGCTGGCTGCGGGCAGCGCACCGGTGATCAAGAAAGACCCGGGCAAGGCAGCCTACAGCCACGCCGTGTTTGAGGCGGCGAGCAAGTAAGCCGGCCCTTCAGCCAAAGCGGCCGGCGGGGCATCAGCATGCTTGCCGCCGGCCTGCCGGGTCTGCCGGACGACGACACCGCCAAGGGCCAGATCCGGCAAGCCAACGAGGCGCGCATCCTGGGCGCAGCCGAACGCGTGTTTGCCCGCGCCGGTTTCAGCGGCACCACCATGGCCGCGATTGCCGACGAGGCAGGCCTGCCCAAGGCCAACCTGCACTACTACTTTGGCAGCAAGCTGGAGCTGTACCGGGCCGTGCTGGCGCGCACGTTGCACGACTGGCTGGCGCCGATGGACGCACTGACTGAAGGCGCCGACCCGGCCCAAGCGCTGGCCCGCTACATC
The DNA here is from genome assembly GCA_025358155.1 of Betaproteobacteria bacterium. Classification (GTDB taxonomy): domain Bacteria; phylum Pseudomonadota; class Gammaproteobacteria; order Burkholderiales; family Burkholderiaceae_C; genus Pseudaquabacterium. The sequence continues at coordinate 14,871 of JANYKR010000306.1, forward strand.
CGCGACAAGATGGCCATGAGCGCCCAGCGGCCCGATGCGTCTCGGGTGTTTGCCAACGAGTTGCTGCACGGCGCGGCGGTGGTGGGCGGGCTGATGCGGGGCGAGTTGCGCAACAAGGTGCGGCAAAAAGCCGCCGTGATCGATGGCTGGATCAGCGCAGGGCGCATGCCCAGCGTCGATTCGACCCATCTATTTTTTACCATCTGGGCCGCCACCCAGACCTATGCCGACTTCGAGGTGCAGGTATGTGCGGTGCTGGGACGCGAGAGCCTGGCTGCAGCCGATCACGAGCGGGCCACCGCGCACGTCGTGTCGCTGGTATTGCGGGGTTGCGGGCTGGCGCCGCCGTGAGCGGTCCCGGCCGGACCGGACTTGCGGTCAGCAGCCCGACTTCCGCTGGCCCCGGATGGCCAGCACAAACACCGTGTCGAGCGTGGGGACGTAGCGGTACAGCGCCACACAGCCGCGTGTAGCTTTGCCAATCACCAACTCACGCAGATCGCCATGCAGCTTGCGGCCGATCAACGGACTGTGCGCCAGCACGTCCAGGCCCGGCACGGTCTGATCTATCCGCGCGGCTGGGTCATCAACCTCAAAGTCATCCAGAACCTCTGGCACGAGTCTGATCCGGACCATGCCCGAGTCAGCCGATGGTCTTGCGTGCTGCAGGCCTGCGGTGTTGCTCGCCCCGGGCGCGGGCGTTGAGGCAGTCCTTGGTCTCGTCCCAGGCAACAGTCTGCCCGCTTGCCAGCACCTGGGCCCAGCGCTGCTCGGCCAGGTGCTGAAACGCAGTGTCTTGCTCCACCTGCTCGACAGTTTGGGCAATGGCGTCCAGGATGAACGCATGCGAGGTCTTGCCGGCTTGATCGGCCGCCGCCGCCACGCAAAACGCGGCTGCAGGCTTGCCCCCCTGGTCCAAAACCCGGTCAAGCCCCCTCGAAGTAGTCCGAATCGACCCGCTTGACCAGGTAGGACGCCGCAACCGAGACGCCCACATCAAAGTCAATCATCAGGCCCGACAGCTGTTGGCCGTCGATCAAAACGACCTTGGTGTCGATACGAGAAACATAGTCAGTGGCTTCAGCGGTGTAGCTGGATGTGGTGATGAACACGCCTTTTCTGGCGCGCTGGCCCTGCAAGGCTCCGACAAACTTCTGGATTTCTGGCCGCCCTACCGTGCCTTGCCAGCGCTTGGCCTGAATGAAGATGGTGTCGAGGCCCAAGCGGTCCTCCTTGATGATCCCGTCAATGCCACCATCGCCCGTCTGGCCGATGCGCTCCCCTGCGTCGCGTCGGGACCCGCCGTAGCCCATCTTGACCAGCAGTTCGACCACCAGTTGCTCAAAGAAGCTGGGTGAGCACGCCAGGATTCGCACCAACAACTCCTGGCCGAGTTGGACGCGAAGGCCTTGGTGGGCCGCTTCGATGCTTTCCTCCGGTGTGGCTCGGCTGGGCAGCGTCTCCGGTACTTCGGTGACCAGGCTGGCTGGCCTGGAGGCTTCGCGGAATTCCATGAATTCTGGAAACTGCTCCAGGTACCGCGCATCGATGCGGGCTGGGTTGGAGGCGAGGGTTTGCAGGCCGCGCTCGGAGATCCTGAAGACGCCACGTCGGGGTGCCGCCAACAGGCTCGCTTTCTTCAGGTAGGTTCGAGCCCAGCCCACCCTGTTTTTGAAGACGCCCTGCTGTCCACTCGGCAGCAATTCGGCGCGCTCGCTGGGGTTGAGATCGAAGTGCTGCGCCAGCGCTTCTTCGGTGTCCCGCAAAGAGTGCTCTTGCCCATCGGCCAGAAACCGTAGAAAAGGCAGCATGCAGGTCTGGTAATCGGGGATGGCCATACCCAAAGCATAAGCGGGCACACGGATCGACTGGCGCCATACTGGCGCAAGTCAGGGTGCTACGGGGGCGACCGCAGCGCCTACGATTCAGGACCGCATCCTGGAGTGCCCATGACTGCCTTTGCCGACTACCAGCACATCAGCTTCAGCCGCCAAGCGCGGGTGCTGATCCTCACCCTCAACCGGCCGACCCAGCGCAATGCCGTCAACGCCCGGTTGCATGCGGAGCTGGCGCAGGTCTTCACCGACGCCCAACGCGATGCCGAGAGTGACGTGGTGCTGATCACCGGCGCTGGCAGCGCGTTTTGCGCCGGTGGCGACATCGCCTGGATGCAGCAGGGCGTGGACGACCCGGCGGGCTTCGAGCGCACCGGGCGCGAGGGCAAGGACATTCTGTTCAGCCAGCTCGACCTGGAAAAACCGCTGATCTGCGCCCTCAATGGCCACGCCACCGGCCTGGGCGCCAGCCTGGCGCTGTTGTGTGATGTGGTGATCGCGGCGCACAGCGCAAAAATCGGCGACCCGCATGTCAGCGTCGGCCTGGTGGCGGGTGACGGCGGCGCATTGATTTGGCCACAGCTGATCGGCTATGCCCGTGCCAAGCGCTACCTGCTGACGGGTGAGCTGATGACCTCGACTGAAGCAGAACGCCTGGGTCTGGTCAGCGAGGTGGTGGCCGACGAGCAGGTGTTGCCGGCGGCGTTGGCGCTGGCCCAGCGCCTGGCGGCCGGCGCAAGCCTGGCGGTGCGCTGGACCAAGATCACCACCAACCTGCCACTCAAGGCGCTGATCCATGCGCATTTCGACGCCGGGCTGGCCTACGAGCTGCTGTCCAACCGCACTGCCGACCATGCCGAGGCGGTGGCGGCGTTTCGTGAGCGACGGCCAGCGCAATTCACCGGTCGCTGAGGTGACGGGCCGGGGCCGGATGCGCACCTATGCTGGGTGCTGCCACGTCTGGCCCATTCCCCTTCCCATCCATCCATCCACCCACCCAACCACAGCGCCGCAGCCATGACCTACTCCACCCTGAACTGGCAGATCGACGACCGTGTGCTGACGCTCACGCTGAACCGGCCGGACCAGCTCAACGCCTTCACCGTCACGATGGCCGAGGAGTTGATCGACGCCTATGGCCGCGCCAGCGCCGACGACGCGGTGGGTGCGGTGGTGGTGACCGGCGCCGGCCGGGCGTTTTGCGCGGGCATGGACTTGTCGGTGGCCGGCAATGTGTTTGGTCTGGACGAGTCGCTGTCGCCCAGCCTGGCCGAGCTGGACGCGCGCTGGGACGACCCCGCCTTTGTCTCCGGCGTGCGGGACACCGGCGGTCGGGTGGCGTTGGCGGTCTACGACTGCAAAAAGCCGGTGATCGCAGCCATCAACGGCGCTGCCGTGGGCATTGGCGCGACCATGACGCTGGCGATGGACATCCGGCTGGCGTCGGACAAGGCCCGGATCGGTTTTGTGTTTGGCCGCATCGGCATCGTGCCCGAGGCCTGCTCGACCTGGTTCCTGCCGCGCATCGTCGGCCCGCAGCAGGCTTTTGACTGGGTCTACTCGGGCGACATCCTCAGCGCCGAGGAGGCGCTGCGCGGCCGGCTGCTCAAAGCCGTGGTGCCCCATGCCCAGCTGTTGCACGAGGCCCACCAGCTCGCCCACAAGTACATAGACCAACGCAGTCCGGTGGCTATCACGCTGATGCGCCAGATGCTGTTGCGCAACCCCGGCTTGCCGCATCCGCAAGGCGCCCACGCGGTCGAATCGCTGGCGATGCTGCACACCAGCCAGCATGACGGACGCGAGGGCGTGCAGGCCTTCAACGACAAGCGCGCGCCGGTCTACAGCGGCCGGGTGTCGGATGGTTTGCCAGGGTTCTACCCTTGGTGGTGAGCCTCTGCCCCGCGCCAACCTCAACCCCAACGGAGACAACTGAAGATGGAACGCAAAGTGTGTGTGGTGACCGGCTCGTCCTCGGGCATTGGCGCGGCCACGGCCAGGCTGTACGCCGAGCGCGGCTGGAACGTGGTGATCAATTACTCGCGTGAGGCAGCGCCCGCCGAGGCGGTGGCCGCCGAGTGCCGGGCGCTGGGGCAAAGCGTCGGCGCCGAGGTGATGGTGTGCCAGGCCAATGTGGCCGAAGACGCCGATTGCCGCGCGCTGGCCGCGGCAGTGGAGGCGCGCTGGGGCCGTTGCGATGTGCTGGTCAACAACGCGGGTACCACCAAGTTTGTGGGTGCGCGCAACCTCGACGGGCTGGACGCCGAAGACTTTGCGCGCATCTACGCCGTCAACGTGATCGGCGCTTTTCAGATGGTGCGGGCACTGGAGCCGCTGCTCAAGCGCCATCCGCCGGGCGCGGTGGTCAACATGTCGTCGATTGCGTCGGTCACCGGCATGGGCTCGTCGGTGGCCTATGCCGCCAGCAAGGGCGCGCTCAACACCTTGACGCTGTCGCTGGCGCGCGCGCTGGGCCCGGCCATCCGGGTCAACGCGATTGCGCCCGGTCTGGTCGAAACCCCCTGGCTGCAAAACGGCATGGGCGCCGAGCGTTACGCCGCCAGCGTGCAGGGCTACAAGGCCCGTGCCGCACTGGCCGAGATCATCCAGCCCGAGGATGTGGCCCGCGCCGCCTGGTACCTGGGTGTGGACGCCGTCAAGACCACGGGCGAATGGCTGGCGGTGGACGCGGGGGCCAAGCTGATGCCGATGTGAACCCGGCAGCGGCAGGGCCCGGCAGGCCAGCCCGGTTGAAGCGGCGGCCCCGCCGGATCGTGGGATAGTCGGGGCCCGATGGCCAAACGCCCCTTTTCAGTTGCCGACCGCCGCCGCTCGGTCGCCGACCTGCCCGATTTCACCCAGCCCGCCAATGGCGGGCCGTCGGTGGCCACCCGGCGGGTCGAGCCCAGCGCCGTGCCGCCCGGCATCGAGCCCCAGTTGCCGCCGTTCCGGCCCCTCACCCCCCGCCGCAACCTCTTGATCGTGGGTTTGACGCTGGCCACCGTGCTCGGTCTGGCGGCGCTGATGCTGGAGCCGCACCGCTTGTTGACAGCGGCCAAAGCCGCCAGGGCCGAGGCGGCCACGCTGGCCGCCTGTCCACCCGACGCTGCCAGCGCCGCTCCGGGCTGCCCGGGCAGTGCGATGCCGGTGCTGATGCTGCCCATGACCCCGGCCACGGCTGTTGCGCCCAGGCGCTGACGCGTCCGAGATCAAGCCGCCCTCGGCGATGGCAGGGCCGGCCGGTGAAGCCGGCGCGACCCCCGCGCCGCCGCGCTAGCCCGCTTGGCCCTGCAGCCTGAACGCTGCAATCACCCGCTGCAGCCCGCCGGCCTGGTCACGCAGGCTGGTGGCCGCGGCGGTGCTTTGTTCGGCCAGTGCGGCGTTTTGCTGGGTCATGGTGTCGAGCTGGCCGACCGCGCTGCCCACCAGGCCGATGGAGTCGGCCTGCTCGGCGCTGGCGCGGGCAATTTCGGCGATCAACTCGGTCACCTGTTGCACCTGGGTCACGATGCCCTGCATCGTGGTGCCAGCCTGCCGGGCCTGGCCTGAGCCGGTCTCGATCTTGGCCACGCTGGTATCGACGATGCCCTTGACCTGGCGCGCTGCCGCAGCGCTGCGCTGGGCCAGCGCGCGCACCTCCGACGCCACCACCGCAAAGCCGCGACCGTGCTCACCGGCACGGGCGGCCTCTACCGCCGCGTTCAGCGCCAGGATGTTGGTCTGGAAGGCGATGCCGTCGATCACGCCCACGATCTCGCCGATCTGACGGGACGACTGCTCGATCTCGGCCATCGTCGACACCACGCCGCCGACGATGCTGCCGCCGCGCACAGCCACCGCGCTGGCATCTGCGGCCAGTGCGTTGGCGCTGCGGGCCGAGTCGGCGTTCTGGCGCACGGTGGCGGTCAGTTCTTCAACCGACATGGCGGTTTGCTGCAATTGCGAGGCCTGTTGCTCGGTGCGGTTGCTCAGGTCGGCATTGCCCCGGCTGATCTCGCCCGAGCCGGCATGAATCTGTGAGGCCGCCGCCTGGATGTTGCCGACGATGCCGGTCAGCGTGCCCACCATGCGGCCCAGCGCACCCATCAGCCGCGCGATCTCGTCGTTGCCGCTGGTCGGCGGCACCGCCCTCAGGTCGCCTTGCGACACCGCCTCGGCCACGCGCACCGCCTGGTCGAGCTGGCGGGTGACGGTGCGCACGGTGCGCCAGCTGATCACCGCGCTGGCAGCGATGATGGCTGCGGCAATGCCCAGGATCAGGGTCAGCGAGGATTGCACTCGGGCATCCACTGCGGCGGTCACTTCGGTCTGGCGTGTGGCCATGGTCTTGACCTGGGCCTCACCCAGCGTGGCCTGCCGCTGCGCGGTGGCCTTGAGCTTGTCCAGCGTGGCGGCCATCGCTGTTTCGCTGGCCAGCAGGCTGCGCTTGGCGGCGGCCACCTTGCCGATCGAGCCGCCCACCGTGGCCATGGCGGCGATCGCGGTGTCGACCTGTGCGGCCAGCGGTGGCCGGCCCATCTTGAGCAGGCCGGCGCGCATGGTGGCCATGTCCCCGGTCAGGCGTTGGGCGCTGGACTTGAGCTCTGCCTGCGCCGCTTCGGTCTCTTTTTCGGTGGCGGCGAGCATCAGCAGGCGCAGGCTGCCCGCCATGTCGCGGATCGCCAGCGACACCTCCTCGCTGGTCACCACCACGCCGCCCGGCTCGTTGCGCACCCGCAGCGCAGCCTCCAGCACCAAGCGCTGCCTGGCGGCCTGCACCTCGCTGCTGTCGAGCACGGTATTGAGCTTGTTCGACTGCACCTCGATCGGGTCGAGAAAGGCCTTGCGCGCCTTGGCATAGGCCTCGGCCGCCTCGGGCTTGGTCGCCAGCACATTGGCCCGCAGCGCCAGCAGGCCGCTGCCCTCCTTGTTGAAGGCGTCGTGCAGCGAGACGCTGAGCAGCCGCACCTCCTTGAGCGTGTCTTCACCGCCGGGCTCGGCCGCCAGCCGGGCGATGCCGTCGACCGCACTCTTGAGCTTGTCCTTGAGCGGGTTGAGCCGGAAGCGGTTGGCGGTGGTGTCAACCTCGCTGACCACGATCACCACCTCCTTCAGCCGTGACTGGGCTGACAGCAACTGCTTCATCGTGCCGGCCAGGCGCCGGCTGGCATCTTGCGCGGCGTCAGCGCTTTTGCCGGCCTCCACACCGATCTGCTTGACGGCGCTGCGGGTGGTGCCAATCGCCTGCTCGGCCACTTGCAGCGCAGCGCGGGCGCTCTCGGTGGCTTGCTGGTAAGCGGCGGTGTCCGTCAGGCGCTTGTCTACCGCCCCGGCGATCTCGGTCTGGGAGCTTGAAAAGTCCAGCGCTTCGGTCTTGGCGGCTGGGTCGAGCTGGACCAGCGCCTGGCGCAAGCCGGCGATGGTCTGCAGCTCGGCCGCCACCGCCGCCTTGGCCTGCACGGCTTCAGCCGGGCTGCGCGACAGGCTGAGCGCGAGCAGCCGGCCCATCGTGCGCTCGGTGCGTTCTTGCAGCTCGTAGGTCTTGGCCTGCAGCGGTGCAGTCTGCGTGGTGAGGCTTTGCAAGTCGGTCTGGATCGAGGTGACAGCGAAATAACTGACACCTGCGACGCACACCAGGCCGATGGCTGAAAAGCTCGACAGGGCCAGCAGGCGATGGGCGATCTTCATATCGTCGGACCGTTCGGTGGGGTGCCGCTCAACGCAGCTTGGCGATCTTGCCGCCCTGGATCTGCGTCAGGAACACATCTGAAAGTGCCTGGTGGTTGGTGGCGCTAAAGCCCAGCTTGAGCCCACCCAGGTCATAGCCCTGCATGCCCTGCAACGCGGCCACAAGCTGGGCGCGGCCTGGCTCCTTGCCAGCCAGCTCCAGCGCGGCCACCATCACCTTGGCGGTGATGCAACCCTCAAAGTTGACAAAGCCCAGCTTCTCGCTGCCGTGGGCGGCCACCACCGCGCGGCAATCGCGCTGCACGGCCAGATCGTTGTCATCGGGGAACGGCACCACCTGGCTGATCACCACGCCGTCACCCGCTGCACCCACCTCGCTGACGAGGTGGTCGGTGCCCACAAACGACACCGTGGCGAGCTGGGCCTTGAGCCCCGCCGTGCGGGCCTCCTTGATGAAGGCCGACAGCGGCGCATACGGCCCGACCATCACCACCGCATCGGGCTTGGCGTCGATCATCGCGGCCAAACCGGTCTTGATGGCCAGCGTATTGCGCTGGAAAGTGCCTTTGGCGGCAATCGCCATGTTGCGTTTTTTGAGCGCCTTGTCGGTGCCCGACAGCACGGCCGCGCCAAAGCCGTCATCCTGGTAGAACACCGCCACGCTCTTGGCGCCCTTGGCGATGAAGTGCGCCACCAGCGCCTCGGCCTCGTCGTCATAGCTGGCGCGCACGTTGAACACTTGCTGCGTCACCGGCTGGCGCAGGCTCATCGCGCCGGTGAAGGCGCCCACCAGCGGCACGTCCATCTCTTTGACGATCGGCAGCACCGCGTTGGCGGTGGGCGTACCGACGTAGCCGAACAGCGAGAACACCTTTTGCTGCTCGATCATCTTCAGCGTCTCGTCGATGGCCTTGTCGGGCTCGTAGCCGTCGTCGCCCACCACCATGTTGATCTGCCGGCCGTGCACGCCGCCCTTGCTGTTGACCGACTTGAATACCGCCTCGGCGCCATAGCGCATGCCCTTGCCCAGGCCGGCGGCGGGGCCGGTCTGCACATTGACCATGCCGATCTTGACCTCGGTTGCGGTGAGGCCGTCGGTGGCCTGGGCGCTGCCCAGGAGGCTGGCCAGGGTGAGCGCCAGCAGGGCGGTGCGTGGGTGAGTGTGCATCGTGATGTCCGTCTCGGGTGGCGCGTGTACGCCGTGGCTGAAGGGGGGCCGGCCCCGGGTACGCTGTCAGCAAGCCCGGTGTTTTCGGGTTTTCGGACAGCGCCGGCCGGACTTGAGCGCCATCAGGCACCCGGCCCGAGGCCGACTCGCCACAGCGGAAAAATGCACATGGCCCGCCATTTCTGGAGCGCGCTTGCGGCAGGGGGCCGGCTGTCCACCTGGCCGGGCGCTGCGCGCGCCCACCACGCCGGGCAGGGCGGCCAAGGCCTGCAGCGCCAGGTGCTCGCACACCAGCAGGTCGGCCCAGCGCCGCTCGGCCGCCGAATCACCCGCGCCGGAGAACTTGACCAGCACCGGCGGCGTGCTGGCGCCCGCCCGTTCGCGCAGCGCTGGAAACTTGGGGAACTCACCCGCCGCACTGGCGCCTGCCACGCCTGCTGCCACCGCCAGCTCAGCCAGCGCGGCATAGCGATATTTGCCAATCAAAAAGCCCGTTGAAGCGCGATGTCACCGAGCTTATGGTGAGAAGATTGACGTGACTGTTCAGCCCGCCACCACCCCGGCCCGCTCCAGCATGGCGTGCAGCAGCACGTTGCAGCCGGCGCTGATGTGCTCGGGCTTGGCGTCCTCAATTTCGTTGTGGCTGATGCCGTCCTTGCAGGGGATGAAGATCATGCCGGCCGGTGCCAGCCGGGCCATGTACACCGCATCATGTCCGGCGCCCGAGACCACTGGCATGTGGCTGTAGCCCAGCTTGGCGGCAGCGCGGCCCACGGCCTCCACGCAGTCGGCATGGAAGGGCTGGGCCGGGTAGGCGCTGACCGGCGTGATCTCGATCGGCAGGCCACTCTCGGCGGACAGCCTGGCCGCCACTGCGCGGATGTCGGCGTCCATCGCCTCGCACAGTGCGTCGCTGGCGTTGCGCAGGTCGATGCTGAACTTGACCCGGCCCGGGATCACGTTGCGGCTGTTGGGGTGCACGTTGACCATGCCCACCGTGCCACGGCCGTGGTTTTGCCCATCGACTTGGGGGTGGCGGTGGGCGCAGGCCACCACCTCCTGCATCAGCGCGGCGGCCACTTGCAGCGCGTCCTTGCGCAGCGCCATCGGGGTCGGGCCGGCGTGCGCCTCCATGCCGGTGACAACACAGTCGTACCAGCGGATGCCCAACACGCCGGTGACCACGCCGATGGTGATGTCGTGGTCCTCCAGCAACGGGCCTTGCTCGATATGGGTCTCGAAGTAGCTGCCAATCGGGTGGTCGCCGGGCTCTTGTGCGCCGATGTAGCCGATGCGTGCCAGCTCAGCCTGCACCGTCTTGCCGTCGGTGTCAGTGGCGGCGTAGGCGTGCTCGAGCGTGAAGGCCTTGGCAAACACGCCCGAGCCCATCATCACCGGCACAAAGCGCGAGCCTTCTTCATTCGTCCACCAGGCCACCTCGATCGGCGCCTCGGTGAGGACACCGGCATCGTTGAGGGTGCGTACCACCTCCAGCCCGGCCAGCACGCCGTAGTTGCCGTCGAATTTGCCGCCGGTGGGCTGGGTGTCGATGTGGCTGCCGGTCACCACCGGCGGCAGGCTGTTGTCGCGGCCCGCTCGACGCAAGAAGCCGTTGCCGATCTTGTCGATCACAACCGTCATGCCGGCCTCCAGCGCCCAGCGGCTGACCAGGTCGCGGCCCTGTTTGTCCAGGTCAGTCAGGGTCAGGCGGCAGACCCCACCCTTGGCGGTGGCACCGATCTGCGCCAACTCCATCAGGCTGTCCCACAGGCGCGGGCCGTTGATGCGCAGGCTTTGAATTTTTTCGGGCAGGCTACGGGTTTTCATGTCCATGGTGGGCTCCAGGCGGATTTCAGGCTGATTTGATGGGGTACGGGCAGGTTTCAGCGGGCCACGGCCGTGGGTGCGGCCAGCGCCGCCTTGCGCGCCAGCGCATCGAATTGCGTGCCGAAGGCCGGCCGCTTGACGTACTGGCCGGCGCCGCGCACTGCACGCAGGTCGCCGTCGGCAAACACCACCCGGCCTCCGCTCACGGTATGGCTGGGCCGGCCCAGCACGCTGCGGCCCTCGAAGATGTTGAAGTCGCCCAGAGACCGCTGGGTCTTGACCGAGAAGGTCTGGCTCGCGGCCGGGTCCCACAGCACCAGGTCGGCATCGGCGCCTTCTGCGATGCAGCCCTTTCTGGGGTAGATGTTGAACAACTTGGCGGCGTTGGCCGAGGTGATGGCGACAAACTCACTCGGCGTCAGCCGGCCGCCGTTGACGCCCTCGTGCCACAGCACGCCCAGGCGCTCTTCCACCCCGCCGCAGCCGTTCGGGATCTTGCTGAAGTCGTCGATGCCGGCTGCCTTTTGTGCCGCGCAAAAGGTGCAGTGGTCGGTGGCGGTGGTGTGCAGATAGCCGGCTTGCAGGCCGCGCCACAGCATCTCGGCGTTGCCCTTGGGCCGAAACGGCGGGCTCATCACATGGCCGGCGGCAAAGGCAAAGTCGGGCGAGCGGTAGACGCTGTCGTCCACCGTCAAATGGCCGGCCAGCACCTCGCCGTAGACCCGCTGGCCGCGCGCCCGGGCACGCGCAATCGCCTCGGCGCTCTCGGCGCACGACACATGCACGATGTAGATCGGCACGTTGAGCACGTCGGCGATGGCGATGGCGCGCTGGGCGGCTTCGGCCTCGACCGCAGGCGGGCGGGAGAGCGGATGGCCCTCGGGGCCGAGGATGCCACGGGCCTTCATCTCGGCCTGCAGCAAGAACACCAGCTCGCCGTTTTCAGCATGCACCGTGGGCATCGCGCCCAGCTCCAGCGCGCGCCTGAAGCTGTTCACCAGGGTCTCGTCGTCGCACATGATGGCGTTTTTGTAGGCCATGAAGTGCTTGAAGCTGTTCACGCCCTCCTCGGTCACCAGGGTGCCCATGTCGCGCCGCACGCTCTCGTCCCACCAGGTCACGGCGACGTGGAAGCTGTAGTCGCAGGCCGATTTCTCGGCCCAGCCGCGCCACATCCGGTAGGCGTCCATCAGCGGCTGCTGCGGGTCGGGGATCACGAAGTCGATCAGGCTGGTGGTGCCGCCGGCCAGCGCTGCGGCCGTGCCGCTGTAGAAGTCGTCTTGCGTGACGGTGCCCATGAAGGGCAGCTGCATGTGGGTGTGCGGGTCGATGCCGCCGGGCATGACGTAGCGGCCGCCGGCGTCCAACAGCTCGCAACCCGCAGGCGCGGCCAGACTGGCGCCCACGGCGACGATCTTGCCGGCCTCGCACAGCACATCAGCGCGGAACTCACGGTCGGCATTGACAACGGTGCCGCCTCGGATCAACAGACTGCTCATGGGGGAATCTCCTTCAAGGCAACATGAAATCGACCCGGCCGGGCCGGCCAGGCAGCATCAACTGGGCGGTGGCCGGCGGGGTGCTGGCCACCAGGGTACCGCGCCGCCACACCTTCAGCCGGGTGGCCCGCAGCCGCAGGGCTTCGACCGGGCTGCGGGCCTGCAGCAGCACCAAGTCGGCATGGCAGCCGACCGTGATGCCGTAGCCGTCGAGGCCCAGCAGCCGAGCGGGTGTGTCGGTCACGGCGGCAAAACACTGGCGCATCGCGTCCTGGCCGGTCATCTGGGCCACGTGCAGGCCCATGCTGGCCACTTCGAGCATGTCGGCCTGGCCCAGCGAGTACCACGGGTCCATCGCGCAGTCATGGCCGAAGGCCACGGGCACGCCGGCGGCCAGCAGCTCGGGCACCCGGGTCATGCCTCGGCGCTTGGGGTAGCTGTCGTGCCGGCCTTGCAGCGTGATGTTGATCAGCGGATTGGCAACGATGCCCACGCCGGCCTCGGCAATCAGCGGCAGCAGCTTGGAGACGTAGTAGTTGTCCATCGAGTGCAGGCTGGTGCAATGCGAGCCCACCACCCGGCCGTGCAGCCCCAGGCGCTGGGTAACGGCTGCCAGCGTCTCGATGTGGCGCGACAGCGGATCGTCGCTCTCGTCGCAGTGCATGTCGACCCGCAGGCCCCGCCGCGCGGCTTCTTCGCAGAGTTGGCGCACGCTGGCGGCGCCGTCATCCATCGTGCGCTCGAAGTGCGGGATGCCGCCCACCACGTCGACGCCACGGTCGAGCGCCCGCTGCAGGTTGGCCCACGCATTCGGGCTGCGCAGCAGGCCGTCCTGCGGAAAGGCCACCAGCTGCAGGTCGAGGTAGGGCGCAACCCGGCGCTTCACGTCGAGCAGCGCGTCCACCGCCAGCAGCCGGTCGTCGCAGATATCGACATGGCTGCGGATGGCCAGCAGGCCACGCGCCACTGCCCAGTCACAGTAGGTCAGCGCGCGCTGCACCAGGGCGTCCTGCGTCAGCTGCGGTTTGAGCTCGCCCCACAGCGCGATGCCCTCCAGCAGCGTGCCGCTGGCGTTGACCCGGGGCAGGCCGTAGGACAGCGTGGCGTCGAGATGAAAGTGCGCATCGACAAAGGGCGGTGACAGCAACAGGCCGGCGGCATCCACCCGCTCGGCAGCCGGCAGGTCAGCGGCTTGCGCCTCAGACCCCGGCTGCACCAGCACGATGCGGCCGGCCTGCACGCCCACCAACATGCCGCTGCGGCCGTCGGGCAGGGTGGCTTGGGTGATCAGCAAGTCCAGCATCGGGGGGTACTCGGGACGCGTTGACGGGTTGGCAGGTTCAGCGTTCGCCGGGGATCCAGGGCTTCATCAGCGCCTGTGGTGCGCTGGCGCGGCGCGAGGCCAGCACCAGCGCGGCGATCGACAGCACATACGGCAGCATCAGGTAGAGCTGGTAGGGCAGACCACCGAAGTCTGACTGTTGCAGCCGCAATTGCAAGGCATCAAAAAAGCCGAACAACAGCGCGCCCAGCAAGGCCTTGCCCGGCCGCCAACCGGCAAACACCACCAAGGCCACGCAGACCCAGCCGCGGCCGTTGACCATGTTGAAAAAGAAGGCGTTGAAGGCCGACAGCGTCAAGAAGGCACCGGCCACACCCATCAGCGCCGAGCCGGCAACCACCGCGCTGCTGCGCACCCGCAGCACGCTGATGCCCTGGCTGTCCACGGCGGCCGGGCTCTCGCCCGCCATGCGCAGCGCCAGGCCGGCGGGGGTGCGGTACAGCAGCCAGCCCAGCAAGGGCACCAGGGCCAGCGCCAGCAGGGTCAGCGGAGTCTGCTGGTTGAGCACCGGCAACGGCAGCCAGTCCATCGCCGCAAACGGCTCGATGGTGGGCGGCGTGTTGACCTTGGGGAACATCACCCGGTAGCCAAAGTACGACAGCGCAGTGGCCAGCATCGTCAACCCCAGCCCGGCCACATGCTGAGACAGCGCCAGCACCACCGTGAGCAGCGCATGCAGCAGCCCCAGCAGCGCGCCCACCAGCGCCGCCACCGCCACACCACCCCAGAGTGGCGCGCCCAGGTACACCGCCAACCAGCCGCTGAAGGCGCCGGCCACCATCAGGCCCTCGATGCCCAGGTTGAGCACGCCGGCGCGCTCGCACAGCAGCACGCCCAGCGTGCCAAACACCAGCGGCGTGGCCACGCGCAGCACCGCCACCCAGAAGGGCAGGGCGCTGAGCAGATCGAGCAGGCTGCTCATCAGGCTAACGCCGGGCGGTCAAAGCGCAGCCGGTAGCGCGACAACATGCTGGCCGTCAGCACCGCCAGCAGCGCGCAGGCCACCACCACATCGGCCAGGTAGGTGGGCACGCCCATGCTGCGGCTCATGCTGTCGGCGCCCACCAGCACGCCGGCCACCAGCACGCTGGCGGCCACCACCGCCAGCGGGTGCAGACCCGCCAGCATCGCGATGACGATGCCGGTGTAGCCATAGCCGGGCGACATGTCCAGCGTGACATAGCCGGTGCGGCCCGCCACCTCCACCGCGCCGGCCAGCCCGGCCAGGCCACCCGACAGCAGCGCCACCAGCACCACGGTGCGCGTGACCGGCACACCCGCAAAGGCCGCAGCGCGGGCGTTGGCGCCCAGCGCACGGATGTCGAAACCCAGGGTGGTGAAGCGCAGCAGCACCCACAAGCCCAGCGCGGCGCTCCCGGCCAGCAGCAGGCCGGTGTGTACCCGCGTTTGCGGCACCAGCTTGTCCAGCGCCAGCGCGTCGGGCAGAGCCAGGCTTTGCGGCCAGCCCATCGCGCCGGGATCTTTCATCGGCCCGTCCAGCAGCGCGCCCACGGCCAGCAGGGTGATGAAATTGAGCAGCAGCGTGCTGACCACCTCGTCCACCTGCCACCATTGCTTGGCCAGTGCCGGGCCCAGCAGCAGACCAGCGCCGGCCAGCATCGCGGCGCCCAGCGTGGCCGCCATCAACAGTGGCGTGGGCAAGGCCCAGCCGGCACTGCCCACGGCCACCGCCGCGATGGCGCCGGCGTAGAGCTGGCCCTCGGCGCCGATGTTGAACAGCCGCGCCTTGAAGGCCACGGTGGCCGCCAAGCCAGTGAACACCAGCGGGATGGCGCGGGTGAGCGTCTCGCTGAGCGCAAACACCGAGCCGAAGGCGCCCTGCGCCATCAGGCCGAAGCTGGGCCCCACCGGTGCGCCGGCCACCGCCACCAGCGCGGCGGCCACCGCCAGCACCGCCAGCAGCGCCACGCCGCTGGCGCGCAGCACCTGCGGCCAGCCTACGGTGCTGCGCGCCTCAAGCCGCATGGGGCAGGGCCTCGCTGTGGCGGGCGCCGCCGGCACTGCCGGCCATCGCCAGGCCCAGCTGCTCGCGGGTCCAGTCGGCGGCAGGCCGGGCGGCGCCCAGGCGGCCCTGGCAGATCACCGCAATCCGGTCGGCCAGCAGCTCGATCTCATCGAGATCGTCGCTGATCAGCAGCACCGCTGCGCCGGCCTTGGCCGCAGCCCGCAGCCGGCCGTGCACATGGCCGACCGCGCCGATGTCCAGCCCCCAGGTTGGCTGGTGCGCCACGATCAGCAGCGGCGCCCGACCGTCGGCCCGCTGCAACACCCTGCCCAGGATCAGCTTTTGCATGTTGCCGCCCGACAGCGCCCGAGCCGGCCGCGCCAGCGTCGCGCCGCGCACATCAAAGCTGTCGAGCAAGCGCTGGGCATAGGCCTGGGCGTCCGCGCGGCGTATCCAACCCCAGCGCGACAGTGTGGGCGTGCGCAGCGCCTCGGCGCAGCAGTTCTCCCAGATCGGCAGGTCGCCCACCACGCCCACCGCCTGGCGGTCCTCGGGCACCCTCGCCACGCCCTGCTCGACGATGTCTTGCGGCCGGCGGCCCAGCGGCTGGCCTTCCAGCAGCAACTGACCGGCGGCTGGGGGCAGCACGCCGGCCAGCACCTGGGCCAGCAGGCCCTGGCCATTGCCCGACACCCCGGCAATGCCCAGCACCTCGCCGGCGGCAATCGTCAGTGAGACGTCGTGCAGCTGCGCCCGGCCACCGTGTGCGTACAGCCCTGCCACCGCCAGCCGGGGCGTTACAGCGTCGCCCTCGGCTGCGGCCGACACGGCGGCCGAGGGCACACGCTGCAGCGTGGCCACCGACTGGCCCACCATCCAGCACGCCAGCTCGGTTTTGCTGGTGTTGGCGGTGGCGGCCTCGGCCACCACCTGGCCGCCGCGCAGCACCAGCACCCGGTCGGCAATCGCCATCACCTCATCGAGCTTGTGGCTGATGAAGATGATGGCCGTGCCCTGGGCCACGAGTTGGCGCAGCGTGCCAAACAACTGGGTGACCTCTTGCGGCGTGAGCACCGCCGTGGGTTCGTCCAGCACCAGCACACGGGCGCCTCGGTACAGCGCCTTGAGGATCTCCACCCGCTGGCGCTCGCCCACCGACAGGCTGCCGACGCGGGCCTGCGGATCGACCGCCAGCCCCGCGTGCTGGGCCACCGCCAGCAGCCGGGCGCGGGCGGCGGCGCGGCGGGTGAGCAGCGCGCCCATCGGCTCGGTGCCCAGCATCACGTTGTCGAGCACGCTCAGGTTGTCGGCGAGTGTGAAATGCTGGTGCACCATGCCGATGCCGGCGGCCAGCGCGGCGCGGGTGTCGCCTGGCGGCAGCGGCCGCCCGTCCACCGTGATCTGGCCAGCATCGGCCAGGTAGTGGCCGAACAAGATCGCCATCAGCGTGGACTTGCCGGCGCCGTTTTCACCCAGCAGCGCAAGGATCTCGCCGGGGCGCACGTCGAGCGTGACGCGGTCCACCGCCTGCGTGCCGCCGAAGCGTTTGCTGACGTTGCGGAACTGGAGCAGTGGTGACGTGGCCGCGGTGTTCACAGCAGCACCACCTTCGACACATCGGGCTCGCGCTGCGTGGCGATGTAGCCGATGAACTCAGCGCGGTCCATGTCGAAGACGCCGACACGGTCATCGTCGAGCGACACGTAGGCGAGCGGCTTCACCGGGTGGAACGACAGGGCGATGGCGCGCGCGCCGGTTGGCACGTGGGCCAGTTCGGCCAGCGT
>JANYKR010000307.1 GCA_025358155.1 Betaproteobacteria bacterium
GGTGCAGTGGGTGGTGGACGCGGTGCCGGCATCGCTGCAGCCGATCCCGGCGTCGGTGGCCTTGATGGACCAGTTGCGCCGGCCGGGCAGGCCGATGTTTTTTCTCTCCAACATGCCGGCGCCCTACGCCGAGCAACTGGAACGTGAGCACGCGTTTGTGCGGGCGTTTGACAACGGCGTGTTTTCGAGCCGGGTCAAGCTGATCAAGCCCGACGCGGCGATCTTTGCGCTGGCGGTGCAGCGCTTTGGCTTGCCGCCGGCCGAGCTGGTGTTCATCGACGACGTGCCAGCCAACGTGGCGGCGGCCCAGGCGGCGGGCTGGCAGGCGCAGCTGTTCACCGATGCCGCGCAGTGCGCGCGTGATCTGAAGCTGGCGGGGCTGTGGCCGGCTGAAAACGGCTGAGCGGCCGCAGGGCTCCTGTTGCGACTGAATTGGTGCACCTGGGCGCCTTGGTCCACCAGATCGATGTGGGCGGTGAGGCTGTCCCCGAGGCCAGAGGCTTCGAGGCGGTGATGCCCGTTGCGCGTGAGCGTCTGACGGACGACGACGCGCTGCTGGTCGAGATGAGCCAGGTGCTAGATTCACTCTATGTGCACTTTGGGCGCGAATTGCTGCGCGTGCGGCCAAGCGGCGCGTGATCGACGGCCGCCGGGTTGAAGTCTGATGCTGCACCCAAGCTGTCTTGGCGGTTCTGATGGCAGCACGGGTCACTGTGGTTTTGTCAACGGAGACGCAGATGAGCAAGTTCGACGACAGAGGCAACCCCGTTTCATACCGTTCGCAGCAAGCGATTGATCGCCTGGACCGGGTGTTCCACCTGATGCACGCCTACCAAGCCGATCCGCTTGCCGAAGTAGATGCGCTGCTCGCCGAGCATCCGGATTTTGTGATGGCGCACCTGTTTCGAGCCGGTGCGCTGGCGACCGCAACCGACAGGGCTTTCGAGCCGGAACTGGTCAAGAGCTTGACGGCGGCAGAAGAGCTCGCCCCCAGGGCCAACGACCGCGAGCGCCTGCACATTGCCGCTTGTCGCAGCTGGCTCGACGGCGAGTGGGCACGTGGCACTGAACTCTGGGGCCGCGCCTCGATCGAGTATCCACGCGACCTGGTGGCGCTGCAGTACGCCCACCTCGGCGACTTCTCGTTAGGACACTCGCACCTGCTGCGCGACCGCGTGGCGCGCGTGCTGCCGCACTGGAACGCCAGCGTGCCGGGCTACGGCTTCATCCAAGGCATGTATGCGTTCGGGCTTGAGGAGTCTGGCGACTACCGACAAGCTGAGGCGCGCGGCCGCGCCGCCATCGACTTGAACCCGCAAGACGGATGGGCGGTTCATGCTGTGGCCCATGTGATGGAAATGGAAGGGCGCGCTAACGAGGGTGCTGACTTTCTGGCTTCTACGGCCAAGGCTTGGGCGCCGAACAGCCTGTTTGCCTTCCACTTGTGGTGGCACAAGGCGCTGTTCCATATCGATGCCAACGACATGACCGGCGCATTGACGCTGTTCGACGAGAACATCTCGGCCGGCGGCTTCGGCCAGGCGCTTGAGCTTGTCGATGGATCAGCCTTGCTGTGGCGATTGTCCCTGCTGGGGCACGATGTGGGTGGCCGTTGGGCGGGTGTCGCGGACCCGTGGGAAGCGCGGGTCGATCATGCCTACTACGCGTTCAACGACGTCAGCGCGATGATGGCCTTTGTGGGCGCGGGCCGCACCGGTGCGCAAGTGCGGTTGATCGCAGCCGCCCAGCGTGCGGCGGCCGGGCAGGGCACCCACGCGATGATGAGCCGAGAGATCGGCCTGCCCGCGTGCCAGGCCCTGGCGTCGTTTGGTCGCGGCGACTACGCAAGCACGATCGAACACATGATGCCGCTGCGCTGCAAGGCCAACCGCATGGGCGGCAGCCATGCGCAGCGTGACATGTTCTCTTGGACACTCACCGAAGCGGCTGTCCGGCTTGGTGATCGCGCGCTGGCCGACGCCTTGATCGCCGAGCGCTTGTCCTGGAAGCCGGAGAGCCCGATCAACCGGGCCTGGGCGCTGCGCGCCGGCCAATTGGATCGAAAGCGGGTGGACTTA
The DNA here is from genome assembly GCA_025358155.1 of Betaproteobacteria bacterium. GTDB lineage: Bacteria > Pseudomonadota > Gammaproteobacteria > Burkholderiales > Burkholderiaceae_C > Pseudaquabacterium. Next base: position 2,079 of record JANYKR010000307.1, read on the forward strand.
TGTTGACGTCCGGTCCGGTCCGCAAGCACCCTTGCCAGCACGACGCAGGAGTCAACCATGAGCACCCCCCACCGGCCCCGCCTGGCCATCCTGTACCCCGGCGATAGAGTCGCCCGAAATCGGTCCGATCCTGCCGAGAGCCGCTTTGCGGGTCTGTTCGAGGCCTTCGCAGCGGCGGGTGTCGCGGCCGTTCCTGCGGTTTACAACGATGATTTCGCCGACGAGGTGCAGCGCCAGCTGGCGCAGGTTCAGGGGGTGCTGGTCTGGCACAACCCGATGGAAGGCGGACGCAACCGGGACCGGCTCGACGCCTTGCTGCGCGATGTGGCCGCGCGCGGCGTATTTGTCAGCACGCACCCCGACACCCTGCTGCAAATGGGCACCAAGGACGTCTTGCTGTCGGTGCAAGACCTGCCTTTTGGCAGCGACGTGCACCGGGTTGAAGGCCTTGCGCAGCTGCAGTCCGATCTCCCAGGGCGCCTGGCGCGCGGTGCCCGTGTGCTGAAGCAGCACCGGGGACACAGCGGTATCGGCGTCTGGCGCATTGAGCAGCGCGGCCCGGGCGCCTTCGCACTTCGGCATGCGCAGCGCGGCGCCGAAGAGGCTGTTGTCGATTTCGCCACCGTGCTGAAGCAGCTGGCCCCGTACTTCGAGGGCGCTGGCACCATGGTCGATCAGGCGTGGCAGCCCAGAATGACCGAAGGCATGACACGTGCCTACCTGGTCCGTGACCGCGTCGCCGGCTTTGGCCACCAAGCCGTGAACGCGCTGTATCCGGCAGCAGATGGTGCTAAGGCGCCGGCCCCTGGGCCTCGGCTGTACAGCGGTGCGGATGATCCTCGCTTTCAGGACCTGCGGCAGCGCCTTGAACAGGGCTGGGTGGACCTGCTGTGCAAGCGTGTTGGCGTCAGGCCCGACGCCTTGCCGCTGCTGTGGGACGCTGACTTTCTGCCCGGTCAACGCGAGGACGCCGATGCCGAACGCTATGTGCTGTGCGAGGTCAACGTCAGCAGCGTCTCACCTTTTCCTGAGTCAGCCCGCATACCGCTGGTGTTGGCGACCCGTGCGGCGCTGGCCGCTGGCAACGCAGGGATTTCTTGAGGGATTTTTGGGACGCCCGAAGAACGGCCTTTGCCGCGAAAGGTGGTCGTCGGCTGGCGCATCCATCGCGGCGTTGACGCGGAATTGCCAGTCATGCTGGGGCCTTGTGGATCGCCAAGGCGCAGCGATGCGAAGCACTGAGGCTGCACAGCCGGGCCACCGGCCATAAAAGCAGCGCTTGAAATCCCTTTCCTCAGCCGAACCCCTGGGTATGCGCACAGTGATCAGCTGCGGGCTCGAGCCTGTGCTGCAATCAGGCGGAATGGATACACCCGGCCCCCACGACCTCGTCGTCGCCCGACCCGAAGGGCTGTACTGCCCGCCGGGCGTCTTCTACATCGACCCCTGGCGCCCGGTTTTCCGT
>JANYKR010000138.1 GCA_025358155.1 Betaproteobacteria bacterium
CCGGCACCCGGCGCCAGGACTGCGGCCAGATCATCGATGGCGCGTGCAGTGTGTTGCTGGCCTCGCCGGCTTTTGCCGCAGCGCATGCCCGCCGCAACGACGTGGGGCTGGACACCCTGGCCCGCATCACCGGCTGGGGCCACCGCAACGGCAGCTTGCGTTTGAAGCACAAGTTCGAGCGCAGCCGAGGCCAGCCGCTGGTGTTCCCGCATGTGGGCGACGCCATCACCGCGGCCTGGCAGCGTGCGGGCGTGCAGGGCATCGAGGCCATCGACGGCATCGACGGCATCGACGGCATCGAGACCCATGACTGCTTCACCATCACCGAGTACATGGCCATCGACCACTTCGGTCTCACCCCACCGGGCCAGAGCTGGCAGGCGGTGGAGGATGGCCGCATCGAGCCTGGTGGCGCCTGCCCCATCAACATGAGCGGTGGCCTGATCGGCGGCGGCCACCCCGTCGGGGCCACGGGCGCTCGCATGCTCTGGCACGCCGCCCAGCAAGTCACCGGTCAGGCTGGGGCCTGTCAGATCGCCGGCGCCCGGCGGGTGCAGACGCTCAACATCGGCGGCTCGTGCGGCACGGTGGTGAGCTTGCTGGTGGAGGGCAGTGCTGGCGCTTGAAGCCAGCCCCCGGGAGCAGCCCTCAGGTTGCCTGCCGACGCCGCTGCGCCCAGGCCAGTGCCCCTGCCAATGCCAGCAGGCTAAGGGTTGGGGGCGCAGGCACATCGTGGGTGACCCCCGAAAAAACACCGCCGCCGAAGCTGCCGCTGCTGCGGTAGCGGTTATCCACGTCGTCGCCGTACAGGCCGCCGCTGGTTTGCACCAAGGTGCCCTGGTTGCTGGCATCGAGAAAATCGGCAATGGGGGCGGGCAGGCCAGGTGCCACAGCAGCGGCGGGTGTCAAGCCCGATTTGGCCGCAGCGCCCGAGACCAGGCTGCCCATCTTGCCGGACGAGGCCACCGACTGAAGATCGAGCGGGAACGGGAAATAACAGTATTTCAGGCCGCCGCCGTAACGGATTTTCTTGCCTGAGCTGGCCCAGCCTTGCAGGATACTGCCGCCGGCAATCACGTCGCTGATCAGGGCGCTACCGTCAATGGCGCTGGGCTTGGGGCACCAGGTCCTGCGCCGGTTCACTCCATAGCCGTGCCATGAGTTGGCGCCGATCTTGGTGTGCTCGACGAAGTCGCTGTCGAAGTAGTCGTCCAGCACGCTGTCGTAATGCCAGGTCGAGGTGCCGTCCATTGACAAGGGCTGTGACCCCAGCATGCCACTGCCGGTGATGGTAAAGCTGATGTCGGCCCCGTCCGCCCCGGTGACGCTGCCCGACAGGCTCATCGACAAAGCCATGCCCCCCAACTTGCCACTGCCGGTGTAGGCCCAGCCGGCATCGCCGACACTGCCACTCCAGGCCAATCCGCCGGCACCGATGCGGTGGCTGCCGTTGGCAATGGCATCGGGGTTGAGCGTGCTGTAGTCGCCCATCGTCGTCAGGGCCGAAGAGGCTGACTCGAGCATGGCATGCAAGGCCATCTCCTGGATCAGTGCCGAGGCCTGGGCTGCTGGTTGCCACAAGAGCGCCGGCAAGGCGATCAACGCCAGCTTGAGGTTTGCCATGCGGGTCTCCGGGTTCGGTTGGGGCTTGGATGCCGTAAGGCGTCGCAGCTGCGTTGCTGTCAAAGCCTGGCAGCCATGATGAACCCGTGTAGACCATTTCACCCTCGGGTATACCCATTAGGGTATCTGGTGCCGCCCTTGAGGTGTCGATCAAACGGCGTCGTTGAGCTGCCAGTTGTAGTCCAGAAAAGCCACCGGAACCGCGCCGCCGCGCAGACTGTCGCGGTCTGTCGGCGCATCGGCCAGCAAATCGGCATGGCGGCCCAGAAAGCCCGCCAGTGTGCTGATGCCCCGGTGGCCTTGCTTGAAGTTGTCACCGTACCAGTCAAAGATCTTCGACATCTCTAGCTTGCCGTTGGCGGGATTGTGGCGGTTGCGGCTGCGGTCGGCCAGAAAGCGCTGCACCTGCTCGTCCAGCTGCAGGGTGCGCTGGCTCACATATTCCGCCGTCTCCGCGATCCGCTGGA
>JANYKR010000013.1 GCA_025358155.1 Betaproteobacteria bacterium
CGCCAGCACCAGCGCGCTGCGCTCCAGCGTGCGAAGCGCCACATCGGACAGCGGTAGCTCGCTCGATGCCAGCAGGCCGCCCAGCAGCCGGCCGCCGCCGACGATCGCCGCAAGCTGCCCGGCGCTGCCCGCTTCGCCCGACAGCAACACCGAGCGGCCGCTCAAGCGGCTGGCGTCCAGCGCGGCATGCAGCGCTGACCCGGGAACTGGCGCGCACAGCGGCGGTGCCAGGGATTGCGGCGGGGCCGCACTGCACAGAAGCGTGTCCGCAGCATCTACCAGCGCCACCGTCGCATCGAGCAGCGTGGCCACGGTCTGGCACACCTCAAGCAAGCTGCCGCCCCGGGCCACTAGGCGGGTCAGCTGCTCATGCGCGTCGGCGGCAAGTTCCAATGCGGCGGACTTCTGCTGCAACAAGGCGTTGCTTTGCTCGGCCTTGGCCAACGCGCTGCGGGTGCGCGCGAAGGCTTCGGCATTGCGGATCGCCACCACCGCATGCGCCGCCAGCATGCTCAGGGTGGCGATGTCCGGATGGCTGTAGTCCCGAGCGTCGCGGTCGGCCAGCACCAGCACGCCCAGGAAGTCGGTGCCCGACAGCAGCGGCATCGCCGCCATCGATTGCACGCCCTCGCTGCGCAGGGTGGCATCGAGCCGGGCATCGTGCAGCACCCGGGTTTCGGCAAAGTAGTCGGCAGTGGCAAACGGCGAGCGCGTCTGCCGCACATAGCCCACCACGCCGCGGCCGCTGGCGGCCCGCATGTGCTGCGCCCATTCAGTGCTGACGCCGTCAATGGCCAGCACCACCAGCGTGTCGTCTTGAAGATGGTCCGGGCCGGCGATCCAGGCCACATGGCTGCCCAGCAGCGCCCGCCCACGCTCGACGATGGCCTGCAGCACGCGTTCGGGTTCGCGCAAGACCGTCAGGTCACGCACGCTGTCGGACACCGCCAGCCAGGCGCGTTCGCGGCCGCGTGCCTGGGCCAACTGCGTGCGCAGCTGCAGCAGCTGGTGAGGCGCCGCCGGCGTGGCGGCGGCAGGCACGGTCGCGGCGGCCGCGACGCGGCGGCCAGCGGTAGAAGGCTTAGGGGATCGCATCGCGAGGGTCGGTCGCCCAGGGATAGACATAAAACAGTGTAATTTGTCCAATGCAGATTGGCTTCAGATTGTGTGTTTCGCACATTGTCAAAGCCGGCGCCGGCACCGACCATCCGCTATGCCGCGTCGCCCCTGGAGCCCCGCTTGACCCTGCCCCGCCTGTCCCAGCAGACCATCGTGTTCGTGATCTTCGCGCTCATGTTCGCTAGCTTTTCGGCCCTGCTGCCGGGCTTTCTCAACGCCGGCAACATGCTGGGTCTGCTGCAGAACGTGGCCATCCTGGGCATCCTGGGCCTGGGCATGGCGATCATCGTGATCGGCCGCGGCATCGACATTTCGATGGTGGCGGCGCTGGCGGTACCCGCCGGCCTGATCCTGCAGATGGTGCAGGATGGTCATTCCGTGAGCGTTGCCTTCGGCGCTGCGGTGCTGCTGGCCTTGTGCTTCGGCCTGGTCAACGGTTGGCTCACGGCCTATGCCGAGGTGCCCTCGCTGTTCACCACCCTGGCCTCGGGCCTGTTCCTGGCGGGGCTCGGCCAGGTGGGATTTTTCCGCCTCGACGTGGTGCAGTGGAGCGCGCCGCTCGACGGCTTGGCCTGGGTCGGCCGCGGCACACTGGGCGGTGTGCCGATGCCGGTGGTCATGTTCGGCATCACGGCCGCGCTGGTGGCTTTCTTCCTGCGCAAGACGCGGCTGGGCACCTACATCTATGCGGTCGGCGACAACCCCTTCGGCGCGCGCACCACCGGCATCCCGACCCGGCCGGTTATCGTGCTGCAGTATGTGCTGGCAGCGCTGATCGGTGCATTTGCCGGGCTGGTGATGGCCGCTTCGGTCAACAGCATGCCGACGCGGATCTACAACTCCACGCTGATCTACGACGTGATCCTGGTGGTGGTGCTGGGCGGCATCGGCCTGTCGGGTGGGCGCGGTGGCGTACTCAATGTGGTGATCG
>JANYKR010000018.1 GCA_025358155.1 Betaproteobacteria bacterium
ATCACGCCGGGCTTCGAGGCCCTGGTGTTCAAGGCCTCGCGCGGAATCGAGGACATCTACGAGCTGACCTACATCCGCAAGGATGGGACCCGGTTCCCGGCGGTGGTGTCGGTCACGGCCTTGCGCGACGCGCAGGAGGTGGTGATCGGCTACCTGCTGATCGGCACCGACAACACCGCCCGCAAGCAGGTGGAGGCCGAGCAGCAAAAGCTTGACCAGCGCCTGCGGGACCAACAGTTCTACACCCGGTCGTTGATCGAGTCGAACATCGACGCGCTGATCACCACCAACCCGGCGGGCATCATCACCGATGTCAACAAGCAGATGGAGGCGCTGACCGGCTGCACCCGCGATGAATTGATCGGTGCGCCCTTCAAGAGCTGCTTTACCGACCCATTGCGTGCCGAAGCCGGCATCAAGCGGGTACTGCTCGAAAAGAAGGTCACCAACTACGAGCTGACCGCCCGCGCCCGCGACGGCAAAGAGACCGTGGTGTCCTACAACGCCACCACCTTTTACGACCGCGACCGCAACCTGCAAGGCGTGTTTGCCGCCGCGCGTGATGTGACTGAGAGCCGCCGCCTCGACCAGGCGCTGCAGGAGATCAATGTCGCGCTCGAAGGCGCCAAGTCGGTGGCTGAAAAAGCCAACCTGGCCAAGTCGGACTTTTTGTCCAGCATGAGCCATGAGTTGCGCTCGCCACTCAACGCCATCCTGGGTTTTGCGCAGCTGATGGAATCGGGCTCACCGGCGCTCGCACCCGGGCAAAAGGAGAGCGTCGATCAGATCCTGCAGGCCGGCTGGTACCTGCTGGAGTTGATCAACGAGATTCTGGATTTGGCGTTGATCGAGTCGGGCAAGCTGTCGCTGTCGCTGGAGCCGCTGCTGCTGGACGATGTGCTCAGCGACTGCCACGCGATGATCGAGCCGCAAGCCCAGGTGGGTGGCATCTCGGTGAGCTTTCCGCAACTCCCTTCCGACTGGTACATCCTGGCCGACCGTACCCGGGTCAAACAGGTCTTCATCGACCTGTTGACCAACGCAATCAAGTACAACCGGGTCGGCGGCCGGGTCGAGGTGCGTTGCGACGCTGGCGCGGACGGGCGAATCCGGATCAGCTTCCAGGACACCGGAGAAGGCCTGTCGGCTGACCAACTGGCCCAGTTGTTCCAGCCCTTCAACCGCCTGGGCCAGGAGGACGGGATCGAAGAGGGCACAGGCATTGGCCTGGTGGTCAGCAAGCGTCTGGTCGAGCTGATGGGCGGTGAAATCGGTGCCAACAGTTCGGTCGGCGTGGGCAGCGTGTTCTGGGTCGAGTTGGACCCGGGAGTTACGCCCGGTTTGCCGAGCTCCATGGCGGAGCCGCAGCCCGTTGTGCCCGCCGCTGCGCCTGCCGATGCCCAGCGGCGCAGCGTGCTTTGCGTCGAAGACAACCCGGCCAATCTGATGCTGGTTGAAAAGTTGATGGCGCGGCGGCCCGACATCCGCCTGCTCACTGCACGCGACGGTGCGGGCGGCATCGAGGTCGCCCGCGCCGAGCAGCCGGATGTGATCCTGATGGACATCAACCTGCCGGGCATCGGCGGCATCCAGGCGCTGGGTATCCTGGCGCAGCTCCCGGAGACGCGCTTGATCCCGGTGATCGCGCTCAGCGCCAACGCCATGCCACGCGATATCGAGCGCGGGTTGGAGGCAGGGTTTTTCCGCTACTTGACCAAACCGATCAGGGTCACTGAATTCATGGACACACTCGACACAGCGCTGGCCTTTGCCGGGCGCGAAAAGGCCCCCGGCGCTGCGCATGCCGGTGATAGACCAGCCGATCAAGCCGACCAGGCTCAGGAGCTCCCGTCATGACCGGAATGGCGCAGGACATTCTGGCCGCCAAGATCTTGATCGTCGATGACCAGAGCGCCAACGTCGTTTTGCTCGAGCGCCTGCTGGCCGAGGCCGGCTACACCCATGTCAGTTCGACGCTGGACCCGCGGGCCGTGACGGCGCTGCACACAGCAGAGGCCTTTGACCTGATCCTGCTGGACCTTCAAATGCCGGGCATGGACGGCTTTGAGGTGATGGCCGGCCTCAAGCGCAATCCGAACGACCCCTACCTGCCGGTGATCGTGCTGACCGCCCAGCCCGGGCACAAGCTGCGCGCCCTGCAGGCCGGTGCCAAAGACTTCATCAGCAAGCCGTTTGACCTGCTGGAGGTCAAAACCCGCATCCACAACATGCTTGAAGTCCGCCTGCTGTACGAGGCGGTGGCCCAGCACAACGTGATGCTGGAGCAATGGGTGGAGGAGCGCACCGCCGAGCTGCGTGAGAGTGAGGCACGTTTTCGCAGCTTGACCGAGCTGGCGTCGGACTGGTATTGGGAGCAAAACGAGTCCGGCGACTTCACCCACGTCTCGGGCCCGGTTCAGCAGATGCTGGGCCTGCGGGTCACCGATTTTTTGGGGTCGGGTTCGTGCGATGAGGACACCGGCTGGGTCGAATCCGAACGCCGGGCACTGCAGGCGGCCATCGCCTCACGCCAGCCGTTTCTGGACTTTGCTTTCCACCGCCGCCACAGCGACGGCACGACCGAGCAGTTCCGGGTCAGCGGTGAGCCGATGTTCGACAAGGCCTGCCGCTACATCGGCTATCGGGGCATCGGTTCTCAGGTCAGAGCCGGCAGCGTGGTGGCGCCGGTCAGCGCCTGAGCCCTGTCGGCCGGCGTTTGGCTGAGTCGCGGCCCGGGGTTCAAGACCAAGCTGCACAGGTCTAGACGGCTTGGGTCGGCGCTGGGACGGGGTCGACGGATGTGGCCTCGATCGAGTGGTACCCGGTGGCGCGCACTACCTCGTTTTTTGAGCCGAGCAGCACACTGACACGCTCATGCAGCTTGCCCGGCATGATGTCGAGGATGCGCTGGCTGCCGTTGGTGGCGGCGCCGCCGGCCTGCTCGACCAAGAAGGCCATCGGGTTGGCCTCGTACATCAGCCGCAACTTGCCGGGCTTGTCGGGTTCGCGCCCGTCCCAGGGGTACAAAAACACGCCGCCCCGGGTCAGGATGCGGTGCACGTCGGCCACCATGCTGGCCACCCAGCGCATGTTGAAGTCTTTGCCGCGCGGGCCGTCGCGCCCGGCCAGGCATTCGTCGATGTAGCGCCGCACTGGCGGCGCCCAGTGCCGCATGTTCGACATGTTGATCGCAAATTCTTTGGTGTCGGCGGGGATCCTGACTTCGTCGGCCGTCAGCACCCAGGAGCCGGTCTCGCGGTTCAGCGTGAACATCGCCACGCCTTCGCCAACAGTCAGCACCAGGGTGGTCTGCGGGCCGTAGACGCAGTAGCCGGCCGCTGCCTGGGCCCGGCCGGGCTGCAGAAAGTCTTCTTCGCTGACGCCGCGGTGGTGGCCCACCTTGCGCAGCACCGAGAAGATGGTGCCGATCGAGACGTTGACATCGATGTTGCTGCTGCCGTCGAGCGGGTCAAATAGCAGCAGGTACTCGCCCTGCGGGTAGCGGTGTGGCACCACGTGGATGGTGTCCATCTCCTCGCTCGCCATCGCCGCCAGGTGGCCGCCCCACTCGTTGGCCTCGATCAGCACCTCGTTGGAGATGACGTCGAGTTTTTTCTGGACTTCACCCTGCACGTTTTCAGTGTCGGCGCTGCCCAGCACATCGCCCAGCGCGCCCTTGTTGACCGAGATCGCGATGGTCTTGCAGGCCCGGGCGACGATTTCGATCAGCAGCCGCAACTGGGCCGGGATGTGGCCGTGCTCGCGCTGCTGTTCAACCAGGTACTGGGTCAGGCTGATGCGTTTCATGGGCTCAGTTTTCCAAGGCCTTGCTGACAATTTCGCGCACGTCGTCGCTCAGTTTGGGGTAGGCGCCAACTCTTGCAACAGCCTCGCGGGCGGCGCTGCGCCAGGGCTCGGCCAGCACGCTCCAGCGGTCCATGCTGCGCGCCATGCGGGCAGCGAGCTGCGGGTTGATCGCATCGAGCTCCAGCACCCGGTCGGCCCAGAACACATAGCCGGCGGCGTCGCTGCGGTGGAAGGCGGCCGGGTTTTCACGCAAGTAGCCGGCCAGCAGGCTGCGGGCCCGGTTCGGGTTCTTGAGCGAAAAGTCAGGGTGCTGCATCAAGGCTTTGACCTTGGCCAGCACGCTGCCAACGCCTGAGCCGACAGCGGCTGGCTCAGGCGCCCGTGCTTGCAGGTTGAACCACTTGTCGATCACCAACTCATCAGCGGCAAACAGCGTGTAAAAGCGCTCCAGCGCGGGCGCCGCCAGCGCGGACTGGCCCTCCACCAGCGCCTGCAGCGCACCGTAGCGGTCGGTCATCTGGGCCGCATCCTTGAAGCGCTGGTAGGCCCGGCCCGGCCAGACGGCGTCACCGGTCTGCACAGCGTCTTGCACCAGCATCTGCAGCGCCTGGTTGGCGAGCGCGCGGCGGCCGGACTGTCCAGCGTCCGGGCGGTAGCCTTCAAGCACCTGGTGCGCCTCAAAGGCCCAGGCCCAGTCGTCGCGCAAAAGCGCCGCCAGCTGAGTGCGCATCTGCTCGCGCAGCAAGTGGATGCGCTGTGGGTCTACCACCGCGCATTGCTCGGCAAGATAGCTTTCGCTGGGCAGAGTCAGCACCAGGTCCTTGAAGGCTGCATCCAGCGCCGGATCGCGCAGCACCTGGCGCATGGCGGCAACATAGGCTTCGTCGAGCGCCGGCAAATTGCCGCTGCCGGGCAGGGCGGCCAGCAGCCGGCCCAGCGACAGGCGCTGGCCCGCTTCCCAGCGGTTGAAGGCATCGGTATCAAACTGCAGCAGCACCAGCAGCGCGGCGTCGTCCAGCCCATCATCCAGATGGGCCGGCGCCGACAGACCCCGCAACAGCGAGGGCACTGGCGCACTGGCGATGTTGACGAAGGTGAAGCTTTGCTCGGCCTCGCTCAGCACCAGCAGCCGCTCGTTGCCGGCGGTCTGGGCCTCACCGGCCAGCCGCAACGGCAGCGGCTGGCCGGTGCTGGCGTCGAGCAAGCCCATCAACACCGGCATCACGCTGGGCAGTTTGCCCGGCTGGCCAGGCGAAGGCTGAGCGCTTTGACTCAGAGTCAGGGTGTAGTGCAGGGTGACCGGGTTGTACACGCCGCGCGCGGCCAGCGTGGGCGTGCCGGCCTGGGCATACCAGCGCTTGAAGCTGTCCAGGTGCAGGGCCAGCGCGGTGTCGGGGTTGGCGTCGGCGATCGCCTGGGCAAAGTCGTCACAGGTCACGGCCTGGCCGTCGTGGCGGCTGAAGTACAGGTCCATGCCGGCACGGAACCCGGCACGCCCGACTAGGGTGGCCATCATGCGCACCACCTCGGCGCCTTTTTCGTAGACCGTGGCGGTGTAGAAGTTGTTGATCTCGGTGTAGGCGTCGGGCCGCACCGGGTGCGCCATCGGGCCGGCATCCTCGGGGTATTGCGACGCGCGCAAGGACCGCACATCGGCGATGCGCTGCACCGCCCGGGCCGACGCGCTGCCGGCCATGTCCATCGAAAACTCCTGGTCGCGGTAGACCGTCAGGCCTTCTTTGAGCGACAGCTGGAACCAGTCGCGACAGGTGATGCGGTTGCCGGTCCAGTTGTGAAAGTACTCATGGCCGACCACGCTCTCGATGCCGGCGAAATCGGCGTCGGTGGCGGTGGCGGGGCTGGCCAGCACGTACTTGGTGTTGAAGATGTTGAGGCCCTTGTTCTCCATCGCGCCCATGTTGAAGTCGCCTACGGCGACGATCATGAAGCGCTCCAGATCGAGCGGCAGGCCAAACCGTGCTTCGTCCCAGGCGACCGACGCGATCAGCGAGTTCATCGCGTGCTCGGTCTTGTCCAGGTCGCCGCGACGCACGTAGACCTGCAGCAGATGGTCTTTGCCCGCGCGGGTCTGGATGCGCTGTTCGCGGCAGACCAAGTCGGCCGCCACCAGCGCAAACAAGTAGCTGGGCTTGGGGAAGGGGTCGTGCCACCGGGCCTGATGGCGGCCATTGGGCAACACCTTTTGCTCGACCAGGTTGCCGTTGCAGAGCAGCACCGGGTACTTGGCCTGATCGGCGCGCAGCGTGACGGTGAACACTGCCATCACGTCGGGTCGGTCCAAAAAGTAGGTGATGCGGCGAAAGCCCTCGGCCTCGCATTGCGTGAAGAACCCGCCGCCGCTGGTGTACAGGCCTGAGAGCTGGGTGTTCTTCTCGGGCGCGCAGGTGTTGCGGATCTCCAGCGTGAAGCTCGCCGCCTCGGGTGGGTTGTCGATCACCAGCATGCCGTCCGCGCCACTGCCCTCGTGGCGGAACGACACGCTCTCGCCGTCGGCCAGGCAGCGCAGCAGGGTCAGGCCGTCGCCGTGCAGGCGCAGCGGCTGGCCAGGTGCGGCGCTGGCGTTGCGCTCGATCACCAGTTTGCTGGCGACGATGGTCTTGGCCGGGTCGAGGTCGAAGCTCAGCTCGGCGGTGCGGATCCAGAAAGCCGGCGCGGCGTAGTCCTCGCGGCGGATCAGGGTGGCAGGTCCTTCACGCATGGTGGGCATCTCAGGGGGTCAGGGGTTGGGCCGGTGGCGGCAGGGCGTCATCGCCAGGGGCAAAGGCGGGGGCGGGTCATGTCAGGCCGGGACCGCACTGGATGCTGACCGGAGCGCAGCCCCGGGCAGCGGCCCATCAAAGCCCGGATTTCAGGCTGGCTTCGATGAAAACATCCAGATCGCCGTCCAGCACCTTCTGGGTATTGCTGATCTCGACGTTGGTGCGCAAGTCCTTGATGCGGCTGTTGTCCAGCACATAGCTGCGGATCTGGTGGCCCCAGCCGACATCGGTCTTGGTGTCTTCGAGCTTTTGCTGCTCTTCTTGACGTTTTCGCATCTCGTGGTCGTACAGCCGGGAGCGCAGCCGCTTCCAGGCCACATCGCGGTTGCTGTGCTGGCTGCGCCCGTCCTGGCACTGCACCACGATGCCGGTGGGCAAGTGGGTCAGGCGCACGGCCGAGTCGGTCTTGTTGATGTGCTGGCCACCGGCGCCCGAGGCGCGGAAGGTGTCGACCCGCACATCCGACGGGTTGATGTCGATCTCGATCGAGTCGTCGATCTCGGGGTAGACAAACAGGCTGGCAAAGCTGGTGTGGCGGCCACCGGCCGAGTCGAACGGGCTCTTGCGCACCAGGCGGTGCACGCCGGTCTCGGTACGCAAATGGCCAAAGGCGTAATCGCCCTCGACCTTGATGGTGGCGTTCTTGATGCCGGCAATCTCGCCCGGCGTCTCGTCTTCCATCGTGGTCTTGAAGCCCTTGCGCTCGCAGTACTTGAGGTACTGGCGCAGCAGCATGCCGGCCCAGTCGTTGGCCTCGGTGCCACCGGCGCCGGCCTGGATGTCGACAAAACAGTTCAGCGGGTCGGCCGGGTTGCTGAACATGCGGCGGAACTCCAGCCCCTCCACCGTCTGGCGCAATTTGCCGGCATCGGCCTCGATCGCAGCCAAGTCGTCAAAAGCCTCGTCGGCCTTGGACATCTCGTAGAGCTCGCTGTTGTCCGACAGGTTGCTCTTGAGGTGGTCGATGGTGGCAACCACATCCTCCAGCGACTTTTTCTCGCGGCCCAGTTCCTGGGCCCGCTTGGGCTCGTTCCAGACGGTCGGGTTTTCGAGCGCAGCGACGACTTCGTTCAGGCGCAGGGATTTGCGGTCGTAGTCAAAGATACCCCCGGAGCTGCTCGGTGCGGGCGCTCAGATCGGCGAGCAGCGTGCCGATGGCGTTGACTTGTTCGATGTCCATGGGGGTGTTTCAGTGGGTATCAAGTGGAGTTTGATTCTCGCATGGGGGGTGTGCCCCCCCCCACCTGGTGATTGCGGGTTGAACCGGGACACCGCATGGCGGCGGTGGGCTAGCATGACGGCCGATGCCGTTCGTTGCCCCCCCACCTGCTCCGCCTGGCCGTTCCGGGCCATCGCCCTATTGGCGCCAAACCTTGCGCCTGTCCCGCGGGCTGCTGGGTTTGTGGTTCTTGCTGACGCTGGCGATCTGCTTGTTTGGCCGGGCGCTGAGCTTCAACTTCTTCGGCTGGCCGTTTGGCTTTTGGGTCAGCGCCCAGGGTGCGTTGATCGTCTACTGCCTGATCGTCTGGTATTACGCCTGGGCCATGAACCGGCTCGACCTGGCCGAGGGTGAGCACGAGGACGACTGAGCGCCCTGGCGGCCTGGCTACCGGATCGGCCCGGTCGGTTGCCCCAGCGCCCGCAGCACATCGCGGATGTACTGAGCCCGGTCCTTCGGGTCGGCGTATTCGCGCTCGATGCGCAGCTTGTCGTTGCCGGCGAGCTTGACGCTCTTGTTCTTCTGCACCAGCTCGATGATGCGCAGCGCGTCGATCGGCGGCTTGGGCCGGAAGGTGATGCTCATCAGCCGGGGGTTGGCATCGATCTTGAGCACGCCGTAGGGCCGTGCCAGCACCCGCAGCCGGTGCGTGTCGAACAAGGTCTGGCCTTGTGCGGGCAGCTTGCCAAAGCGGTCGGTCACTTCTTCCAGCAGCGTATCGAGCTGCTCGGCCTTGTCGGCAGTGGCCAGGCGTTTGTAGAGGTTGAGCCGCACATGAACGTCGCCGCAGTAGCTGTCGGGCAGCAGCGCCGGCGCGTGCAGGTTGATCTCGGTGGCGCCGCCGAACACGCCGGTGGGGCTGAGCAGGTCGGGCTCTTGCCCGCATTTAAGGGCCCGCACCGCCTCGGCCAGCATGTCGTTGTACATCTGGAAGCCGACTTCCATCATGTTGCCGCTCTGGTTTTCGCCCAGCACCTCGCCGGCGCCGCGGATCTCCAGGTCGTGCATCGCCAGATAAAAGCCCGAGCCGAGTTCTTCCATGCTCTGGATCGCGTCCAGCCGCTGCTGGGCCTGCTTGGTGAGCGTCTCGGTGTCGGGCACCAGCAAGTAGGCGTAGGCCTGGTGGTGGCTGCGGCCGACCCGGCCCCGCAACTGGTGCAGTTGGGCCAGGCCAAACTTGTCGGCCCGGCTCATCACGATGGTGTTGGCGCTGGGCACGTCGATGCCGGTCTCGATGATGGTCGAGCACAGCAGCAGGTTGTAGCGCTGGGCGATGAAGTCGCGCATCACCGATTCGAGCTCGCGCTCGGGCATCTGGCCGTGGGCGATGGCGATGCGGGCCTCGGGCACCAGCTCGACCAGCCGATCCCGCCGGGCGTTGATGGTGGCCACGTCGTTGTGCAGAAAGTAAACCTGGCCGCCGCGCTTGAGTTCACGCAGCACGGCCTCGCGGATCACCGAGTTGCCCTCGCTGCGCACAAAGGTCTTGATCGCCAGCCGGCGCTGCGGCGCGGTGGCGATCACGCTGAGATCGCGCAAGCCTTCGAGCGCCATGCCCAGGGTGCGGGGGATCGGGGTGGCGGTGAGCGTGAGCACATCCACCTCGGCGCGCATCGCCTTGATCGCCTCCTTGTGGCGCACGCCAAAGCGGTGCTCCTCGTCGATCACCAGCAGGCCGAGCCGTTTGTACTTGACGTCGGGCGAGAGCAGTTTGTGGGTGCCGACGACGATATCGACGGTGCCGGCCTCCAGCCCGTCCAGCGCCACCTTCACCTCCTTGGACGACCGAAAGCGCGACAGCTCGGCAATGCGCACCGGCCACTTGCCAAACCGGTCCACCAGGGTCTGGTAGTGCTGCTCGGCCAGCAGCGTGGTGGGCGCCAGGATGGCGACCTGCTTGCCGCCGATCACCGCGATGAAGGCCGCGCGCAGGGCCACCTCTGTCTTGCCAAAGCCCACATCGCCGCAGACCAGCCGGTCCATCGGCTGCGGGCTGACCATGTCCTGGATCACCGCATGGATCGCGGCGCGTTGGTCGGGGGTTTCCTCAAAGCCGAAGCTCGACGCAAAAGCCTCGTAGTCGTGCGCCGAGTAGCGGTGCGCATGGCCCTCGCGCGAGGCGCGGCGGGCATACAGGTTGAGCAGCTCCGCGGCCGCGTCGCGCACCTGCTCTGCGGCCTTGCGCTTGGCCTTGTCCCATTGGCCCGAGCCCAGCCGGTGCAGCGGTGCCTCGTCGGCGCTGACGCCGGTGTAGCGGCTGATCAGGTGCAACTGCGCCACCGGCACGTAGAGCGTGGCCTGGTCGGCGTATTCGAGGTGCAGGAACTCGCTCGCGCCGTCACCCAGATCGATACTGATCAGGCCGACGTATCGGCCGATGCCGTGGTTGCCGTGCACCACCGGGTCGCCCACCTTCAGCTCTGACAAGTCCTTGATCAGCGCCTCGACGCTGCTGACCTGCTCTTGCTTGCGCCGGCGCCGGCCTTGCGGTGAGCTGGCAAACAGCTCGGTCTCGGTGATGAACTCGATGGCGTGGCCGGCGGTTGCAGCACCCGTGTCGGACAGCGCCGCCGGCTCGAACCAGAAAAAGCCCGCCGCCAGCGGCGCGGCGGTGATTGCAAACTTCTCGTCGCTGGCCTCGAACTCGGCCAGAGTCTTGACGCTGGGCGGCTCGATCTTGTGGTCGCGCAGCATCTCCAGCAGGCTCTCGCGCCGGCCGTCGCTCTCGGCCACGATCAGCACCCGGTAGGGCGTGGTCTCCAGGTGCCGGCCCAGGGCGGCCAGCGGCTCGGTGGCGCTGCGGTTGGCCGAGACATCAGGCAGTGGGCGGGCCCAGGCGACCGTTGATGCGGGGGGCTCAGTTCGTTCTGGCGCCGCTGGGGTTGCCGCTGGTGGCGCCGCTGGTGGGGCCGCTGCGTTGGCCTGGCCGCGCAGCGCCAGCACCGCATGCCGGTTGGCGTTGGTGAAAAACTCGTCACTGCGTTGAAAGATGTCCTCAGGCGCCAGCACGGTGCGTGTCGGGTCGGCGGCGATGAAGCGGTGGCGGTCGCGGGTATCGACCCAGAACCGGTCCAGCGCCTCGTCCACTGCGCCGTGCAGCACCAGTTGCGCCCGGGCGTCGCCCTGGCCCAGGTAGTCGAAGATCGTCGCCGTCTGCTCAAAAAACAGCGGCAGGTAGTACTCGATGCCGGCGGTGGCGATGCCCTGGGCAATGTCCTTGTAGATCCGGCTCTTGGTGGGGTCGCCGTCGAGCTTTTCGCGCCAGCGCTGGCGGAAGGTGGCGCGCGCGGCCTCGTCCATCGGAAATTCTCGCCCCGGCAGCAGCCGCACCTCGGGCACTGGGTACAGGCTGCGCTGGGTGTCGGGGTCGAAAGTGCGGATCGAATCGACCTCGTTGTCGAACAAGTCCACCCGGTACGGCACCAGCGAGCCCATCGGAAACAGGTCGATCAACCCGCCGCGCACCGCATATTCTCCCGGCGACACCACCTGACTGACATGGTTGTAGCCGGCCAGCGTGAGCTGGGCTTTCAGGCCTGCTTCGTCCAGCTTGGTCTTTTGCTTGAACAAGAAGGTGGTGCCGGCCAAGAAACTGGGCGGCGCCAGCCGGGTCAGCGCGGTAGTGGCGGGCAGCAACACCACGTTGGCCTCGCCGGTGTGGATGCGCCAGAGTGTGGCCAGGCGCTCGCTGATCAGGTCCTGGTGCGGGCTGAAGGTGTCGTAGGGCAGGGTCTCCCAGTCCGGGAACAGCGTGGTTGTGACGCCGGGCGCAAAAAACGGCAGCTCGTCGGCCAGGCGCTGGGCGTCGGCCGGCTCGGCGGTGATGACCACCAGCAAGCGCTTTTCAGCCTGACGGGCCTGGGCCAGCCGCGCCAGCAGCAGGGCGTCGGCCGAGCCTATCGGCCGGGGCAAGGTGAAGCGCTTTCCAGCGGCGATGAGGGGCAACTGCATGGCACGGGCTCGAACAGGAATTTGCGGCGCCCGGTGAGCTTGGGCGGTGGCGCTGAAAACGGCAACACGCCCCGGAGCGCTGGCTCGGGGGCGTGGACTTGCGCAATTCTAGAATTGCGGCGATGACCATCACCGTGATCGGGGCCGAACCCCGCTTTTTTGCACTGGTACCTTGCGGCGGCAGCGGCAGCCGTGCCGGCAGCGACGGCCCCAAACAGTACACGCCGGTGGCCGGTCGGCCGCTCGTGGCGCACACCCTGGCGGCATTGGCACAGGTGCCGCAGCTGGCCGCCACGCTGGTAGTGCTGGCGCCCGACGACGCCCGGTTCGAGCAAGCCGTGCCCGGCTTTGCCGGTGAGCGCGGCTGGATCGCCCGCTTGGGCGGCGCCAGCCGGGCCGAAACCGTCGCCAATGGCCTGGCCGAGTTGCGGGCCCGTGGCGCCCTGGCGCACGACTGGGTGCTGGTACACGACGCAGCGCGCTGTTTGTTGCGCCCTCAGTGGGTGGCACGCCTGCTGGCGGCTTGCGTTGACGACGAGGTGGGTGGACTGCTGGCGCTACCGGTCGCCGACACGCTCAAACAGCAGCAAACCGACGACGCTGCTGGCCGGGTCGGCACAACCCTCGACCGTCAGGGCAAGTGGGCGGCGCAGACACCGCAGATGTTCCGCCTCGGCCTGCTGGAGCCGGCGCTGCGGGCGGCCCGCCAGAGCGGGCTCAGCATCACCGACGAAGCCAGCGCGGTTGAAGCGCTGGGCCATGCGCCGCTGCTGGTGCGGGGCGAGTTCGAGAATTTCAAGGTGACCTGGCCGGGCGACTTCTTGTTGGCCGAGCGGCTGTTGCAGCAAGCGCAGGCGATGCCAGCGCGCCCGGCCGCCACTCCGGCCCTGCGCATCGGTGAAGGTTGGGACATTCATCAACTGGTCAGCGGCCGGCCGTTGGTGCTGGGTGGCGTCACCCTCCCGCACAGCCACGGCCTGCTCGGTCACTCGGACGCCGATGCCCTGCTGCACGCGATCACCGACGCGCTGCTGGGCGCGGCCGGGCTGGGCGACATCGGTCGGCATTTTCCGGACACCGACCCGGCCTTGGCGGGCGCTGACTCTGGGGTGTTGCTGGTCGAGTGCGCACGCCGGGTGCGCGCCGCCGGCTGGATGATCGTCAATCTCGATGCGACCGTGATCGCCCAGGCGCCCAGGCTGGCGCCCCACATCCCGGCGATGGTGGCGCGCATCGCCGGCTTGCTGGGGCTGGGTCTCGATCAGGTCAACGTCAAGGCCAAGACCGCCGAAAAGTTGGGCCCGGTGGGTGAGGGCAGGGCGATCGAGGCGCGTGCGGTGTGCTTGCTGTCGGCGGTGTGACACGGCGCAGCCGCTCTTGCGGCGCCCGCCTCGCCGCAAACTGCCGCAGCAGCCTCAGGAGCGGATCGGTCTGGCCTGGCGCAGCCGCAGGTGCACCACCAGGCCACTGCCACTGGCGTTGGCAAACTCAACCTGGCCGCCCATGCGCTGCATCGACTTGTCGACGATGGCCAGGCCCAGCCCGGCGCCAGTGGCGGCGGTTCGGGCCGCATCGCCCCGGAAGAACGGTGTGGTCAATTGCCCGAGTTTTTCGGGTGCCACACCCGCGCCATGGTCTCGCACCGTGCAAATTGCCCAGCCGCCGGTGCGCACGCAGCTCACGCTGACCATCGCGATGCCGGTGTCGCTGCTGCGGCCGTAGCGGCGGGCGTTCTCGAACAGGTTGGCAAACACCCGCGCCAGCTCGACCTCGTCGGCCAGCACCTCCAGGTCGATCGAGACCCGGGAGGTGATGCGGATCTCGCCGGGGTCGCGGAAGCTGGCGGCCTCTTTGTCGATCAGGCGCGACAACAGCACCGGCCTCAAGTGGGTGGAGCCCGGCCGGGCGTAGTCCATGAACTTGTCGATGATGGCGTCGAGCTGGTCGATGTCGGACGCCATGTTGACACGGGCTTCTTCTTCGCCCACGCTCATCTCGGTCTCCAGGCGCAAGCGGGCCAGCGGGGTACGCAGGTCGTGGCTGATGCCGGCCAGCATGACCGCGCGGTCTTCTTCGACCTTGGCCAGCTCCCGCGCCATGCGGTTGAAGCCCATGTTGACCTCGCGGATCTCGCTGGTGACGGTGGTCTCGTCCAGCCGCGAATCGAACTCGCCGCCGCGGATGCGGCTGGCGGCAAACGACAGGTCGCGCAGCGGCCGGTTGATGCGCCGGGCGATCAGCACCGAGCCCAGCAGCGTGATCAGCACCGCCAGGGCCAGCCAGGCCTCCCAGTAGCCCGGCGTCGGGCGTTGCAGCAGGGCCGGCGGCACCAGCAGCCACCAAGCCTCACGGTCGACCGCAAAACCCAGCCACAGGCCCGCGCGACCGTTGACCTTGCTCACCAGCAGCAACTCGCTGCCCAGGCGGCTGCGCAACTCGGCTTCGAGCTGTTGCGGTGTGCTGTCAGGGCCCACAGCGGCCCAGGTGTCGGCCACCGTGCGGGGTGTCAGCGTCAGGCCCTGGCGGTCGGCCAGCGCCTGCAGCAGGGCGGGTCGGTTGCCTCGGTCCACCAGCCGCAGGGCCTCGCTGCTGAGTTGCACCACGGTAGCCAGTTGCCGGGCAGTGTTGGCGGCAGCGCGCGGCTCGCTGTCGAGCTCGCGCAGCGTCTGCACCCAGGCAAACACACCCGCTGCCAGCAGCAGCAGCAACAGCACAAAGGTGCGCCAGAACAAACTGAGCGCGACTTTTTTCTGGTTCATCGGGGCTCAGGTTGTCAGGAGCTTGCGGCGCAGACGCATCAAGCCGTACCGTCCGGCACAAAGACGTAGCCCACGCCCCAGACGGTCTGGATGTAGCGCGGCTGGGTCGCGTCGGGCTCGATCAGCTTGCGCAGGCGCGAGACCTGCACGTCCAGGCTGCGGTCAAAGGGTTCGAAGTCGCGGCCCCGCGCCAGCTGCGCCAGCTTGTCTCGCGACAGCGGCTGGCGCGGATGGCGCACCAGGGCCTTGAGCATCGAGAACTCGCCAGTGGTCAGCGCCTGCACCTCGCCGTCCTTGGTCAGGCGGCGCAGCGAGAGGTCAAATTCGAAGGGGCCGAAATTGACCACCTGGGTCTCGCGGCTGGGCGCGCCGGGCGCCTCCTGGGTCGGCCGACGGCGCAGCACTGCGTGGATGCGCGCCAACAGTTCACGCGGATTGAAGGGCTTGGGCAGGTAGTCGTCGGCGCCCACCTCCAAGCCGACAATGCGGTCCACATCCTCGACTTTGGCGGTCAGCATGATGATCGGCGTGATGTCGTTGCCGGCCCGCAGGCGGCGGCAGATCGACAGGCCGTCCTCGCCCGGCAGCATCAGGTCCAGCACGATCAGGTCAACGTTTTCGCGCGTCAGCAAGCGGTTCAAGGCCTTGCCGTCTTCGGCCAGCAAAACCTCGAAGCCCTCCTGGCTCAAATAGCGGCGCAGCAAATCCCGGATGCGGGCATCGTCATCGACCACAACGATACGGTCAGGTCTGGCGTGAACAGGGCTGGACATGCGGGCTCCCGATTTGTAACAGCCGCATTGTGCAGGTCGCGCCAACGCGCAAACGTCGGGAACTGACCCGCAGTTACAAATATCACCGCCAGCGTGTGAGGTGTCACGCTGGCGGGTGACCTATGTCGCGATTCACATCGTCGGCCATCGGGTACCGGGCATCAGGGCTGCGCTCGAAGGCGACGCACTCCGCCATCAAACCCGGGCGACGGCGCCGTCAGATTGCGGCTGACAATGGCGGTTTTATGGCAAGGACAACCATGCGCCCATCAACGCCCCGCCGCACCCGCTCGCGGCTGACCCTGGCCATTTCACTGGCGGCCACACTGGCGGCCACCCTGCCGGTGGCCGCCAGCGCCCAAATGCTGCCGGTACCGCAAAACGTGCTCCAGCTCTCGGCCGAGGCCAGCGCCGAGGTGCTGCAAGACCTGCTGACTGTCACGCTGGCGGTGACCCGCGAAGGCGTGGACGCGACCAGCGTGCAAAGCCAGCTGCGCCAGACCCTGGATGCCGCGTTGACCGAGGCCCGCAAAGCCGTGCGGCCCGGCCAGTTGGAGTTGCGGACGGGGTCGTTTTCGCTCTACCCGCGCTATGCCGTCAAACCGGTGGCCGGCAACAGCATCACCGGCTGGCAGGGTCGGGCCGAGCTGCAACTCGAAGGCCGGGACATCGCCGCCATCGGCGCGCTGGCCGGCAAGCTCGGCGGCGGTGGCCTGGTGGTGTCGCGGGTGCAGTTTGGCCTGTCGCGCGAAGCCCGCGAGGCGGCCGAGGCCGAGGTCGCCAGCCGCGCTATCGGCCGCTTCAAGGGCCGGGCCGAGACCTATGCCAAGCAGTTTGGCTTTGGCAGCTACAGCCTGCGAGAAGTGGCCGTGGGTGGTGGTGACCTGGCGCCCCAGATGCTGCAGTCCGGCCCTCGCGTGGCCCGCGCGATGGCCGCACCCGGGGCGGACGAGTCGCAGCCGCTGGAGGCCGGCAAGGCGGTGGTCAGCGTCACCGTGAGCGGCAGCATCCAGCTTTCGCCAAGGTAGCGCTTGCCGGCGGCTGCTACGGGCTGCGCAACGCAACTACTGCGCGGTCCAGCCGCCGTCCACGTTCCAGGCCACGCCGCGGATGTTGTCGGCTGCCGCCGAGCATAAAAACACCGCCAGCGCGCCCAGTTGCTCGGGCGTGGTGAACTGCAGCGAGGGTTGCTTTTCGGCCAGCAACTGGCGTTTGGACTCATCCTGGCTGATGCCGGCCTGGGCGGCGCGCGCATCCACCTGCTTTTGCACCAGCGGTGTCAGCACCCAGCCCGGGCAGATCGCGTTGTGGGTGATGCCGGTGGTGGCGCACTCCAGCGCGATGCACTTGGTAAAGCCGACCAGTCCGTGCTTGGCCGCCACGTAGGCCGATTTTTGGGCCGAGGCCACCAGACCGTGCACCGAAGCGATGTTGAGCACCCGGCCCCAGTTGCGCAGCTTCATGCCGGGCAGGGCCAACCGGGTGGTGTGGAAGGCGCTGGTGAGGTTGATGGCGATGACCTGGTCCCAGCGGTCGACCGGAAAGTCTTCGACATTGGCCACATGCTGGATGCCGGCGTTGTTGACCAGGATGTCGACCGCGCCAAATTCCATCTCACAGGCCCGCATCATCGCCTCGATCTCGGCCGGCTTGCTCATGTCGGCGCCGTGGTAGGCCACCCGGGCGCCGGGGCGGGCCGCAGCGGCGACCTCGGCCCGGGCCGCCTCGACATCGCCAAAGCCGTTGAGCATCACGTCGGCGCCCTGTTTGGCCAGCGCCAGGGCCAAGCCCAGGCCGATGCCACTGGTCGATCCTGTGATCAGCGCGGTTTTTCCACTCAGCATGCAAATTCTCCTAGGGGTTGCTGCGATGATTATCGACAAGGAGCCCTGCCCGTGACTGACACCGCCCAACCCCGACACAAGCAACTGCAATGCCTCGACAGCCGAGGCCTGCACCGCACGGCCTACTGTGAATGGGGCGATCCGGCCAACCCCCGGGTGCTGGTGTGCGCCCACGGCCTGTCGCGCCAGGGCCGTGACTTCGACACCCTGGCCGCTGCGATGAGCGATGTTTACCGGGTGGTCTGCCCTGACGTGGTCGGGCGCGGCCGCAGCGACTGGCTGACCGATCCGATGGGCTACAACATCCCCGCCTACGTCGCCGACATGGTCAGCCTGCTGGCCCGGCTGAATGCTGACACGCTGCATTGGCTGGGCACCTCGATGGGCGGGCTGATCGGCCTGGGGCTGGCGGCCTTGCCGGGCTCGCCAGTGAGCCGCCTGGTGCTCAACGATGTGGGCCCGACCATCGAGCCGGCGTCGTTGCAGCGCATCGGCAACTACCTGGGCCAGCCGGCCCATTGGGCCAGCGAAGCGGAAGCCGCCGACGCGTTGTGGGCGATCAGCACCGGCTTTGGTCCGCACAGCCCTGAGCAATGGCTGGCGCTGACCCGGCCGCAGCTGCAGCCCGATGGCGCCGGCTTCAAGCCGCGCTACGACCCGGCGATTGCCGTGCCGTTCCGGCTGGTCACGCCCGAGCTGGCGCGAGCCGGCGAGGCGATGTTGTGGCAGAGCTACGACCGTCTCAGCTGCCCCACGCTGCTGTTGCGCGGCGCCGAGTCCGATTTGCTGTCGCAGGCCACCGCCCAGGCCATGACCGAGCGCGGCCCACGGGCCCGCCTGGTCGAGTTTGCCGGCGTCGGCCATGCACCCACCCTGGTGCAGTCGGATCAGGTGCAGGTGGTGCGGGAGTTCTTGCTCGCACCATGAAGACGGCCTCGGGAGTGCCGCAGCAAGCGGCGGCTGCCATCGTGCTGTTGGCGGGCCCGCAAGGTGGCGATCCGGCTGCGGCCACGCCGGCCGCGGGGGCAGCAGGAGCCGCAGGGGCTGCGGCCAGCGCGCCTGGTCTCGAAGCATCTGCCACAGCAGATTCGGGCGCTGAGGATGCTGGCGCATCGGCGCTGCAACGCGCCCGCGCCTTTGCCGAGCCACTGCTCACCGGCCGCGAGCTCGACACCGGTGAGCCGGCACTCGACCATGCCGACGGCGTGGCCGACATCCTGGCCGCCATCGGCGCCGCGCCCGCAATGCGCGCCGCCGCCTACCTGGTGTACGCCGGCGACTTTCTACAGCGGCCCGAGGAGGTGGTGGCCAAGGCTTTTGGCCCCGACTACGCCAGCCTGGTGGCGCTGACCCGCAAGCTGGTGCTGATCCAGCGCGCCGCCCGCGAGGCCCAGGTCGGCGCCGAGCAGCGCAGCCTGCAGACCGAGCGGGTGCGCAAGATGCTGTTGGCGTTTTCACGCGACCTGCGGGTGGTGCTGTTGCGGCTGGCCTCGCGACTGCAGACCCTGCGCTGGTACGCCGCCACCAAACGGCCTTGCCCGGCGTTGCTGGCGCAAGAGAGCCAGCAGGTGTTTGCGCCGCTGGCCAGCCGGCTCGGCATCTGGCAGATCAAGTGGGAGATGGAGGACCTGGCCTTCCGCTTCCTGCAGCCCGAGGACTACCAACAACTGGCCGGCGCGCTGGCAGAGAAGCGGCTGCAGCGCGAGGCCGGCGTCGAGCAGAACCGCGCCCAACTGCAACAGGCGCTGGCTGCCGTCGGCCTGGACGCGCAGGTGCAGGGTCGGCCCAAGCACCTCTACAGCATCTGGAAAAAGATGGCGGGTAAAGGTCTGGCGCTCGACCGGGTGTTCGACATTCGCGCGCTGCGCGTGGTGCTGGCCGATGTGCCGGCCTGTTACGCCGCGTTGTCGCGGGTGCACGAGCGCTACCGCGCCGTGCCGGGTGAATACGACGACTACATCGCCCGACCCAAAGCCAACGGCTACCAGAGCCTGCACACCGTGGTGCTGGGTGACGACGGCCGGCCGGTGGAGGTGCAGATCCGCACCGCTGCGATGAACGAGCATGCCGAGCACGGCGTGGCCGCGCACTGGGCCTACAAGGAGGCAGGGGTCAAAGGTTATGCCGGCGTGGTTGCGGCGGGCGAGTTTGAAGAGCGGGTGGCCGAGGCCCGCAAAGCCGTGCTGCGCCAACTGCTGGCCTGGGAGCGGGATTTTTCGGGCCAGGGCGGCGGCGATGCCGGCAATGGGTCCGCCGCAAAAGTGGCAGCGCCGGCGGTCGGGCAGGGCGGCTCAACGGCGGCCGATGGCCCTTCGTTCGAGGACCGGATCTACGTCTTCACGCCCCAGGCCACGGTGATCGAACTGACGGCTGGCGCGACGCCGGTGGACTTTGCCTACAGCCTGCACACCGACCTGGGCCACCGTTGCCGAGGTGCGCGGGTGGACGGCGCGATGGTGCCGCTCAACACCGCGCTGGCCAACGGCCAGACGGTCGAGGTGACGGCGGCCAAGGAGGGCGGGCCGTCGCTGGACTGGCTCAACCCCGAGCTGGGCTACCTCAAGAGCCAGCGCTCAAGGTCCAAGGTGCGGGCCTGGTTCAACGCCCAGGCCATGAAAGCCACCGCTGCGCGCGGCCGCGAGCTGGTGGAAAAGCTGCTGCAACGCGAGGGCCGCACGGCCATCAAGCTCGACGACCTGGCCGCGCAGCTAGGCTTCAAGGGCGCCGAGGCCTTGTTTGAAGTGGTCGGCAAGGACGAGTTTTCACTGCGCAACATCGAGACCCTGCTGCGCCCGGCTGCGCCGCCGCCGGGGCCCGACGAGGGCCTGGTGCTCAAGCGCACCCGTGCCACCGAAGGCGGTGTGTTGGTGGTGGGGGTGGAGTCGCTGCTGACCCAGCTGGCGCGTTGCTGCCGGCCAGCGCCGCCCGACGCCATCGGCGGCTACGTCACCCGAGGCAAAGGGGTGGCGATCCACCGCAGCCAATGCCCCAACTTCCGCCACATGGCCGAGTCCGAACCCGAGCGGGTGATCGCGGTGGCCTGGGGTGCCGCACCCATCGGCCGCGAAGCCGCGTACCCGGTGGACGTGCTGGTCGAGGCCACCGACCGGCCCGGCCTGCTGCGCGACATCAGCGAGGTGTTCGTGAAGGACAAGTTCAATGTCACCGGCGTGCACACCCAGTCGGTCAAAGGCCCGGCGGGCAACACGGCCTACATGACCTTCACCGTAGAGGTGCCCAACGCCCAGCGGCTGGCGGCAGCGATCCGCCAGGTGGCCGCTGTTGCGGGCATCCGTCACGTCCGAAGGCGTTGAACTGACGACAAGATGGTATAGTCAAAAGCTAAGCAGGCGCGTAGCTCAGCTGGTTAGAGCACCACCTTGACATGGTGGGGGTCGATGGTTCGAGTCCATTCGCGCCTACCAAAATTGGTAGGAAAATCAAGCACTTAGCGGAAACGCCAAGTGCTTTTTTACTTCCGGTACCAAAAAAGTACCGAAAACCGCACCGAACGGGCGCGGCGATGCCGGCGTGGTGGCCTGGCCGTCGGTGACGATGGTCGTCAGCAGGTTGCCGTCGAGTTCGTGGTGCTGGCGCTGGCCGGCGTGGTGGCCTGGCCGTCGGTGGTGCTTGCTACCAGCAGGGCGCGGTCGAGTTCGTGGCGCTGGCGCTGGCCAGCGTGATGGCTTTGCCGTCGGTGGTGCTGGCCACCAGCAGAACGCCGTCGAGATCGAGGTGCTGGTGCCGGCCGGCGTGGTGGCCTGGCCGTCGGTGACGATGGTCGTCAGCAGGTTGCCGTCGAGTTCGAGGTGCTGGCCCTGGCCGGCCGGCGTGGTGGCCTAGCCGTCGGTGGTGCTG